>JAYTIE010000232.1:0-8322 GCA_043732015.1 Elusimicrobiota bacterium | reverse complement strand
GGGCGCTGGAGAAGAATGGGATGTTTCACGATCGCGGCCAGAATCTTTTTCGCATTGGATTCGAGCGAGAGGCCCGCTTCCCCGTACTCATCTTCCTTCGCCCGCACGATGGCGTGCGCGTCGCCGCCCGTCTTCTTCACGATCGTTTCAAGCTCGGTCAGGGTCGGCGGCGTCTTCAGGTACTCGACGATGCGCGGTTCGATCTTTTTCGCGCGAAGAATCTCGAGTGTGTTGCGGCACGTTCCGCATTTCGGGTTGTAGTAAAGGGTCCACTGGCTCATGGGGTTCTCCGGGATGATGGTCTAGTAGAGGCGGCGTTCCGGAAGCGCTGCGAAGGAATCAAGGAGACGGCGGCAGCTCTCGCTTTGGGCCCGCTTCAGCTTCACCGGGCTTTTCCCGAGTGATTTCATCTGGCGGTTCGAAACGGTGAGCTCGTTGAACCCGAGGCGCTTCACGTCGGCGATGACGGTCGAGAAAAAAACGCGGGAGATCTGCGCCCAGTGAATGGCCGCGAAGCACATGGGGCACGGTTCGGTGGTGGAATAGATGTCGAGACCGGTCAGGAACGGAGACTTCAGTTTTTTCGCCGCGATGCGGATCGCGTTCATTTCCGCGTGGCAGGTGGGATCTTTGGATTTCAGAACGGAATTGCTGGCGACCGCGATCACGCGGTTCCCCTTCGCGATCACCGCGCCGAACGGCCCGCCGTAACCGAGACGCATGGTCCGCTCCGCCTGCGCGGCCGCTTTGTCGAGGAATTTTGAGACCGTCACTTCTTCTCCGGTGTTTCCGCGAGGAGGCGTTCCACGACGGGTTTCAGGAACGAGAGGGCCTGCGCGACGGTCTTCACCTTGCCGTCGACCTGGGCTTCGTGCGCTTCGGTGATCAGCTTGCCGATCAGCGGCGACGGCGGAAGCTTGAATTCCTTCATGATGTGGTGACCGGTCAGAAGCTTCTGCGGCATCAGTTTCTTCGGGTCGCTGTAGTAGGACGCCACCATCTGCAGGGTGACGATCTCGTGCGCGGAGTTGCGGCGCTTCCGCTGGGCCGGAGTCAGATAGGTGAGGTGGTCAGCCAGCGAGACAAGGAGCATGGAAATGCCGTCGTCCTCCAGATCGCGGAAGAAGCGGTGAATCGCCTTGTTTGACACGTCGTCCGCGTGGGTCGCGAGGTTGCCGGGACGCATGTGGTTGCGGACGAGACGCGCGTAGCGGTTGGTTTCGTCCGAAGACCAGCGGTACCGCGCGCTCAGCGCGCCCACCATGTCCGCGCCCACATGTTCGTGCTGGAAAAACCGGAGGCGGCCGTCCTGCATCTTGGCGGTCTTCGGCTTGCCAATGTCATGAAGGATCAGCGCCCACTTACAGTGCGCGAGGCGCGAATAGCCGGATATCGTTTCACCCAAGTAAGCGCGGATTTTTTTGTGCGTGCGCGGAAACCACTGTGGTAGCGTTTCCATGATCTCTTCGAACCGGAGAACGCTGTCCAGCGTGTGTTTCAGCACGCCGCCCTTGCCGTAATAGGCGGGCGCGGTCTTCCTCAAGGTGGCGGCGGCCGGGAACACGACGTCCAGAACGCCGCAGTCGTCCATGAGGACGAGCGACCGGTGCGCGCGCTCCGCGGAAAACATCTTCAGGAATTCCTCGCGCTGGCGTTCCCCGGCCGGTTTGGAGGAGAGCTTCCTCTGCGTGTGGATCAACTTCTTTGTTTCCGCGGAAATCGAGAACCCGATTTCCGCCGCGATCCGGAACACGCGCAGGAGGCGAAGCGGGTCTTCCTTGAAAACCTTCTTCGAAAGCGGCGTCAACCGTTTGGCGGCCAGGTCGTTCAGTCCGCCGTGCCGGTCGATGATCTTCTTCTTCCACGCCGGCGTGAACCACGCGTTCAGCGGGACGGCGAGCGCGTTGATCGTGAGATCACGCCTATCGAGATCTTCTTCTAAATTTTCCCCCTGATAGCGGGCGATGTCAATGTGCCACTCTGCGGTCGTGACGCGATAAATCCCGAGGTCGGTGTGAAGCGGGAACGCACGTCCCCCGGTTGCCTTCGCAAGGCGCGCGGCAGCGGCTTCGGACTTTTCGGGGACGATGAGATCGAGGTCGAGGGTCGGACGGCCCAGAAGCCGGTCACGGACCGCGCCGCCGACCACGTGCGCGTTGGCGCCCAGGGACTGAAGAAGAGCGGCCGATAATTTGGTCGTGACCACGGTCAGGGCCGCGCGCGAAGTTCTTTCTTCAGGATTTTTTGCAGGGCATTCTTCGGCATTTCGGGGATCACGAAAATCTCTTTCGGCCGCTTGTACGGCGAGAGACCTTCGCGGCAGAGCGCCAAAAGGGCGGATTTGTCGATCTCGGCGCCGTCTCTGGCCGTCACGAAGGCGCGAATCGTTTCTTCGCCCGTGTCCGGATCCATCTTGCCCACCACGGCCACTTCCTTCACGCGGTCATCTTTGAGGAAAACGTTTTCGACTTCCTGCGGATACACATTCAGACCCTTGATGATGATCAGGTCCTTCTTCCGGTCCACGATGCTCAAAAAGCCGTCGCCGTCGAAGCGTCCCATGTCGCCGGTGCGGAGCCAGCCGTCGGCGGTCAGCGCTTCCGCGGTTTCTTCCGGCTTGTGGTAATAGCCCTTCATCACGTTGTCGCCGCGAATCCAGATTTCCCCCACTTCGCCCTGCGCCAGCGGATGGCCGTCGTCGTCGCGGATGCCGATGTCGACGCCGGGCAGCGGCAGGCCCACGGTGCCGTGCCGGTTGTTCTTTTCCGGATTCAGCGTGGCGACGGGCGAACACTCGGTCAGGCCGTAGCCTTCAATGAGTTTCAGGCCAAAAGTCTTTTCGAAACTCTCATGCACTTTCTGCGTCAGCGGCGCGGCCCCTGAAATGCAGAGGCGGATCGGGTTCAGGAAACGAAGAACGAGCGCCTTCGCGCCCTTGATCTTCGAGGTAAGCGCGGAATAAATCTGCGGGACGGCCACGAACAGGGTGATCTTGTACTTCCAGATCGCCTTGATGACGGGATCGAACGGCAGCAGCGATTCGATGATCACGATGCGGCAGCCGACCTTCAAGGGAAGGACGGCGCACGTGGTCCACGAGAAAGAGTGGAAAAGAGGCAGCAGGCAGAGGAAGCGGTCCTTCGCCGTGATGTGGATCGCCCCCTGGCACTGGTCGGCATTCGCCAGGAAATTGCGGTGCGTCAGCATCACACCCTTGGGCAGGCCCGTGGTGCCGGACGTATAGAGCAGCATCATGAGGTCGTCGTCGCTGGAGAGATCGGGCGCCGTGCGGGGCGCGGCCTCCAACAGGGTCACGAAGGGTTTGAAATACTTGTGTTCGCCTTCGCGGAAGTAGAACAGCTTCAAGGTCGGGATCTGCTTACTGGCCGTCGCCACGTGGCGGTAGAACTCCCGGCTCGTGAGCACGCCGACCGCGCGCGCGTCATTCAGGATGAGCGCCAGGCGGTCCGGTTTCTCGAGGAAGTTGATTGGCACGGCGATAGCGCCGATTTTCCCCAGCGCCATGCTGAGGATGATGAATTCCGGCGCGTTCCGGAGAATGAGCGCGAAGGTGTCGCCTTTCTTGACGCCCGCCGCGCTCAGACCGGCCGCGCAGCGGCGCACAAGGGCGTCGAGCTCGCCGTAGGTGGTCGCCTTGTCGCGAAAGATGAGGGCGGTCGAGTCCGGATGGCTCGCGGCGTTCTGATGAATAAGGTCTGCCAGGATCATGTGGGCTGATTATCGAAAATTATCGTGCAGGACGGGGAGGCGGTTCTATAGCGCCGGGGCGGCGGCGATGAGGCGTTTGGTGTAGGCGTGGGAGGGGCGGTCGAGAAGATCAGACACGCGGCCGGCTTCGACGATGTCGCCGTCCTTCATCACGATCACGGCGTCGCAGGTGTTGGAAATGACGGCCAAGTCATGAGAGATGACGAGCTGGCTGAATCCTTTGGCGCGGCGGAGCGCGTTCAACAGATTGATGATCTGGGCCTGCACCGAGAGGTCGAGGCTGGAGACGGGCTCGTCGGCGATCAACAGCGTCGGTTCCGCGGCCAGTGCGCGGGCGATCGCGAAGCGCTGACGCTGTCCGCCCGAGATCTGGTGCGGGTAGCGGCCCAGATGATCGGGCGACAGGCCCACATCTTTCAGGAGCGCCGCGGCCTTTTGTTCCGGATCGCCCCCATTTCGCGGGCAGATGGCTTCGATCAACTGGGTTCCGAGAAGGAGCTTGGGATTAATGGATCCGAAAGGATCCTGGAACACCATCTGCACGTGTTTCGCGCGTTCGGTGCGGGAGAGCGTGAGGAGATCGAGCTCACCCAGACGGGCTGACCCTGAGTCCGCCGGCAGGAATCCCGCGAGAATTTTGGCCAAGGTCGTTTTACCGCTGCCGGATTCCCCCACGATGCCGAGGCTTTCGCTAGCGGCCAGGCGGAACCCCGCGCTCTTCACGGCGTGCGTCCCTGCCCGGCGGCCGAACAGCCCTCGTTCCCCGGGGAAGGTCTTTGAAACGTTTTCGACAATCAGGTCCATCAGGTCTCCGGATAAAGGTGGCAGCGCACGGTGGACTGGGCGGCGGGGCGGGGCGCCGCTTCTTTCTTGTCGCAGGGCTCGAAGCGGGACGCGCAGCGCGGGTGAAAAGGACATCCGGCCGGAAGATGCGCCGGTTCCGGCGGCTGGCCTTCGAGAACCGGAAGAATGCCGGACGGCTTCAGGCGCGGCAGGGACCGGAGCAGGCCCTGCGTATACGGGTGCTGCGGTGCGCCGAGAACGGCGGCGGTGGTTCCCACCTCAGCAATCTGGCCCGCGTACATGACGGCGGTGCGGGCGGCGATCTGGCGGATGAGTGGCAAATTGTGCGTGACGAACAGCATGGCCATGCCGAGCTCTTCCTGAAGGCGCTTCAGGAGCTTCATGATCTCGTCTTGAATGGTGACGTCCAGCGCGGTGGTGGGTTCATCGGCAATCAGAAGGTCGGGGCTTCGCGCGATGGCGATGGCGATCACCACGCGCTGCCGCTGACCGCCCGAGAGTTGATGCGGGTACGACCTTAGAATCCGGTCGGCGTCGCCCAGCTGCACATGTTGCACCAGTTCGCGCGCGCGCGCCCGGGCGGCGTTTTCGGCATTCCACCGCGCGTCCAGCCGCACGGTTTCCTCGATCTGCGCGCCGATGGTCAGAACGGGGTTCAAAGCCGAGAATGGATCCTGAAACACCATCCCGATGCGATGGCCCCGCAACGCGCGCCAGTCTTCGTCGGTGGCGCCGGCATACTCGCGGCCTTCAAATTGCAGCGATCCCGTCACGCGGCTCTGGTCTTTGGGAAGGAGACCGATCAGCGCCAGGGCGAGCGTGGACTTCCCGCTACCGGATTCCCCGACGAGCGCCAGCGTCTCTCCCTTGGAAATGGTGAGCGACACGTCGCGCACGGCCGGGATGAGCGAGGGCCCCTGGAGGTACGAGATGCTGAGGTGATCGATGGAAACGAGAGGGGTCACAGGCGGGGATCCAGAACATCGCGAAGGCCTTCGCCGAACAGGTTGAAGCCGAGAACGGTCACCAGAATGGCGAGACCGGGAAACAGCGACAACCACCAGGCGACGTGGATGTAGTCCTTCCCCGACGTCAGGATGTTTCCCCAGGACGGCAGCGGCGGCTGAACGCCGAGGCCCAGGAACGACAGACCTGATTCGGTCAGGATGGCCGACCCCACGGTCAGCGTCGCGGCGACCAGAACGGGAGAGATCACGTTCGGCAGAAGATGGACGAACAGGATGCGGGGCGTGGAGAGGCCGAGGCCGCGCGCGACGAGCATGAAGTCGCGCTCGCGCATGCTGAGCACTTCGCCGCGCACCATGCGGGCGAGCCCCGCCCACGAGGTGAGACCGATCACGCCCATCACCATGTAGATGCTGGGTTTGTCGAGCACGGCGAGAATCATGAGGATCAGGAACAAGGTCGGGAAGCAGAGGACGATGTCGACGAGTCGCATCAGCACGGCATCGATCCAGCCGCGCCAGTATCCGGCGATGAGACCCACGATGGTTCCGATGGAAATCGAAATGAAGGCCGAGATGAAACCGATCGCGAGCGAGACGCGAAGACCCACCACGATGCGGCTGAACACGTCGCGACCAAGCTCATCGGTTCCGAAAATATTCTGCGCGGACGGCGCCGCCAGCCGGTGAAGGAGGTTTTGCTGCAACGGGTCCTGCGGCGCCAGTTTCAGCGCGAAAATGCCGGCCACGGCCAGAAGCACGATAATCAATGCGCCCAGAATGGCCAGGGGATTCGCGCGAAAACGATTCAGGTAAAGTTTCAGCATCAGAACCCGAAGGAGCCGCCTCCGCCTCCTCCGCCACCCGATCCGCCGCCCTTGCCGCCTCCGGAACCACCGCCGGTTCCGCCGGTGTCTCCGGAATCATCATCCTCGCTCGTCTTCATCTTCTTTTTCCGTTTTGTGTCCGGCGCGATCATGGATGGGAACGGTTCTTTCTCGTTGAACGCGAGAACGCGGAAGGAATCGATCTTGATGGTCGAGAACGTGTAGGCCCAGGGG
Organism: Elusimicrobiota bacterium; assembly: GCA_043732015.1. Classification (GTDB taxonomy): domain Bacteria; phylum Elusimicrobiota; class Elusimicrobia; order F11; family F11; genus JBBRXR01. The sequence continues at coordinate 1,763 of JAYTIE010000232.1, read as the reverse complement.
GCGAGGTCGAGGCGGTAGGCGGCCTCGGCCAGAAGCTGATGCGGATCCGGGTATTTTCGCCACGCGTCGGGATGCAGCGCGGCCGTTTTTCCGAAGGCTTTCAGCACGACGCCGTTCAGTAGCGGGACGAGATCGTCAGCCTGCGAGAGCACGTTGAATCCAAAGGGAATGCTGACGTCGACAACCGCGGTTTTCATCGCGGCCTTGTCGAGAATGGGGCTGGCCTTGTGGACGGCTTCCACCGCATAGCGCCGAAGGCTTTCCTCGAGCGGGCCCACCGCGACCTGCGACCCGGCCTGACCCAGAATTTTCCCCTGCGCGTCATAAATGGAGACGTAGACCGGCCACTTCTTGGCACCTTCCTTGTGGCCCAGTTCCGGCGGCTTTGCCGCGGTCGGGTCCACCGCGGACATGCAGGCCTGCCTTGTCATGGTCAGGATGTCCATGCGCATGACGTCATCAAAAACGGTTAGGACGCGGTCCTGATCCACGTGCGGAAGCTTCGTCGGATAGGGCGGAAGGGACGCGAAGCCCGCGGCCACGTAGCTGGTCGGCGCCTTCCTGTCCTTGGAGAGAACCATGTGGCCGGAATCGCCGTACGCGATGATGTCCGCGTGATCGGCGTTGCTGAGCCGGTTCATGAGGAGGCCCAGCGTCAGCACGTCGCGGTCCGCCAGCGATGCGCCGCTCGCATTCGCCGTCCATTCGAGAAGACTGTCCACATCGAGGTTTCTCACCGAGCGCAGATTGGGCCCGTCGGATTCCCGGAGGCGGTCCGGCGAATTGGCGCGCGTCAGGTTCGCGACCACTACGGTGAGCAGGTCGAGATCGAGGCCCGCGTCGCGGATCTCCTCGATCAGGAACGGCGCGAAATCCTTCACCTGCGAATTGGCGTCGGAGAAGTGAACGTAAACCGGCAGGATCTTCATCCGGACTGCGTCGCCGCGGTAGACGTATTTCAGGAACGCGAGCTGGCGTTGCAGTGTCACGGATCCTTCCCGCGGAAAAAGTTCTTCGTTCCCCGTCACCGGGAGCGACCCCGACATGAATTTGTCGCGGAGCTCCGTGTCGATGCCGAAACGGCCGAACGAGGTCTCGAACGCCGCGATCATGGGGACCGCCAGTCCGTCGACATTGGATCCTTCGGGCGCCTGCATGAGAATGAGGACGGTGCCGCCGCTTCGCGCCAGGAGGTTGTACGACTCGGCGCTCATCGGGTAGAGGTCTTCTCGGTTGTCGGAAGGGACGAGGATGCCCATCGTCCGCCCCGGCACCTTCCTTTTCTGGATGCCCTTCATTGAGGCAGAAATCTTCCGTTCCCAGTTGGCCCAGGTGTCGTTGTCGCCGGCGGTGGCGGGCGGAATCAGGAGTGCCAGCGTAAGGAGAGCGGTGAGAAACTTCTTCATCGGTAGCGGATCCTGGGGTCGGCGAACGCGTAAGAGACGTCCGCAATGAGGTTCCCCACCAGGGTCAGCAGCGCGCCGAGCGTCACGGTGGGCATGATCAGGAACGTGTCCCGCGTCATGACCGCTTCGTAGGCGAGCCGGCCGAGGCCGGGGTAAGAAAAAATCGTTTCGAAAATGACGCCCGCCGAAATCAGATCCGGCAGCGCGAAGCCGAGGATGGTGATGACCGGGATCAGCGTGTTGCGAACCGCGTGCGAGAGGATGACCTTGTTTTCCGGAAGTCCTTTGGCGCGCGCGGTGCGGATGTAATCCTGCCGGATCACTTCAAGCATGCCGTTGCGCATATAGCGGGAGAGG
>JAYTIE010000231.1:0-8385 GCA_043732015.1 Elusimicrobiota bacterium | reverse complement strand
CGGTTCGAACTTGATGCCCGACCGTCCCATGGCCGCCAGGACGCGACCCCAGTTCGGGTCGGCGCCGTGACAGGCGGTCTTGACGAGCGGCGACGACGCGACGACAGCCGCCATCTGCCGGGCGGAGGTTTCCGTCCGGGCACTCTCAACAAATATCTCGACCATCTTGGACGCGCCTTCACCGTCCATGGCGATCTTCGAAGTCAAACTTTCGCAGATCTCATGAAGTGCCGCGCGGAATTTGAAGTAGGCCCCCTCTTCCGTCGTTTTGATTTCCTGGGCTCCGGAAGCGCCATTCGCCATCACGGAAACGAAATCGTTCGTGGAGGTGTCACCGTCGACGCTCACGCAATTGAACGTTTTGTCGGCCACCCATTCCAGCGCGCGCTGGATGATCGCCGGCCGAATGGCGGCGTCCGTCATGATGAAAACCAGCATGGTGGCGTGTAACTGCCCCCGCGGTCCCCGCATGTCCGGGTGAATCATGCCCGCGCCCTTGGCGCAGCCCCAGATGCGAACGGGCGTATCGCCCACATTGAAGATGAGACCGGCTTTCTTGGCAACCGTGTCCGTCGTCATGATGGCTTCCGCTGCGAGGTCACCTTCGAGGACAGGGCCTGCCTTCAGTTTCTTCACCATCAAAGCCAGACCCTTCCGGTATTTCGGGAGGTTGATGCGCGTCCCGATCACACCTGTCGACGCGACCCAGGTCTCGTCTTTCGGAATGCCGAGACCCGCGCTCGCCCATCCAGTGCTGGCGATGGAATCTTTCATGCCTGCGGCACCGGTCGCGGCGTTTGCACTGCCGGAATTAACGATGATCGCCCGGACATGGCCGCGGGTCTTGATCAGCCGGTCGTGGCTCAAAACGATGGGCGCCGCTTTCACCTGGTTGTTGGTGAATACCGCGCCGCCATTGGCGGGAACATGGCTGTAAAACAGCGCCATGTCCTTCTTGCCCTTTTTCTTCGAAAGGCCGGCGGCCAGACCGGTTGCCGAAAATCCGAGAGGCCAGGTTGAATCGGTCACGTTGTCTCCTAAATGCGCGTTGAAAAAAATGGTCCCGCCCCCTTTCGGGGACGGGACCGAAGCGACTCTTCGGTACTCTAGCGTTCGTCTGCGTAAGGCGAATCACCGTCGATGACGGAATGCGAACGGCGACGTCCACGGCCGCCGGAGCGGCCCCCACTGGAACGGGCACCACCTTCCTGGCCTCCACTGTGACTGTTGCCGTTGCTGTGGTTCTGCTGCGGAGCGGCCTCAGCGGCGCTCTCTCCACCACCCGATCCTCCGCGTCCTCGGCGGCGACGCATGCGAGCGCGAACTTTCTTGCGGCACTTCGGGCAGCGCTTCGGATCGGTGAATCCTTTTTCCTTGAAGAACTTCTGCTCTCCTGCGTCGAACACAAACGGTCCTTTGCAGTCTTCACAGTCCAGCAGGCGGTCTCCAGGACCCAGCGTGGCTGGGCCTTTTGATCCGAAGCCGAACAGGCCTTTGATCGTTGCTAACAAACTCATCTAAGTCTCCTTTTCAGTTGGCGACGGAATTACAGAAGCCCTTCGGTCTCAGGTCGGCCGAAGCACAGGTTCATATTCTGAACGGCTTGTCCGGCAGCGCCCTTCACCAGATTGTCGATCGCCGAAACGACGATGACGCGGCGAAGGCGGCTGTCCTGGGTAATTCCGATGTCGCAGTAGTTGGTTTGAGTCACGTTCTTTGTCTGGGGCAATTCGCCTTCCGGCAATACACGAACGAACGGTTCGTTCTCGTACTGCCTCGCAAACAGGGCGCGAATGGCCCCGGTTTTCATTGGTTTCTTGAGTGTCGCATAGAGCACGGACAGGATGCCGCGATTCATCGGGATGAGGTGCGGCGTGAAAGTCAGCCGGACATTTACCGAGGACGCGGCCTTCAACACTGTCTCGATCTCTGGTTGATGACGGTGAACGGCCACATTGTAGGCGTGGAGATTCTCGTTCACTTCGCAGTACAGGTACGAGGACGCCATTTTTTTCCCGGCGCCCGAGGTGCCGGATTTGGCGTCAACGATGAGGCTGTCAGGATCCACGATGGCCGGCCGGAGGAGGGGTGCCGCCGCCAGCGTTGCCGCTGTGGCGTAACAGCCCGGATTGGCCACCAGGGAGGCACCGGCGATCCGCTCCCGGAAAAGCTCCGGGAGTCCATAGACGGCGCGCTTCAACAGTTCGGGCGCGCCATGCCGGCCATGGTAGTAGGTCTTGTACATCTTGGCGGTTGGAAGTCGAAAATCTGCGGAGAGGTCGATCACCTTGACGCCCGCCTTCAGGAACCCGGCCGCCGGCGCAATGCCCACGCCTGCCGGATAACAGAGAAACACCACGTCCGATTCCGCGGCGATTTTCTTTACATCACGAGGGACGAAATTATGGTCCAACCGGCCCCGGAACTGCGGGTGAACTGACCAAACCGGTTTACCAGGCGACGACTCGGATGTCAGCAACTGTAGGCGGGCATTCGGGTGATTAAGAAGGATTTTGATGAGCTCGCCACCGGAATAGCCGGTAGCGCCCAGAATGGAAACCCGAATCAAGATATTAACTCCTGCAAAATTGGCGCGTCAGGACGACGTCTCGTCACTCTCTGCTTCTGCCTCACCCGGGGAAACCAGGATCACAACTTCCCCTTTCTCGGGTCTGGTTTTCATCTGAGCCAGAACATTCTGCGCGTCCCCTCGCAGAAACTCTTCGTGAATCTTGGTCAATTCTCGCCCCAGCACCACTTTTGACGACGGCATGACTTCGGCGATCATTTCCAAGGCCGCACAGGCTCGAAACGGAGACTCGAAAAACACGATGGTTTTATCTAATCCGGCCGCGGCCTGCAACAGCCGCCGGGCCTTACCCGGACGCCTCGGAAGGAAACCAAGGAACACAAAACCATCACCAGAAAATCCTGAGACCGATAATGCCGCCACCACGGAGGACGGTCCCGGAATTGGAATGACGGTGAAACCGGCCGCGGTGACGTCCGCCACAAGCCGCGCGGCCGGATCAGACACGCCGGGCGTTCCCGCGTCACTCACCTGAGCGACATTTTTCCCGGCCTGGAGAAACTCGATGATCTTCCGGCTTCCGAAGGCATGGGTGTGCTCATCGTAGCGGAGCAGCGACCGCGAAATTCCGAGATGGGAGAGAAGCTTCTCCGTGCGGCGCGTGTCCTCGCAGGCAATCACGTCGACGGACTTCAGCGTTTCAACCGCGCGATAGGTGATATCGGAAAGATTTCCAATGGGCGTCGCGACAACATAAAGGACGGAGGGCATGCACGGAGAATACGAACGTTCCCGGAACCGCGCAACGGCGAATCAGGACGCCTGGGCGAGCGCGCTTTCGTCCTCGATGACGGCCAGAAACGCTTCAACGATCTTGGGATCAAACTGGGTACCGGCGCCTTTCGTGATTTCCCGCACCGCCGCCTCGTACGTCATGGCCGGTCGCCAGGGGCGCGACGAGGTCATCGCGCTCCATGCGTCCAGGATCGCGACGATGCGCGCGCCCAGTGGAATTTCTTCGCCACTCAGGCCTTCCGGGTACCCTTTTCCGTTGAACCATTCCTGATGGTAGAGAACCATCGGCGCAACCGGCGCCAGCATCGTCACCGGAGCCAGAATCTTGTACCCGAGTTCCGGGTGCTTCTTGATGATCTCGAATTCCTGATCTGTGAGTTTCCCGGCTTTTTTCAGCAGGCTCTCATCGATCGCGATCTTGCCGATGTCGTGCATGAGCGCGGCGAATTCGAGGTAGTAAATGAATTCTTCCGGGAGCTCCATTTCCTCGGCGATGGCGCGTGCCAGACGGCGCGCGCGCTTCGTTTGTCCCTGGGTCGACGCATCTCGCGAATCGAGAATGTCCGCCAGCGTCTGAACAAGCTCGAGATAAAACTTTTCACGGTTGGTCACCATGTTCCGGTTCTCGACGGCGACGGAAAGAACCCGCGCGAACATGGTCGCCAGGTCCGCGTCTCCCCCCGCGAATGGTGCCCCTCTGGAGCGAACCACCTGCAGCACCGCCACAAGGTCGGCACCCACCACGAGGGGAAGAGTGAGCGCATGGACCGGCTCACCGGTGGGATCGGTCATTGAGGCGATCACGGGCAGGCGCAAGCGCGCGGTCTGACAAAGTTGTCCGTCATCAATATCGAGACGGATTCGCTCCGCGACCGTGGGTGGATCAATGCCGCGTCGGGCCTGAACGGTCAACGTGCGCTCGCGTTCCGAATAGATCCAGAGGGAAGCGCCGTCGGACCAGAGCAACGACCGGAGGTCATCCAGGACGGTGCCCTGCCATCCGTCTCCCACGCCGGCGAGCGACCCGGGAATGGCCGGCAAAGCACGGCAAAGCAGGTTCATCCGGCTGGACTGCAATTCAGCCTGCTTTTGCGCGGCTTCAAGCGCGGTTCCGTAAACCAGCATCCTTTTCCTGGCACGAAGGACCTGCAGGACAAGGGCTGTCCCGAGGAAGAACGAAAGAATTAAAAATATTCCGAATAAGAACTGGTAAAGCATGTGAAAACCCGTCTAAATTTAAAGCCGAATCCTGCACTTCGCAAGGAGAAACGCCGCCTGGCGAAAAAGAGCCGGATCCGCCAGGGAAATCACGACAATGGAAATTCAGAACGAAAAGATGACGCGAATTGCAGTCGGCGTCGCGACGACCTCAGATCCCTTCCAGTCCGGGAGGGAGGCGGCCGAAGCCGCCCGAAACGCCCTGCCGGAGGGTCCCATGGACATGGCGATCGCGACTGGTTCCGGAGACGCTTCCTTCAAGGATTTTCTGGAGGGCGTGAGACTGGTGGTGGGCGAAAATGCGCTGATTGGCATCCCTGCTCCCTGGATCCGTTCCACCGATGCCGCCGACAACCGACTGGTTTTGCTCGTTCAGGGGCACAGCCAGCGCCTTTCAGCCGTCTCAGCCGTCGAGAAAGACAACGCCGCGCGAGGCGCCACGGCACTCATGACGGAGCTGCGCCGCCGACGGGGAAACGCCCGACTCGAATTTGACTACCACGGGATCATCGCGTTCGACGCGGGACTCAACGTCGACCGCCGCGTTTTTTCCCACGTGCTCGCCAGCGAAGCCGGGATTGAATCCTGGATCGCCGGATTCAGCCTCTGGCCCCAGAGCGCCGCGCCAATGGTCTGCGGCGCCAGGACTGTTCAGACAGGGATCACCGCTCTCGAGTGCCTGACCGAAGACGCCTGGGGTCTCGGGTGGGTCGACACGTCCTCTTTTCCCGGCGACGCCGCCGTGCAACGCGAAGCCAGCCGGTCGGCGCTTCGCGAGGCCCTTGGCCAGCTGGAGTCACGGAAACCGGCCGCCGCGCTGCTTTTCTTCTCCACCCATGATCAGCCCGCGGATCCGAAGCTGGCCCTGGAGGCATTCAAGGATGCCGAAGCCGTGCTTCCTGATCTTCCGATGATCGCGATCCCCGTCCGAGCAGCCTCTCTTCGGGTCCGGTCCGGCATCGTCACTGTGGCCAACCAGGCCACTATCGCGATTGTGATTCCCGAATGAAATCTTCCGACGCGCCCGATCCGGTCATGTTTGCGCTTCCCGCGGAAGCGGTTGGGCGTATCCGGCGGGAACTCGTCTGGACCTTGGGAGAGCGCCCGGCCCACGGCGTGCTCGCCCGCACCGGTCTCTCGTGGGGCCAGGCGGACGCCTATTTCGGAAGGGAAGCGACCCCCGCCATGAAGAATCTGGGCGGCGCTACCCGCGTTCCTTCTGACGACGCCTCTCTCATCTTTGTAACCGACTCCTCTGTCGAAGCGGCGCAACATCTCAGTTTTTTCAAACCGGATTCGGCCGGGCCGCAATGCTGGCTGATGGCGGGATACCTGACGGGATTGATGAGCCACCTTTCCCGCCGTCCCGTTTTCTTCGTCGAGACGCATTGCGTCGCCAACAACGACAGCCGCTGCCGCTTCGAAGGCCGATCACGCGACGCGTGGGCCGCGGGCGGCGGTGATCTCAGCATTTACGACGAGCACAACGCGCACGCCGAACTGGTCGGCATCCGCGAACAGCTCCGGCTCACGAAAGAGCGCTATCAGAATCTGTTCGAGCAATCGAGCTCGGCCATCTTCCTGCTGGATCCGGCCAAGGGGACGCTTCTCGAGGCGAACCTCGCAGCCGAAGAACTGACGGGATACTCCAGAGAAGAGCTCCTGCAGAACAGTCTTTACGACCTTTGCCACCCGCAGGAACGCGCGAAGATCGCCGCCGACATGCATTCGATGGCGGCCGGAGCCCGGATCGCCGACAGGGAGATTTCGCTCATCCGGAAAGACGGACTGATTCGCATCATTGCCCAGTCGAGCAAGATGCTTAACTTTGCGGGAAAGCAGGCCATCCAGACCATCATGCGGGACGTCACCGACCTGCGCATGTCCTCGCAGAAGGAGAAAGATCTGCAGCATCAGCTGATGAGAAGCGAGCGGCTGTCCAGCATCGGCCGTCTGGCGGCCGGCGTTGCGCATGAACTCAAGAATCCACTCGGAGCCATCCGAAATGCCGTCTATTACATCCGCAACGCGCTCATCAACAACCCGGTCATCGAAACGGATCCGCATCTGAAAAACATAATGAAACTGGCCGAAGAAGAAGTCGACCAAGCGGTCGTTATCATCAGCGAACTCCTCGACTTCTCCCGCGTAGTTCATCTTGTCCCCCGGCACACACTGATCAACGACCTGCTCGGGAAAATCCCCGACATTATTCCGATTCCGGAGAACGTGAGCCTCGAATGGGAGCTGGACGGAAGCCTGGGCTCGACCCTCGTGGACCCCGACCGGCTGAATCAGGTTTTCTGCAACATGGTGATCAACGCGATCCAGGCCATGCCCGAGGGAGGACAGCTGAGAATTCGCTCCTCACAACTGATCGAGACGTTCGGCGAGGACGGCGGGCGGCGGGAAATGGTCGCCATCTCATTTGAGGACACCGGCGTGGGGATCGACCCGGTCCACATGGCCAAGATCTTTGAACCATTGTTTACGACGAAAGCGCGGGGAACCGGACTGGGACTCGCTATTTCCAACAATATCGTGGAAAAACACGGAGGGGCCATCCTGGTCAGAAGCCAGAAGGAAAAGGGAACCACCTTCACCGTGAAGATTCCGCTGAATCGAACCGAAGAGAAGGGAGAGGAGTCATGAGCAAGGACCGAATTCTGCTGGTCGACGACAACAAGGGTCAGCGAATCACGCTGGAAAGCATCCTCAAGAGCTCAGGGTTCCAGGTCACTTCAGCGGACTGCGGAAAGGCGGCGCTCGCCGCGGCCGAGCAACAGGAATTCGCCGCCGCGCTCCTCGACATCAAAATGCCCGATCTCACCGGCATCGATGTCCTCCGCGTTCTGAAAGAGAACCATCCCGACATGTCCGTCATCATGATGACCGGTTACGCCGAAACAGAATTCGCCATCGACGCGCTGAACGCGGGCGCGACCGCCTATCTTCTCAAGCCCGCGAACATCGAACAGATCAAATCCCTTTTGAAACAGGCTATCGAGCATCAGCGCCTTCTGGAAGAGAACAAGGCGCTTTCCGAAGCACTGCGAGAATGGACATCCAAACTGGAGGACCGCGTGACAGAAAGGACACAGCAGCTTTTCGACGCGCACAAAAGCACGATGGGTCTCTATCAAGAACTGAAAAAGAACTACGAATCGACGCTGGAAGTACTTTCCATCGCCATCGATCAGCGCGATCCGCTGACCGCGAGCCATTCCTTCCGCGTGACGGAATACGCCCTCGAGATCGGTAAAAAAATGAACGTGTCCGGAGAGGACATGGAAAAACTGCGGTACGCCGGCCTCATGCACGATCTCGGAAAAATCGAGATCAAGGAGAACATCCTTCGCAAGGAGGGCTCCCTGACGATGGACGAGTACCGGGAAATCCAGACGCATGCCGCCGGGACTTTCGAGCTCCTTTCCAAATTCAAATTCAAGCGCGGACTGAAGGATGTGCCGGAAATCGCGTCCAGCCATCACGAGCGCTATGACGGAAATGGCTATCCCCGTAAACTGAAGGGCGAGCAGATTCCTCTACTGGCTCGAATTCTCGCCGTGGCGGATGTACTCGACGCCATCACGTCAAAGCGTCACTACCGAAGCGCCATGCCGATCGACAATGCGCTATCAATTGTCCGACGTGAAGCGGGCGGCCACTTTGATCCCGCGTGCTCCGAAGCCTTGTTCCAGGTGAATGTCGGCGATTTCATCAAGATTCACATGGCCGACAATCTCGAAACCCTGGAGCCGTCGGATCTCATCGTCTTCCAGCCGTTCACGTTGCAAAATCTTCAGGAAATGATCGTCGCACCAAAACCTGAGGACCTGGAC
>JAYTIE010000230.1:0-3204 GCA_043732015.1 Elusimicrobiota bacterium | reverse complement strand
AAGGAATTTGCGGCCAAGTATCAAGGCCTGGAGAAAAAGGCGGGCCAGTTAACGGCTGGACGGGTGCTCCTGACACAAGATGCACCGCTTTGGGACCTTCTTGCGTATTCTGACGTTATCCTGGGAATGTTTTCAGCGGCTGTTCTTCATGCCGCGCTCCTTGGAAAACGTCCGTTGCGCATCGAGATGGGCGCAACGGAAAACTTCCTCCCGGTGGCGTCTGATTACTTCGCTGATCGCGTTGTGAAGAGCGAGAAGTTTATTGATGCCCTGAGTTTGTACTTGAGCCAAAGGCCGACGGGGCCGGCTCATCAATCCAATTTTCTTCAGTTTAAAAACCATTTGGGCAGGCACTTCCCGGCCCTTTCGAGGGTCCCGTCGTGAGACGGGAGGTGTTGGTCGTCGGCACCGGCAACATGGCCCTGGAATATTGCCGGGTCCTGAACGGCGCGCTGAAACGCCCGTTCGTGGTTACCGGGCGCTCGATCGAAAAAGCAGAGGCCCTCGCGCGTCAATTTCAAAGCCCGTCTCTCCGGTTGGCCGACCTCAATTCGAAGAATGTCGATCGGTTCTCGTTTGCCATCATCGCCACCGCGATCGAGAGTCTTGAGGACGTCACCCTGTCCTTGATCGGTGCGGGCATACGGTCTGTCCTGCTCGAAAAGCCCGGGGTTCTGGACTCCGGAACCTGTCTCCGTCTCAACCAAAAAGCAGAGGCCGCCGGCGCCCTCGTCAGAGTCGCTTTCAATCGGCGGTTCTATCAGTCGGTTCTCGCTTTGTCGCAGCGCCTGGCGACGGAGCCGCCCGTCGGCGCTCATTTCGACTTCACCGAATGGGCCTGGCAGATAGCCGAGGGTTCGAATCCAGCGGAGGTCAAACGGCGGTGGGCAATCGCGAACTCGATTCACGTCTTCGACACGGTGGCTCACCTGCTGGGTCCTTTTGACGATATTCGCGCGCTCCGCAGCGGTGCCGGCGACCTCGACTGGCACCCGCAGGCGAGCACCTTCGCCGGCTCGTGCCTCTGCGGGAAAACGCCCGTCTCCTATGGCGCCAGCTGGATCGCGCCCGGCCGCTGGGACGTGCAGGTGATGACGCGGGAGGGCCGTTACAAACTTTCTCCGATGGAAAAATTACAGGTCTTGCGGCCCAGGACCGTGGTGTGGGAAGAGCTACCGGCTGACGATTCCATCGACGAAGAGTTCAAACCTGGACTTGCTCGTATGGTCGAAGCTTTTGCCGCGGGTGTTGAGGCTGGAGAGGCGGGAATGTTCAAGAAGCTACCAACGCTTGCGGAAAACGCGCGGTTGCTTCAGTCGATTGAAAAGGTCGTTGGTTATGGATCATAGGAACATCGCCGTCGTCGGCTGTGGGAACATCGGATACCGGCATTTGCAGTCGGTGGCGGCGCTTCCCGGTGTTCAGCGGTTGGGAGTGGTTGAGAAGAATGAGTCCCGTGCCCGCGAGGTTGCCTCGGCCGCCCTGCGACCTTCCACGGCCGCTTCTCTTGAATTTTTCACGGACATCGCGTCCCTCGCCGCGGCGGGATCGTGGGACGTGGTGATAAACGCAGTAACGGCTGACGAGCAGGTGAAGGTTGCTCAAACGGTGCTGGATCAAATCCGACCGTCCCTTCTTCTACTTGAAAAACCGGTGGCTCAATCCGTCGCCGACCTCGACCGGCTGGTTCAACTGGCGAAAGGCGCGGGGGCGCGCGTCCATGTGAATTGTGTGCGCTCAGCCTGGGAAGGATACCGTTCCCTGCGGGAAACAATCCAGAACAGGAAGAGCCCGGTTCGGGTCGACATCGTCGGCACCGATTGGGGCTACGGCTGCAACGCTGTTCATTTTGTAGATCTTTTCCGGTTCCTCACGGGGGCCCGCACGCTCTCGGTTTTGTCCTCACAAATCTCAGTGGAGCCGATCCCGAACAAGAGGGGAGAGAAATACGAAGACTTTTCGGGCACTGTCACCTACAAGAACGAAAGGGATGATGTCCTGGTCCTGGTCTGTGCGGTTGGCTTGAGACCGACCGCCGCGTTGAGAGCCTCCGAGGTCACCGTTTCAGTTCGTTCCCAGCCTTCAGATCAGCCCATCGCTGTGTGCGCCGAGCCAGGCCCGATTTTCGGCGAAGCCGGCACGGTCGTTCCGCTGGGTTCTTTGTTCCTGAGCCAGAGCACAGGGAAATTCTTGAAGGACCTCGTCGATTCCACACCCCCGGGGCTTCCAACGTTGGATGAAGCCGCCATCAGCCACCGCGCCGTTTTTGACGCCCTCCGCCTCGCTCTCGGGCGAGAGACGTTCCGTATTACCTGAGCCAGCCATGATGGGTCACAAGTCGCTTGTCATTTTTACCAGCCAATGGGCCGGATACGCTCTTCAACTCATCACGAGCGTGATCGTGGCCCGCGTAATGGGGCCCGATGCCGTGGGGCATATGGGCTTTTCTCTCAGCGTCATCGGGATTTTCTACATGGTGACCTCGATTGGCCTGGGGCAGGCGCATCAAAAGAAGATGGCTGAAGGGATGGACCCCGGTCTTTGCTACTCAACCTTTGCCACGCTGCTTCTCGGGCTGAACGCCATTGCCATTATTGCGGTTATCGCCTCCTACCCGTTGATTGCCCCCATGCTGGATCAGGAAGGTCGGATCGCCTTCTTTATCTTCCTCGGCTGGCAAACCCTCAATTCATTCAACTCCATGCTCGGTCTGAGCCTCCTCGCTGAGCAGCGATTCGTCTCTTCGGCGATCTTGACCGCGACGGGGCGCAGCGCACGTCTCATCGCGGTTTGTGTTCTTTTGACCTACCATCCGACGCTTGTTGCCCTGGCGGTATGTTTTCTGGTCGAGGGGGTGGTGACCATGGTTCTTGGGGTGAGTCTTACACGCGTCATTCAGCGTTGGAAACGGCCGACGGCGGAGTCCATCGATGCCTACTGGCGCTACGCGAAGCCGCTGGCCGTCACGTCGCCGCTCGGAGCCGTGACGGACAATATGGATCGCATTATTCTTGGATCGCGGTATGGATTGGCTGAAGTCGGCATTTACAACGTGGCATTAAATATAGGTGAGGCCGCCAAATCGCTTCCGTCCGCCGCGATAACGGCGCTGTTTCCCCGAATGACCCAGGATTTTTCAGCCAAGGGGCGGGAAGTCCTCCACGCAACGGTGACGGGAGTTCAGCGGCGGCTCATGGCCATCCT
>JAYTIE010000229.1:0-8443 GCA_043732015.1 Elusimicrobiota bacterium | reverse complement strand
ACGTTGCTCGCGCTGGGGACAATGCTAGCGCTGGGGACGTAGCTCGGTACGTAGCTCGGCGAATAAGAGGGCTGATTGGACGGCGAATACGATGGCGTCGACGAAGGAGAATAGGACGGAGAGTACGACGGTGAATACGACGGCGAATAGGAGGGCGAATAAGAAGGTGAATAGGACGGAGAGTATGACGGAGAATAAGAAGGCGAATATTTCACAACGACAGTCGGTGAATACGATGGTGCATAGGAAGGTGAATAAGACGGTGAATAAGACGGCGAATAAGAAGGAGAATAGGACGGCGAGTACGAAGGTGAATAAGACGGCGAATACGATGGTGTATGGGTCGGCGTATACGTCGGTGTATGGGTCGGCGTGTGCGTCGGGGTGTTCGACGGCGTCGTTGACGGGCTCGGTGACGGGCTCGGAGAGGGGCTCGGGGACGGCGACGGGCTGGGCGACGGTGAGCAGACCGGGATGGCCTTGCGCTTGCGTCCGGTCACGTGACCGTCAGCGGAATTTTCAAGGAGCACTTCGAAATAGTATTGGACGCCCGGTTCTCCTGCCCACTCGATCGGATTGTCAATAACTGCGCCAAAGATTTTTATTTTCGTTTCCCAATTCACGACGGCGTTCATCGGCAGGTCTATTTGCCGCAGTTCTTTTTGCGCTTTGGGGGTCGCGCTGGGATAGCGCGATCCATTTTCCCCCCCGGTATTAAAAAAGTTTCCGAGATCGTCCGTCGTTCGCCACAGGGGAATGGGATTGTCCTTTTTTGGCTTCGAGTACTCGTAGACGCGGACGAGCACTTTTCCGTATGGGTTCGGATTGATCTGCGTGGTCCGAGCGGTTGGGAAATGCGCGTACGTAATTTTGACTTTCAGCATGTACTTGTAACACTTCAGCTTTTTCATCTCGGTGATTTCTATCGCGTTGCGATCCACGCAATACCACTGCTTGTCCCAGGGATTACCCTCATCGGGAACACAGTCGTCGGTGTCAATTATCGGGCGGCCACTGCTGTCGAGTTTTTCGCCCCCTGGGTTGGGATTTCCCAATTCGTCGGTCCATCCGTTCGTATCGTTCTGCCGCGGGTTGTGAATGGTCTGAGCGGAATAAGAGGCCGGCACGCGTGCGATTAGCACGATGCCCGCCCAGAACATCGAGGCCCAGAAGAGCCTTATGAACCGTCTGCGGTTTTTCATTGAAATTTGTGAATACCCACCAAGTTTCAGCGCTACTTCCAACGGTGTCAATGGCGCTTTTCCGTCCAGATTGTGGGCAACTTCGTCTTCGCGAGGATACGGGTGCGCGTCTTAAGAAAGCCTTAAGATCACATTAAGCTTCGCTGAGAAAAGGACGCATGATTCGTGTCCAGATTTCGAGGCGTTTTTGGGGTTGGAAATCTTGAATTTCTGATGGGCGCGGTTGGGCGGAAGGGTGGAAGAAACGTCGCTAGAAACGGCGACCTTTACAGAGCGCTTTTCGCCGCGAAAGGCGTTTCCGGTCAAAATGGCGTCTTCGCCGAAAATTCTCTGGAGGGTTCGGAGACTTCTGTTATAATTTCAGCCGCGAAAACCCCGAAACGGCCAGAGTGTTGCTCCGAACCAGGCGGCCGGTCCCCCACCCTCTTTTGAACTCAGGCTTTGGATAGCGGCCCTGGCCGTTGCCGGTTACACTTTCTGGACAATCAAATTACACGCAATGACGCGACAATAAAGAAAGCGGCGTGGATAACCACGTTCGCGGTAACGCTCCTGGCGGTCAGCCTGGTCAGCGCTACTTTTGTCGACGCCCCCCCCTTGATCGGCATGGACACCTTCCGGGTGGACCCCGCGGCGACGAAGACGCTCCGCGAACTTCAACGGCTGGGCCTTCTGAACCGGCCGTCGCAGGAAGCCATCGAGCAGTTGCTGACGCACCAGCGCCGAACCGGCAAGACGCTCCCGCAGATCCTTCGGGAGCCGTTCTGGGTTTCTCTCATGGGGCTCTCCGCCGTTCAGTTCAAGTCCACCTGGTACGCGGCCAACCCGTTCGATCTTCTGCCACGCGACCTTCAGTCCGCCATCCGGCAGTCGAAGACTCCGCTGAAGGGACGTTCTGATCTGGAGCATCTGGTGACGGACCTGGGCGGTCCGGATTACTGGAAGGCGGCGATCAATTTTGCCCTCGTGGAAACGACCGCATCGAATCTCTGGCGGGCGTCCAAGGGCCAGAAACCGTTCACGAAGAACGGGCAGTACCTGGAGCCGATTGTGGTGGAGAAGGGCGGAGGCGTCTACGACGTTCATGACGGTCACATCGCGACGGATCCGGCGGAAATACCGACCGGGAGCACCGTGCTCATGCTGGTGCGGATTGGTGGGAAGGACCGGTTATTGCGGGTGAAGGCGGCGGATATCGGCGAGGGCGTTCGCGGGCGGCATGTGGATCTTCCGATTCAGATCCGTCCGAAGGCCGCGGCGGATCCGGCGGCGCCGATCCGGTTTCCCAAGGAGTACGTCCGGAATTCTTCAGTCTTTATTCTGACCCCGGCGAAACCGGTCAATCGCGATCAAAAGGGTTCTGCGGCGCGTCCTTGATTCCTTCCCGCTTGACCCGGTCTACTTCCTTCCTGAATGCATCCTCGATCTTCTTCTTCTGACCTTCGATCTCGTCTTTCGTTCGCTTGAGAAGATTTTCCCGCCACTTCTTCCCTTCCTTCAGGTTCCGCAGCGCGTCTTCCATCGTGTCCCCGCCCTTTGACTTGTCCTTGGGCGCCCACTTCTTCAGGATATCGCCCGTTTCCGAGTCGATTTCCATCATGGCTTCGCAGTGGGAACATTTAACGTAGAGGGTTCTGGCCATGGTTACTTCTTCAGGAAGCGGACTTCCTTCTCTCCGGGGCGCAAATATCCCAGCTCTTGTCTGACGAGCCGTTCGTAGGCGGCGGGATCGCTCTGGAGGCGGCTGACTTTCTCACGGGCGGTGGTAAGAGACGCTTCGGTCTGATCGAGCTCAGCGCGCATGTGATGGATCGTGCTCCGGTTGGAAATAAACTGCCGGAAGCCGTCGCTCAGAACGAAACTGAGAATGACAGCCAGGCAGATACCGGCGATGATCCAGGACTTGTTCATCCGACCTCAGTTGCGGACGGCCGAATTCTCCCGCGGAAAGCTTAGCGGCCGAATTCGAACGCCTGCGAGCCCGGGAACTGGGCGCGCCGACCCACTTCTTCTTCGAGACGGAGAAGCTGGTTGTACTTCGCGATTCTGTCGGACCGCGACGCCGATCCGGTCTTGATCTGACCCGAACCCACCGCGACCGCGAGGTCGGCGATGAACGCGTCTTCGGTTTCGCCTGAGCGGTGAGAAATGATGGAGTGATATCCGTGCTTGGTGGCCAGCTGAATGGCGCGAACCGTTTCGGTCAGACTGCCGATCTGGTTCACCTTGATGAGAATCGTGTTCGCGACGCCGCGGTTGATGCCTTCCTGCAGGCGCTGCGTGTTGGTGACGAACAGGTCGTCACCAACGAGCTGGATGCGGTTGCCGAGGGTGTCGGTGAGAAGCTTCCAGCCATCCCAGTCGTCTTCATACAGTCCGTCTTCAATTGAAACGATCGGGTAATCCTTGGTCAGCTTCTGGTAATAGCCGACCATTTCTTTCGTCGAGAAAGTCGGCGAACCCTTTTCGCCTTCCAGCGTGTACTTTCCGTTCTTGTGGAGTTCGTTCGAAGCGACGTCGAGCGCCAGCATGACGTCCTTGCCCGGCTTGAAACCGGCGGCGGTGATGGCCTGGCAGAGAAGCTCGAGCGCTTCCTCGTTCGATCCGAGATTCGGCGCGAAGCCGCCTTCGTCTCCGACAGACGTGGAAAGGCCTTTCGACTTCAGGATCTTCTTCAGCGCGTGGAACGTCTCGACCCCGGCGCGAAGGGCTTCCTTGAAGGAGCCGCCCTTCACCGGGCAGATCATGAATTCCTGGATGTCGACGTTGTTGTCGGCATGCGCGCCGCCGTTCACGACGTTCATGAGCGGAACAGGCATCACGATGGGTTTGCGTTCATAGCCGAACGTCTGGCGGATGTGCTGGTAAAGCGAAAGTCCCTGGGAGGCGGCGCCGGCCCGGGCCACGGCGAGCGAGACGCCGAGAATGGCGTTGGCGCCGAGGTTGGCCTTGTTCGGCGTTCCGTCGAGTTTGATCAGGAGTTCGTCGATCGCCACCTGGTCATTGGCGTCGCGGCCTTTCAGCGCGTTCGCGATTTTTGAATCGACGTTGTGGACGACCTTCAGCGTGCCCTTGCCCTCGTAGCGATGGCTGTCGCCGTCGCGGAGCTCAACGGCCTCGTGCGCGCCCGTGGAAGCGCCGCTCGGAACAGCGGCGCGGCCGAAGCTTCCATCCGAAAGGACAACGTCCACCTCGACGGTCGGATTGCCGCGCGAGTCGAGAATTTCCCGGCCCTTGACCATGACGATGCGGGCGCGGCGGTTCTTGACGACTTTCTTCGAGGAACGTGAGGACTTCTTCGTGGCCATGAATTGAATCTCCTTAAATACGGTTAAAAGATTGGAAAACGGACTCGAGGATCTTGAGCGAACGCGACAGGTCCTGCTGGCTGATGAAATACGCCGGCAGAAACCGGAGCACGTTGCCCTGCGTGCAGTTGATCAGGAGTCCACGTTCCCGGGCGAGATTGACGTAAGCGTCACCACTCTCATGAAGCTCCATTCCCACCATGAGCCCGCGGCAACGAAGGGATTTCAACGCTGGGAAGCGTTTAAAAGCCGAGAGACGCTGTTGCAGAAGCTGACCGGTACGACCGATGGCGTTTAACGCCCGGGGCGTCAGGATTTTTAATACTTCCAGAGATGCCGCGCAAGCAACCGGGTTCCCGCCGAACGTCGACCCGTGCATGCCCGGCTGAACATGGGTGGCGACGCGGTCAACGGCGAGCGTGGCGCCCAGCGGGAGGCCGCCGGCGATCCCTTTGGCGAGCGTGACGATGTCCGGTTTCACTCCGTATTGTTCGAAGGCGAAGAAGGTCCCCGTCCGGCCCATGCCGGACTGGACTTCATCGGCGATCAGAAGCAGGTCATGCTTCCGGCACAGCGCCGCGAGGCCCTTGAAGAACTCATCCGACGCGATGTGGATGCCGCCCTCCCCCTGAACCGGCTCCACAAGGATGGCCATCGTGTTCTTGTTGATGGCTTTCCTGGCGGCGGCCAGGTCATTGTAAGGCACAGCCTTGAATCCTTTCGGCAGCGGCGCGAACAGGTTATGCGTGCGGTTCATCCCCTGGCTCGCCGCGGCGGTGGCCAGTGTGCGGCCGTGAAAGGCGTTCAGGAAAGTGATGATTTCCCGGCCTTTCTTCCCCCGTTTCGTCGCCCAGAGGCGCGCCAGTTTGATGGCGGCCTCATTCGCTTCGGCGCCGGAGTTGGAAAGAAAAACGCGGCTGCCCGGGTAGCGCCGGGTCAGGGCCGCGGCCACTTCCATCTGGGGACGGGTGTAGAAATAGTTCGAGGAGTGGATGAGGGTACCGGCCTGTTTGCGAATCGCCGCAACAACCCGTTCGTTGCCGTGGCCGACGCCGCAGACTGCGATCCCGGAATAGAGGTCGTAGTACTGTTTGCCGTTCGCGTCCCAGACCTTGCTGCCCTTCGCTTTCGCGATCAGGAGCGGCTGGCGCTTGAATGTGTGCATGAACGACTTCAATTCGGTTTTGAGGTATGGGTTCTTCATTTCAGGATCCGGGTGCCGTCGTTGATTTTGATGCCGTCCAGGCCGTTCACAATGTCGATTTCTCCCACGCCCGCCAGGATCGCTTTCCGCGCGGACTGAACTTTCGGAATCATGCCGCCCGTGATCACGCCCTCTTCGATGAGGCGGTCGATTTCAGAAATCTTCAGAACCGGAATGCGTTTGCCATTGGCGTCGCGCACGCCCGCCACGTTCGTCAGGAACACGAGCCGCGCCGCCTTGAGGGACACGGCCAGCGCGCTGGCGGCGTCGTCGGCATTGATGTTCACCGCTTTCCCTGCGGAATCGGATCCCACGGAGGAAACCACCGCGACGAACTTGGCGTTCATGAGCGCGGTGAGAAGCGCCGGGTTAATTTTCTCAGGTCTAGCCGCGCGTCCCAGCCCGTCGATCGGCTTCGCCGTGATCGTCTTCCCGTCGCGGCAGGAGAGTCCGAGCGCAGGAACCTTCAACTGGTTCAGCTCCGCCGCGAGCGCCTTGTTGATTTCTCCGCTCAGCACCCTTTCAACGTGAACCATGGCTTCCGGCGTCGTCACCCGGCGGCCGCCGACGAAATGGGCTTCCACCTTGTTGCGCTTCAGTTCGGCCTCGATCTGCGGACCGCCGCCGTGAACGAAAACGAACCGCTCCGACCGGTGAATTTTTTTAAGACCCGCAAGAATTTTCCCCCGGGTGGGCGAGGTGGCCAGGAGTTCTCCTCCGGCCTTGATGATCCACGGGCGTTTCATGTCGGCTCCTTCGTTGACGGCGCGACCGGGCGGTAATTTTCGCACCGGCGGGCGAACTCGCATCGCGCGCAATGCGCATGATTCGGTTCGTAATTCCTGCTTTTTATTTTTGCGCCCAACTCCCGGATCAGCTGGTCCGCGTCTGAAAGCTGTTTCTCGGTTCGGACCGCGGCTCTGGACTCACCGGACGATAAGAAATGGTAGCGCAGCCGTATATCCGGCGCGTTCAGTTTTCTGCGCATGGCGAGGGCGTAGAGCGTCATCTGGAGATCCGTCGCCGTTCGCTGTTCCGGCCAACCTTCGGCGTTCGTCTTGTATTCCACGATCTCGTGGACCCCGTCCGCCAGCCGGTCCAACCGGTCAATGGTTCCCCGGAACATGATTCCATCGGCCATCGGGAGTTCGAAATCGACTTCGGTGCCCATCGTTTCGGCGTGACGGTCCTGTTCGGCGGCGTGAAAACGCGCCAGCATGGTGCGTGCCGCCTCGTACTTCTCGATGGTTTCAGCAGGCGAAGAGAATCCTTCGTTCACCCATTCCTCATCGAAGATTTCGAAAAGGCGGTAGAGAGTTCTCTCGGTGTTCTCCACCGAGCAGAAGCGGTCCAGGCTTCTGTGAAGCGACTGGCCGACGGCCATCCCCGCTGTGGGGCCGGTCCGCCAGCCTTTCTCGTAGACGAGATTGTAAAGCCAGGGGCAACGCTGGTAGGTCTGAATGCGCGAGAAAGAGACGTCGGTGGGCCCGCTCACGCCTTTCTCTCGAAAAAACTGACGAGCGTGTCGCCGTATTTTTCGCGCCGGTACATGTGCCAGTGCTCGGAGTCGGTGACCGGTTCTTTCTGATGGTGCTGGGCAACGACGATACCGCCGTCCCGCATCAGCTCGAATTTATCGATCTGATTGAGCGTGGGGATCACCAGAGAGAGCGCGTTCTTCTGGCTATCCTTGTACGGCGGTCCCATGAAAATGATGTCGAAAGGTTTGGGCAGGACCGACAGGTCCCCCATCACGTCCACGCCGAACACGGCGCCTTCCTTGTCGAACTTGAGTTTGATCAGGTTATCGCGGATGATGGCGCCGTTGGCCTTCTCTCTCTCGACGAAAGCCGCGAACGACGCGCCCTGCGAGATCGCTTCCAGTCCCACCGAACCGGTGCCGGCGAAGATGTCGAGGAAGCGCGCGCCGTGAATGCGCGGACGGATGATGTCGAAGATGGATTTCTTGACGCGGGCAAGGATGGGGCGGAGGGCCGGGTTCTGAGGACCCGTGTTGAGAATGCGGCCGCGGGCGCGGCCGCTGAGAATCTTCATCATGGCGGTTAGGCGTTCCTCTCGGATAAAAAAGAAGTGGAGCTGATCGGGATCGAACCGACGACCTCCTGCATGCCATGCAGGCGCTCTCCCAGCTGAGCTACAGCCCCAACGCAGCTCTTAGCTCTTAGCCGTTAGCTCTTAGCCAAACCGGATGGGTTCAAGCTAAAGGCCAATCGCTAATAGCTAACTGCTGATTTCTGGTGGGCCTGGATAGACTTGAACTATCGACCTCACCCTTATCAGGGGTGCGCTCTAGCCACCTGAGCTACAGGCCCGGTTTGTTTCCAGCATAAACCAGAAGCCCCGGAGCTCAAAAAACATTCTGCACAGTCGTCCCGAGCGAAGCCGAGAAGCCCTAGCCCGACGGTGAAAACCTTGAGGTAGGGATGCTTCGACTCCGAACGAGCCTCGCTTCGCGAGCCTCGTTCTCCGCTCAGCATGACACGAAGAAATTTTATTTCGAGGACAAGGTTGAACGTGCGCTCCAGCTAAGCCGGAGCTGACCATCATGGAACGCGGAAGATGCAGCGAACTGCGTCTTCTACAGATCAGCCTGCTTCAAAACTTGCGAAGCAGATCTCGATCTTAAAATTCGAGAAAGAGAGGTCCGAACGAGGCTCCCTTGCCGCATCCTCAGGTTAATGGTGGACTTGGCTTGGGGTACATGGCAA
>JAYTIE010000228.1:0-3231 GCA_043732015.1 Elusimicrobiota bacterium | reverse complement strand
CAGTGGGAGCTTCAGCCGCGCGGCCGCCAGGTCCTGCTTCAGGTCGCCAACATCCTGAAAAAATCCGACAAGTCCAAAATCATCCAGGTTGAAGGCCACACGGACAACGTGCCGATTTCCGGATCCCTCAAAGCGCGGTTTCCGTCCAACTGGGACCTTTCCTCGGCGCGCGCCGCCGCGGTGGTCCGGTATCTCCAGGAACAGGGCATCCCCGGCGAACGTCTGACGCTGACCGCGTACGGAGACACGCATCCCATCGCCGACAACCGGACGCCCGACGGCCGGCGGACCAACCGCCGTGTTGGAATCTCCCTCGTGGAGAAGCACTGATGGAAGTTTTGATGGCCGCCCCCCGGCGGCCCGCCGGAGAGACGAAGACCACCACCGGAACCGCCGCCAGCTTCGGCGCGCGAACCGTGCTTTTCAATGACGAGGTCCACACCTTCGAAGAAGTCGCCAATCAACTGGTCCGGGCGGTCCGCTGCACGTTCGCACGGGGACTTGCGCTCGCCAACGCGGTGCACCACGTGGGCAGCGCAACGGTTTACGAGGGACATCTCGAACGGTGCGAGGCCGTCGCGATGGTTCTCGAAGAAATCGGTTTGAAGACGAAAGTTGAGCGATGACGGCAAGCCATTTCATAACGCGCCGTTTTGTCGACGGGATTCGCTAAAAAAACGTTGGAAATGCGAACGGATGGCTGTTAACCTTTTCTAGATATGAGTTCCGGATACCTCAAAAAGCGCGGTTCATTCCTATTTCTCAAGGCGATCTCGTTCTCCTGGATTTTCGCCGCCAGCGTCGGTGCCGCCCTCGGCGCCGCCGTCTTCATGCATCCGTCGATCCATCCTGGCCCGGCGGTTCTGCCCCCGGCCGCGATCGTCGATGCCCGCTGGGAACACATGATTGCCCGCATCTCCGAACTGACCGATGGCTTTGATGGCGAAGTCGGCATCTATATCAAGGATCTCAACACGGGCCGCATCTACCGCCACAATGACGATCGGCGCTTCCTCACGGCCAGCCTGATCAAGGTTCCGGTGATGGCCGCGCTCATGACGGCCGTCGAGCAGGGCGCTGTTTCCCTCGACAAGTCCGTCCGCTACGATCGCAGCTTTCGCCGGGAAGGCGCGGGAACGCTGAAGTGGTCCCGTTCGGGCGCGCGCTACACCGTTTCGCAGCTTCTCTGGCAGATGATCACGAAATCCGACAACACCGCCACCGCGATGGTGATCGGTCAGCTCGGTTATGACACGCTGAACCAGCGCTTCCAGGGCTTCGGCCTGAACGTGACCCGCATCGTCCCCTCGGGGATGAGCCTCGCCTCCAGCCTCGATCCTTCCCTCGACAATTACACGACGCCGGCGGAAATGGGGATGCTTCTCGAGAAAATTTACCGCCATCAGATCGTCCACAACGACGGCTTGAGCAATCTGATGCTCGACGTCATGAAGCACGCGAATGCCCCGAGCCGGCTGGCCAAATTCCTGCCCCACAACCTCATCCTCGCGCGGAAGACTGGTCTTCTCCGGAAGAACTGTCATGATATGGGCATCGTCTTCGGTCCTGAGGGCGATTACGTGATCTGTGTGATGACCGGCGACAGCCGCAGCTATGCCAACGCAAAAGGATTTATTTCGAATGTCGGAAAACAGGCGTTTGATTACATCGGCCGCAATTCCTGACCCGGTCCGCCTCCTTCTTTTCGCCTCCCTCCTGCTTCTTCCGTCCGTCTCTCGCGCTTCCATCTTAGTCTCCCAGTTCGGCGAAAGCGCGCCCCGTCCCATCCGCAGCCAGCATTTCATTGTCGATACGTTTAACCAGGGCTCTGACCGCGCGGACATTCTTGAATCCGTTTTCACGGCGTTCATCGATGTCACGAACACCCGGGAAGACGCGCTTCCGCCGCTGATCCGGGTCGACATATTCCCCGACGAGGCGGAATTCCGGAAGAAACTGAAGATGCCGGGGGGCCAGGCACGGACGTCAGCCGATCACATCGAAACATACGAACAGGGCGCGGTGAACAACGTGCTCGTCCAGGAAGCCGCCAGCGCCCTTTTTCTCGCCGCCTCCGGATCCCAGCGGTCCCGGAACGTCGCATGGCTGAGGGCGGGCGTTGGCAGCTCCGTTATGGACAAGATGGCCCGTGTGGATGCCCAGGACAGCCGCCGACGGGCGAAAGCCCTACTGACGAGAAGTCAGCCCATTGATTTCGAAACGCTGGTGGGACGCGAGGAGCTGGGGGGAGATGCCGGACGGCAGGAACGGTTCCGAGCGACGTCGGCCAGTCTGGTGGCCTATATGAACCGGCAGGACCGTGGGCTTGGACTCAAATCGCTTTTGTCGAGCCTGGGCGAGGGAAGGGGATTGGATGACGCAGTTTCCAGCGCCTACGCGGGCCGGTACCGTTCGATGGATGAGCTTTACGACCGGTGGTTGACGGATGAGATGGGCATGACGCGGCCACCCCCGCCGCCGAAACCTGCCAAACTGTCACCGCCAAAACCGAAGAAGAAACCGGCCTCAACAAAACGCTGAGAGCGTTTCCTAACGCGCCACCACGACGGTCCCGGTGGCCGCGCCCTTGCCGATCTTGATCGAGTATATGTACACGCCTGAGGGCATGGCCCTGCCGGAATCGTCCCGCCCATCCCAGATGAGATAGGAATCCGGATCCGTCCCCGTCGAGCCCTGTTCGATGCCGGCCACGCGCGCGCCATGGATGTCGAGAATGTTGGCGTCGATCGGAACGCCGGCCAGAGACGTATCAAAACGGAACACGACGGCGTCGTTGCGACTGTCGCCGTTGGGCGTGATAATGCGCGGCGCCACCTGTTCCAAGACCAGTCCGCCCAGGGACTGCGGGCCGCCCGCGCTAAGCGTCACGGGCGCGGCGAAGGCGGAAACCAGCACCGCCAGCCTGGCGATCGATGTCAGTCGCGGGAAGATCACTTCAGCTCCTTGATGCCCTTTTCGGCCGCACTCACGTCCACACCGGAATCTTTGTATTTCTGGATGATGCGTTCCAGCATGCTGCGGCGTTCTTCCGCGCTGGCGCCCTGCTGAACCAGGCGGGTGTAGAAGCTCATCGAAAGCTCAAAGTCTTTGCGCGCCTTGATCTCGTCTTCCTTCAGGTTGCGGAGTTCTCCGGTCACCATGGCCAGGTCGACGTGCTTGTCGGCGAAATCGGTCTGGATCTTTTCGAGCACGCGGCGCTTCTCGGCCAGG
>JAYTIE010000227.1:0-8505 GCA_043732015.1 Elusimicrobiota bacterium | reverse complement strand
AATTCCGGTCCAACGAAATCATCAACTTCGTGAAATCCGGGCTGAAAGATCTCTCTGTGTCGCGCGCGCGCGTAGCGTGGGGCGTTCCGCTCCTGTCCGATCCGAAACACACGGTGTACGTCTGGTTCGACGCGCTGCTCAACTACGTCTCCGCGCCGGGCTGGACCGTGAACGGCACGGCTGGCGACGCGGCCGCCGAGGCGCGCTTCAAGGAATTCTGGCCCGCCGACGTTCATCTGGTCGGCAAGGAAATCTTCCGGTTCCACACCGTTATCTGGCCCGCGATGCTGATGGCCCTCGACCTGCCCATTCCGAAAAAGGTTTTCGCGCATGGATGGTGGACCGTGGAGGGCACGAAAATGTCCAAGTCTCTCGGCAACGTCGTGGATCCCAACAAAATGGTGGATGAATACGGTTCGGACGCTTTCCGCTATTTTCTCCTGAGAGAAGTGCCCTTCGGGTCGGACGGAGATTTTTCCGAGAAGGCGCTCCTGAACCGCTTCAACACGGAACTGGCGAACAACCTGGGGAACCTGCTCCAGCGCTCGACCACGCTTCTGGACAAGAATTTCGGCGGGGAAATCCCGCCGGCGCCCGGCTCGTCGGCGGTGCTGGGAGATCTTGCCGCTCTCGCCGCGAAGATCGACAAGCAATACACCGACCTGGCTTTCGGAGACGTGCTGGAATCCGCTTTCGAGCTGATGGTAAAGACGAACCGCTACATCGACGAAAAAGCGCCGTGGAAAATCAAACTCGACGCCGAGCCCGGACGGAAGGAAGAACTGGGCGTCATCCTCATCGAATGTCTCCGTTCGCTGAAGGCGCTGGCCGTTTTCCTGTATCCGTTCATGCCCGACAAGTGTTCCGAGATCTGGAAGCGCCTCGGCGAAAAAAACGAGCTCGCGGTTGACGGACAGCGGATGATCGCGTCGTTCCTGAAAGGGGAACTTCCCGCGTTCGCCGCCGGCCAGAAAATCATCAAAGCCGACCCGCTCTTCATGCGGAAAGCCGCGAAGACCGCCTGATGGAACTGAAAGCCGGAATGACCTCGGCGGTGGTGGGCGCCGGATATCTGGGACGCCGCGCCGCTCGTCTTCTGCGCGAGCGCGGATGCTCCGTCATCACGACCGCCGTCTCCGATGCGTCTCTCGAATCCCTCCGCCGGAAAGGATTCGACGCCCGCCGCCTGGATCTCGAAAGCCCCGAAACATTTTCGGTGATCGCCGACGCCACCGCCGTCGTGCTGTGCCCGGCGCCGTCCGACTCGTCCGAGGACGGCTATCGCCGTCTTTACGGTGAAGGAATTCCGCGCCTCGCGGCCTATCTGGCCGCGCGCCCGCAGCCGCCGCGCGTCGTCTACACGTCTTCGTCCTCCGTGTACCGCGAGGCGAGCGGGGAATGGGTGGACGAATCTGGCGCCGTGGACCGTGAACGCGCGAAGCCTGCGGCGCTTCTGACTGCGGAAGACGCTGTCCTGGCGCCTCCTCTGGCCGGGGTCGTTCTTCGCCTGGCCGGAATCTACGGTCCCGAGCGCAACCGCATCGCGGCCCTGCTCTCCGGAACCCTGCAGCTCCCGCCCGCAGGAGAAGTCGCCAACCAGATTCATATCGACGACGCCGCCAAAGCGGCCATCTTCCTTCTGGAACGTGGCGCGCCGGGAGAAATCTACCTCGGCGTCGATTCCGCGCCGACGCCGCGAGCCGAGTTCTACGCATGGCTCGCGGAAAAAGTGGGAACGCACGCGCCGGCGCCCGGAGACGCCTCCGCTGGCGGGCGCGGCGGGAACAAACAGTGTTCGAACAAAAAACTGCTCGGCCTGGGCTTCACCTTCTCTCATCCCTCCTTCCGCGACGGATACCGCGACCTGGTCGCCGCCCACACCGCTCTTCAGGCCGGCTGAAAAAGGGGCTTTGCCCCGCCGTCATCACTCCGCTGTCACGGATTCATCACAGCCCTCCGCTATCGTTGAAGCAGACAGTGAGGAGGATCCATGCGGTTCGAGCGACGGAAACATCCACGATTCTCAGCGACGGCCTTTTTGAACCGCCCGGTTCTCCTGGCCCCGCTTCCTCCTTACTTCGGGTACACGGTTGAAGGACGCCTCGTCGACCTGTCCGCTGGAGGCATGGCCATCTTCATTGATGAACTGATTCCGCCGGAAAGCGATTTCCAGCTTGAGATCACCTTCCCGGACCACACCGTGATCGCCACGGCGGTCCGGGTGCGTTACACCTCAAAGAAGGGCTCCGGCTATCTTCACGGCATCGAGTTCCTGGCGCTGGCTCCGGAGATGGCGGTTAAAATTACCCAGATGTCCGCCGACTACATCGACTGCGAACAGCGCATTGCGGCGCGGGATGAGAATCCCTGCCGCGCCGATTGCGCGTTCTTCGCGATGTGCCGCAAACGACAGAAGGTAAACACCACCACGCCGCGCCACTCTGCGCTCGAGCTCGTGTTCACGCCGGCGCCGTCGAAAGTCGCCTGACCTTTTAGAAACCGCCCGCCTATTGCGCACTCTCGCCTCCTTCGTTAGAAAGGGCGGGTGAA
This sequence comes from Elusimicrobiota bacterium, assembly GCA_043732015.1. GTDB lineage: Bacteria > Elusimicrobiota > Elusimicrobia > F11 > F11 > JBBRXR01. The sequence continues at coordinate 5,955 of JAYTIE010000227.1, read as the reverse complement.
ACGCGCGCTTCCCTTCGTCATTCTTCTCTTCATACTTGCCGTGTCATTTGCGGTCCGAGTCCGCAACCTCGGCGCTCCGTCATTAACCATGTGGGACGAATCCTTCCACGCGCTCGTTTCGAAAAATCTCCTGAAGCATCCCCTGATGCCGACCCTGATCGACCGGCCGGCGTTCCAGCGGGGTGAAGCGCCCTTTTCCGTGGACTGGGCCGGATCTTCTGTCTGGTTCCACAAAGGAACGTTGCCGCTGTGGCTGGGAGCCGCGGGGATGGCTATCACGGGACCGGGGCCACTAGGAATTCGAGCGGCGTCGCTAATGCTCTCGCTCGGATCCGTCGTTCTGCTTTTCCTGCTGGGGAACCGGCTCTTCAACCTGCGGGTCGGTACGATCGCGGCCGCCCTTCTGGCCGTGAATCCCTATTTCACCGGCCAGATCCACGGGATCATGTTCACCGACATCATCGACTGCTCGCTTCTGTTTTTTGTACTTGGCGGATTACTTTCACTGGCCATTCTGGAGGAAACCGGAAAGCGGGCGGCCGCGGCCGCCGCCGGCGCCGCCACCGCGTTGGCGTTCATGTCGAAATACTATCTGGGACTCGCCGTGCCGGTCGTGGCGGTTCTCCTGGTGATGACCGACAGCGAAGCGCGAAGGACAATGCTGAAACCAGCCCCGGTGATCGCCTTCGCTGGCGCGATGCTCGCGATTCTGGGGCCTTGGTTCACCTATAACCTCATCAAATTTCCGACCGAGTTCTCGTCGGACGTCCTGTATTATTTCGGACATCTCACCAGGAACACTGAAGGTTGGGGCGGGCCCTGGGACCGTTTCCTTTTTGAATATGTACCGAGCGCGGCCCGTGACGCATTCGTCCCGGGCTTCCTGTGCCTGCTCACGTTCGGCACTCTGGCCGTGTCCCAAAAAAAGCGGATGAGATTCGTTGTCCTCTGGCTTCTGACCGCGGCGATTCCTCACTTGGCCGCGTCCACGAAAGTGCCTTCGTACGGAACGCTGACGGGAGCGTCGCTCGTCCTCCTGATGGCGATCTTGGCCGACGAAGCGTTGCGCTTCAACCCGGTAGCACTGGCGCTGGCATCGGGTACTTCTATTGCCGCGATGATCTGCCGCCCACAATTTCCAGGGATACTGGCCTGGCGCCGCGGGATGCCGCCGGGCAATCAATTCTTTGCGATCGGAGCGAGCCAGACATGGATCTGGAATCAGCTCGCCATCACGGCCGCCGTTGCCGCTGTGGCGGGACTAGTTTTTTTCGTCGCTCGGGAAAGCGCCGCAGGCGAATGGGTGAAAAAGGGATTCAAAGCCGTCTGTGTCGCGGGACTCGCGGTCATCCTGGCCCGCGAATTGAATGATTCGCGCACAGTCACCGGTTACCATCCCTCCGCCGCCAATCTGCTGGAAGTCGCGCACTTCGCCGAAACAACAGACCCCGCTTCCGTTTTCTTCGTCGATCCGAGGGCCGAGCGTCACACGAGTTTCATGTTTTATGCGGACCGCGCCGCCTACGCCGCCCTGCGGCCGCAGGCGGAGGCGGGGGTCGCCCGGATTTCTCCGGAGCGCCCGGTCTATTTCCTGTCTCCCACAAGCGACCCTTCCGCCGTGTTCACCGCTCGCAGCGGCCAGGGGATTTACCGTCTCAGATAATCCTCCCGCTTCCCTTGCCCGCCCGATTCTTGGCAAACTGTGCCCTGATCAATCCAGGAGGCTCGCCATCCCATGAACATTGTTATCGTCTTGTCCGCTCTCACCGTCGCCGCTCTTGTCACCGCCTGCGTGCTCTCGCCCAAACCGGCCGCGCCCGCCGCAGCCAACGCCGCACCGGCCGCCCAAACCGCACAGCCGAAAGTGGACAAGTCCAAAGCCATCACGACCAAATCCGGCCTGAAGTACGTGGACATCGTTGAAGGAACCGGCCCGATGCCGCAGTACGGCCAGGCCGTCACCGTTCATTACACCGGCCGCCTTGCCGACGGAACAAAATTCGACAGCTCGCTCGACCGCAACCAGCCGTTCACGTTCGTGATCGGAACCGGACAGGTCATCAAGGGCTGGGACGAAGGCGTCGCCACGATGAAGACCGGCGGAAAACGCCTCCTCATCATCCCGCCACACCTCGGTTACGGCGAGCGCGGATTCAGCAACGTGATCCCGCCGAATTCCGAACTCGACTTCGACGTTGAACTTCTGAACGTCCGCTGAAGCAACATGCTTCGGTGGTTTGAAACCCACGCCCATCTCTGCGACGCCCAGTTCGATACGGATCGCGACGAAACCGTCGCCCGTGCGAAGGAAGCCGGCGTCGTGGGCCTGGTCGAAATCGCCGACGGTCCCATCGAATGGCCTAAAGCCCGCCTCTTCGCGCAGCGCAATGCCGGCTTCATTCACTGGGCGGCCGGGATTCATCCGTATTACGCCGATCAGGGCACGGAAGAAAACTGGGCCGCCTTGAGAGAGGCGGCAGCCGACGAAAATTTTGTCGCCATCGGTGAAGTGGGGCTTGATTTCGCAAAGTGCCAAATTCCGCATGACGTTCAGATCCGGACGTTCGAACGGGCGCTGAGTCTCGCCGAAGAACTGAACAAGCCGCTGGTTATTCACTGCCGCGACGCCTATCAAGACCTGATGCCCGTGCTGCGGCGCCGGACCTGGCCTGCTGGTACACTTCCGGGCGTCATCCACTGTTTCTCCGGAAATGCGGAACAGGCCGCGGAACTCGTGGGGATGGGATTTTTCATTGGCGTGGACGGACCGGTTACCTATCCCGGCGCGGGAAAATTGAGAGAGGCGCTTGCCGCGGTTCCCGGTGACCGGCTGGTGCTTGAAACGGACAGTCCCTACCTTCCTCCACAGTCTCTTCGCGGCCAGCGCAACGAACCCGCCAAACTCCCCGAAATCGGCCTCCGCCTGGCGCAGGAAAAGGGCCTGACAACTCAACGGGCCTCTGATCTCTTCATTGAAAATTCGCTTCGCCTGTATCGCCTGAACCGCCCATAATCTCACGCTCCAATCCTTCCAAACAAATCTCCATTAACCCTTGAATAGACGGGGTGGAACCCTTATGTTGAAGCGTCTTTCGATGCGTGTTCGGTTTTCCGGACGCGCTCGACTCACAACGATAAGAACGCCGATGAGGCGTTACTCCCTGAAACGGGAGTAGGGCAACCTTCATGTAAGTGAAGGAACGCAAAGCCAACGGCGCCAACTACCCTGAAAAGGGCAAGGGCGGGCCGGGTTGCCGAATGAGAGGAGACAACTTGGGTTCTACGCGGAAAAACGAAGCGCCGAAACGCGCCGGCATGCGCCTCCTGCTGGCCGGTGCCATCGCTCTTCTGTCCTCCGGCTATCCTGCTGCGCTCCGTGCGGCGGGGAACATCCCGTCCGACACGGTTGTATCCCCGAAAAAGCCGTCGATTGGAGCGGTTCACCATCCGCGCCGGCGCCGCGTCGTGGCGAAACCTGCCGCTCCCAAAACAATTCCGGAATCCAAAACACCCGCGAAGGAGTCCGTGAGCAGCTCCCAGAGAAACTCCTCTGCGGCCATCGACACACGGCTCGACTCGTACCAGCGGAACGTCGAAGTTCAGCCCGCGGGCGGCGGATGGAAACACGCCGAACGGAAGATGCCCCTGATCGTGGATGACAAGATCCGGACGGGTTCCAGCTCCGTGGCCCGCATCAAGCTCGCGGACGGAACGAAGGTGCTTCTGCTCCAGAATTCCCAGGCGGAAATGTCCACGCTGACGAGCCTTGAGAAAACCATCAAGCTTCTGAAAGGTCACCTCCACGCCATCGTCGCGAAGATCAAGGGCGGCAACAATTTCAAGATCACAACGCCGGTCGGCGTCGCCAGCGTACGCGGAACCGATTTCGAAGTGAATGTGAACGATGAAGGCACGGAGATGGAAGTGAAGGTTTTCGAAGGCTCCGTCGCCGTCGCCAAACTGGGCGATCTCGCGAACGAAGTTGTTCTTGCGCCGGGAGACCGGGTGAAGTTCGGAATCGAAGGCGCGCTTGAACCCGATGCCATCAAGGCCGGTTCGGTTCCGCTTCCGCGAAACGAGATCCGCACCGAAGTTCAGCTCGCCTCCGCCAAGGACGCGATCCTCTCGGCGGCCGCCGAAGAGTCCCGCAATGCGGACTATCAGGTGGGGAAATCGCTGATTGACGTCTTTGGCAAACGGGTCCGGACCGAGGAATACATCACGCGTCCCGCCGCCGACACTTTCAAGCTCGTTGTGCTGAACGAGCGCGCGACGCGGTTCGACTATTTCACCTATCAGGGCACCTTCAACAAGGCCCTGCCGGAAGACCTCTCGGTCGCCCTTCGCCAGACGGGCGGCCAGCTCACCACCGCGCCGGACTATCATCTGACCTCCTACGAGACGCTGATGTCGAACACGGTGGACAAGATCACCGAAGTGGCGACCGGCGGGCATCTGGTCGAAATCAATTTCGACGGAACGACCTACACGCTGAGCGATCCGCTGGATCCGACCAATTCGCGCACCATCTCGGCCGCCACGCTGCTGGCCGATGGCAGCTACAAGATCTACGACCCCGTCCATGACAACTTCAATCTCGTCACCGCCGCCCAGAAAGACGACGCGTTGAAGATCTCGGTTCTGGACGGAGCGAACTACCGGAATCTCGGCGCGGGCGACATCTACTACCGCACGCGGTTCAACGATTACACGTCCGCGATCAACACAGTGGTAAAGACCGCTTACGCAAAGAACTCCGGCGTGGCGAACACCCTGGCCATCGATTTCGACGCCAGCTTCTCGAACGCGCCGATCCAGACGGTGTTTGAACAGCCCTCGGGCGCGACGAACCTGCACAACCGTCTCAGCCTCTATTATGGAGATGGTTCGAAAACAACGTACGACACCTACATTTTTGACGACGAAGGGAATGTGGCGCCGACCAGCACGTTCGACGGCATTTCGACGTCGGCCGAATACAAGAACCAGCTCGACCGGTTCAACTACGAGCAGTGCGTGAGTTCCGACGAAATGAACGGTCGCAAGATCGACCTGGTCGTCGATCCGCGCATCGGAACGATTTCGGGGTTGATCCCATGAAGAAACTGATCATGGTCTCAACGCTTCTTCTCACCGCCAGCCGTCTGTTGGCCGCTGAATTCATCCCCGTGACCGCTGCGGAATTCACGACCGGCCAGTGGTACTTCGAGGGGAAAAAGAGCGCGCTGGCGGGCAACCTCTCGTTGACCTTCGTTCCCGCCGTAAAATTCCCGACGGGCCTCAGTCTCCTTCCAACGATTCAGAGCAACTACCGAGGAACGCGCTCCGCAGAGGAACTGGCGGGCGGCAACACCCTGTTCCAGGACACCTGGGAAAACGGTCTGGGCCTGAAAGCCGTGAAAGAATATTCCGACGAGTGGGTCAGCCGTGTCCGTGCTTCCGGCCGCATGAAGTGGTATCGCGAAACCAGCGATGAGACGTGGGGGAAAGGACTTTACGACTACACCACCGAAACGCTCGGCGGAGAAATGGAACGTCGCTGGGACCGCGATTTCTCGCTCGCTGCCGGCTACGACTTTTCACTCCTTCAGTTTCCGAATTACAGTTCCCTGGAATCGTCCGGACCGACGGCGGACGCACGTGAATTCGCGGGCGATCACGTGCTCGATTCAAAGATTCACATCCTCTCACTGCGCGCTGGCGCCCAGCTTCCGTGGCGCGTTTCGGCCGGCCTCTCGACCTATTATTCTCCGCGTTTCTACGACCAGCAGACTGTGGTCGTCCGCAGCGGACTGCTGAGCGCAACCAAGCGTGAAGACGTGACGACAGGCGCCACTCTTTCTCTCGACCGGACTTTCCGTACGTCGCGCGCGTCCGCGCTCTCGGTTTCCCTTCTTTATGGATACGCGAGCGTCAATTCGAACCAGAACCACTACGACGCGCGCGTCACCACCT
>JAYTIE010000226.1:0-22264 GCA_043732015.1 Elusimicrobiota bacterium | reverse complement strand
TGGCGGCGGGTCCACGATCGTGGGCGCCCTGTTCGTGAATGGAAATGTCACCACGAACACGACGACGGTGTATTATGACTCCACCGTTTCAGCCAACATCCAGTTCTCGAATGCCGCGATCACGCGGGTGTCCTGGGACGAAATCCGAACTTCCTGGTAGACGCCCCTCTGTAAAAAATAAAAAGCCCGTCCAGCTGTGCTGGGCGGGCTTTTTATTTTAGGAGAGTTTGATTCTAGCGACGAACCATCTTGGCGCGGGACACATCGCCCTGCTTGTCGAGGAAATACAGGAAACCCTTTTCTTTCTTGATGCCGAGCTTCGCGACTTTCTGCGGCTTTCCGCCTTTCTTTCCGCCGCGGGCCATCTTCGCACGCGAAATGTAACCCTGCTTGTCGATGAAATACAGGAAACCGTCTTCACGCTTCACACCGGCTTTCGCAACTTTCTGGGCCATTGATAACCTCCGTCGAACGTTTTGATGAGATTCAAAAGCAGCTTGAGACCTTCATCGCTCCGCTGGAAAAGAATCCGTTTCCGTCGAGAGCGAGATTACAGTAGCCAAGGGAATTTTTCGCGTCAAGAATAATTTTGATTATTTACCGACGGAGGCCCGGACGTTTACCGTCGACACGACGGAAGGTCCGCTCCGGGTTATAATCCTCCGACGGAAAACATGAGAAAGAACACGCCCATTCATACCGCCTACGTCGCCTTCGGGTCCAACCTCGGTTTCCGCCGGAGAACGCTCGAAGGCGCGATCCGGACGCTGTCTGCCGCCTCCGGCGTCCGTCTCCGGTCCGTCTCCGCGCTGTACGAGACCGCGCCCGTGGGCGGTCCCGAAGGTCAGCGCGCGTACCTGAACGGCGTGCTGGCGCTGACGTGCCGCCTCTCGCCTGAGGATCTTCTGGCGCTTCTTCGCCGTGTCGAGCGAGCGTTCGGGCGCGAGCGGCGCGTAAAATGGGGACCGCGCACGCTGGACCTTGATCTCCTGGCGTACGACCAGCGGCGCATCCGTTCCATGCGCCTGTCGGTCCCCCATCCCCGTTATCATGAGCGCGCTTTTGTTCTCGTGCCGTTCTGCGACGTCGCCCCTGGCTACGTTCATCCCGTGCTGAAAAGCGCCAACCGGACGCTGCTCCGCCGTTTGACCTCGGACGCCGGAGTTACGATGATGGGCCGGTGGAAAGAGTCACGGTACCAGCTGTTCAAAAAAAGAAAAAAGAGCGCACGCGCCTCGTCGCGCTGACCTGCTACGACGCGGCGTCCGCCCGCATTCTTGATGAGTCGGGCGTCGACATCGCGCTCGTTGGCGATTCGCTGGCCAATGTCCGCCTCGGTTACCCGAACACCCTGCCCGTCACGCTCGAGGAAATGATCCACCACACCCGCGCTTCGTCCCGGGGCATCAAACGGGCCCTGCTGGTGGCCGACATGCCGTTCCAGTCCTACGAAGCGGCGCCGTGGATCGCCGCCAAGTCCGCGGGCCGCCTAATAAAGGAAGGAAGAGCAGTGGCCGTGAAACTGGAAGGCGGCCGGCGCGTCGCCCCCGCCATCAAAGCCATTCTTGATTCCAACATTCCCGTCATGGGCCACCTGGGCCTGACGCCGCAGTCGGTTCACATCCAAGGCGGTTACAAGGTTCAGGGAAAAACGCCCAAAGCCGCTCGCGAACTGATGGCGGACGCCGTTCTGCTGGAAAAGCTGGGCGTCTTCGCCATCGTCCTGGAGGGTGTGCCGGAATCGCTGGCCCGGAAGATCAGCCGCAAACTCAAAGTCCCCACGATCGGCATCGGCGCCGGCGCGGGATGCGACGGCCAGATCCTGGTTCTGGATGACCTCGTCGGAATGACCGAGGGCCCGTCTCCCAAATTCGTCGTTCGCTACGCCAATGTCCGGCAGGAGATGCTCTCCGCCGTGCGACGCTACGCTGCCGATGTTCGCACCGGGAAGTTCCCGGACGACGCTCACTCCTATCATTAGGCCATGAAACAGCTGTCCTCTCCTTCGGCGATCCGGCGCTGGCGTGATGGGCTCACCCGGTCCCGCTCGGTCGGTTTCGTCCCGACCATGGGCGCTCTCCACCGCGGGCACATGGCGCTGGTGGAACGGTCGCTCCGGGAGAACGATGTCACGGTGGCCTCCATCTTCGTGAACCCGACCCAATTCGGTCCGAAGGAAGACTTCTCCCGCTATCCGCGGCCCTTTACGGCCGACAAGCAACTTTTGTCGGCAGCCGGTGTTGACCTCCTGTTCGCGCCGACGCCGCGCGACATGTACACCGCCGGTTATTCCACGACCGTGACCGTGGCGGGCGTGACGGACACGCTGTGTGGCGCGCTGACGTCCCGCGGCCCGGGCCATTTCGCGGGCGTGGCCACGGTCGTGGCCAAGCTCTTTGGCATCGTCCGCCCGACACGCGCCTATTTCGGATTGAAAGATTTCCAGCAGGTGCGGGTGATCGAGCAGATGACCGAGGACCTGAACCTGGGCGTTCGCGTTGTCCGCTGTCCGACTGTTCGCGAGCATGATGGGTTGGCCCTGTCGAGCCGGAACGCCTACCTTTCGCCCGCGGAACGCGCCCTCGCGCCGAACCTGTACGTTTCTTTACAACAAGGGGCAAAAAGCCTAGCATCCCCCCGACAAATGAGAGCCAAAGACGTGGTCCGCGCCGTCCAGAAGTCCCTCTCCAACACGCCGGAAATCCGGATTGAATACGTTGAAATGGTGGACCCCGTCAGCCTTCAGCGGCTCTCTCTCGGACGCCGGCCGGCCCTTTTGGCGGCGGCGGTCAGACTTGGAAAAACCCGCCTCATCGACAACATTCTGGTGCCCTGATGCGTAAGAAATTTCTGATCAAGCCGGCTCTTCAGCTTCGCCACCTCGTGTGGACGCTGGGCGTCGTGTTTGTCTGCTTTTCCAGCTGCTACATGCTCTTCGAAACGTTGATTTCGAACGTGGTCTCACAGGGTTCGCTGGATCCCCTTCAATGGGAAGCGTTGAAGGTGCCGCTCCGGATCGGCTTCGGCATCGCGCTCGTCATCCTGTTGGGCGCGATCGGCATCGAGAACTACCTCTTCTTCCATTCCATCGCGGGACCGCTCTATGTGCTGGAACGAGGTCTCCGCCGCCTCGCGGACGGCAATTTCAAGGACGAGACCCGCATCCGGGATACCGACCAGCTTCGGGATGTCATCCTGGCGTTCCAGGACATGCAGACCCGGATTTCCGAGCGTGTTTCCTCGCACGAGGCGGCAGCCCTAGCCCTGGCCGCTGAAATCGACGGAATCATCGCGGGCGGCATGACCGCGGATCCTCAAAAACTTTTGGTCAAACTGAAACAAATCAAAGAACAAGCGGAGAAACTGGCTTCATGATGAGAGATCTCTTTTGCGCCGAAGTGTCTGAAAAACATGTCGGCAAGACGTTGACGCTGGCGGGCTGGGTTCATTCGCGACGGGATCATGGCGGCGTTCTCTTCATCGATCTTCGGGACCGCACGGGCGTCGTGCAGGCCGTTTTCAATCCAGAACTGGCCGACCTCATGAAGGAGGCCGAAACCCTGCGCAGTGAATTCGTGATCCAGATCAAGGGTGCCGTCCGCCTTCGCCCCGAAGGCACGCGCAACCCCAACCTGGCCACCGGCGCCATCGAAGTGGTTGCCGCGTCGCTCGAGATCTACAACAAGGCCAAGACGCCGCCTTTCGAGATTTCAGATCACAACGAGTCGTCGGAAGAAGTGCGCCTGAAGTACCGCTACCTCGACCTCCGCCGTCCGCCGCTCCAGCGGAACATGATTCTTCGCCACAAGCTGACCCAGGCGGTTCGCGACCTTCTCAACACGGAAGGATTCCTCGAGATCGAGACGCCGATGCTGACGCGCTCAACCCCTGAAGGCGCGCGGGACTTCCTCGTTCCCGCCCGCATGAACCCGGGACACTTCTTCGCGCTTCCGCAGTCCCCCCAGCTTTTCAAGCAGGTGCTCATGGTGGCCGGTTACGACCGCTATTACCAGATCGCCCGCTGCTTCCGCGATGAGGACCTCCGCGCGGACCGCCAGCTCGAATTCACGCAAATCGATCTCGAAATGTCGTTCGTCGACGAAGAAGACATCATGGCGGTCGTCGAGCGTATGGTCGCGCTCGCGTTCAAGCACACGCTGGGCCTCGAGGTGAAGCTTCCGCTTCGCCGCATGCCCTATGCCGAGTCCCGCCGTCGCTTCGGCTCCGACCGCCCGGACCTCCGCGTGAAGACCGAGCTTGTCGATATGACCGAACTCTTCCGCACCACCGGCTTCGAGCGCTTCAAGGCCAACGTCGCCGGCGGCGGCGCGGTGCAGGGCGTTCTCCATACGGGCGGCGCCGCGTTCTCCCGCAAGGACATCGATGACCTCACCAAGTACGCGCAGTCCGTCGGTGCCAAGGGCCTTGCCTGGCTGAAGGTCGGACCGGACGGCACGATTGAGTCCCCCATCGCGAAATTCCTCTCCGACGCCGAGAAAAACGGCGTCGTCCAGGCCGCGAAAGCCAACCCCGGCGACATCGTGTTCCTCGTTTCCGATACGCTCAAGATCGTTCAGAACGTGCTGGGCGCGCTGCGCCTCCACCTCTGGAGCACCTTCATCGTGAAAGGCAAGCCGCCGGCCCTGAAGGACGCGTCCGAACTTCTCTGGGTCACCGATTTCCCGCTGTTTGACTGGTCGGACGAAGACAAGCGCTGGGTGAGCGTCCACCATCCGTTCACGTCTCCCCGCAAGGAAGACCTGGAAGCGCTGACGAAGCTCGATCCCACGGTCGAAGTCACCAATCCGAATTCCATCCTCGGCACTTTCCGCGCGCGCGCCTATGATGTCGTGCTGAACGGAACCGAACTCGGCGGCGGATCCATCCGCGTACATCATGCCGAGGTTCAACGCTTCGTGTTCTCGCTTCTCGGCATGAGCCGGGAAGACATGCAGGAGAAGTTCGGCTTCCTGCTGGACTCGCTCGAATCCGGCGCTCCGCCCCACGGCGGTCTCGCCATCGGCCTGGACCGTCTCGCCGCCCTGCTCTGCGGCGAGGATTCGATCCGTGACGTCATCGCTTTCCCGAAAACCGCACGGGGCACAGACCTCGTCAGCGGCGCTCCCGGCCTTCCGGAGCCAAAGCTTCTCAAGGAGCTGGGCATCACGGTCCCGCCGAAACCTCAGGTTCAACCAGAGAAAGCCGGCGCGACAAAGGCCTAAAAGCCAATGGCGACAAAACGCATTCACCTGAAAAGCCAGGAAGAAGCGCTCGCGTTGTTCGGGCAGAACGATCATTACCTCCGCGAACTCGAACAAAAGCACAAGGTTCAGTTCTTCCTTCGTCCGTCGTCGCTTCCTTCCGGTGAAGGTCTCACCCTGGCCATGCGCGGCCGCGCGCCCGACATCGACAAGGTGATCACGGCGCTGGAAACGCGCCGCCAGTCCCCGCAGTCCGCTCCGAAAGGCGATTCACCCGAAGTGAATTTCTCCGAGACCAACAAGGAGATGATCGTCCGCACCGCCACCGGCGGCGCCGTCGTTCCGCGCACGCCCGGGCAAAGGGTCTACGTGAAGGCCATGCGGGACTTCGACATGGTCATCGGCTTTGGACCGGCGGGTACCGGTAAATCGTTTCTGGCCGTCGCGTTTGCGCTGGCGGAGCTTCAGTCCGGCCGCTATTCAAAGATCGTTCTCACCCGTCCCATCGTGGAAGCCGGAGAAAAGCTGGGGTTCCTTCCCGGCGATTTCTTCGAGAAGGTTCATCCCTATCTCCGCCCGCTCTATGACGCGTTTTTCACGATCGTGGGCCCGGAGCGTTTCCGCCTGCTCCGCGATGACGAAGTCATCGAGATCGTTCCGCTCGCCTACATGCGCGGGCGCACGCTCGAGAACGCCGTCATCATCCTGGATGAAGCGCAGAACACGACGCCGGAGCAGATGAAGATGTTCCTGACCCGCATGGGCAAGAATTCGAAGGTGATCATCAATGGCGACCTGACGCAGATCGATCTCGAAAACAAAAAGCGCTCAGGGCTCCAGAAGGTCGAGCAGATTCTGAAGGGCATCGAAGGCATCGCTTTCGTCCGCTTTTCCGGCGAGGACATCGTTCGTCACACGCTCGTCCAGAAGGTGCTTGAGGCCTACGACCGTCACGAGAAAAGCGAGTCCGGCAGCGGGGCATGAGCCGCAACGCCGCTTCGGACGCCTTCCGCCGGTTTCTCAAGTCGATTCTTGACCGGCTGGAAAAGAACGACAGCGGTTCGGTTCGCTCGAAGTCGGAAGCCTGGTACCAGAAAGAGTTTCATTTCCCTCCCATGATCGTCGGCGTCTCTGCGGCGATTCTTCTCTTCCTCACGCTTCTCCTTTCCTTTGATTACACCGGCCGCCAGGCGACGGTTATGGGCTTTTTCATCGCCATCTGCATGACGCTCTTCTCGATCTATCTCCACCGGGAACAGACGGAAGTCGTTCACAGCGATGAGGCGATGTCGCTTCTGGCGGTCGTCTTCTTCGTGACGCTGATCTGGATCATGGGCATCTGTCTGGCGTCGCGGGAATACCATTGGTTGACGCCCTACGCGACGCCGGTCGCGATCGCGCCCTTGCTCACTGCGCTTCTTCTCAACTCCCGGCTGGCCATGGTGATGGCATTCGCCGTGTCGCTCGTGTTCGGGCTGGTGAATGGTTTCTCCATGCCGATCGCGATGGTCGGCGCGCTGGGCGGCGTCACGGGCGCGGCGGCCGTGTCGTCGGCGCGAACCGCGCATCATGTGGCCAAGGCGGGCCTCGTCATCGGCATCGTGCAGGTCTTCTTCGCGCTTTTCGTGGGCGTGATGATGGACTGGAACCGGCATTACCTGACCGTCGTGCTCATCTCGGCGCTGGTGAGCGGCGTTGTCTCGGCGATGTTCTCACTCGGGGTTCTTCCGTACCTCGAAGGATTTTTCTCGCGGATCTCCAACCTGCGCCTCGTCGAGCTGGCGGCGTCGAACCACCCGCTTCTCCAGCGGATGAGTCTGGAAGCGCCAGGCACCTACCACCATTCGCTCGTCGTGGCGTCGTTGGCCGAAGACGCGGCCAACGCGATCGGCGCCAATGGGCTGTTGGCTCGCGTCGGCGCCGCGTTCCACGACGTCGGGAAAATGGTCAAAGCCGAATACTTCATCGAAAATCAGGGGCCGCTGGGCTCCAACCCCCACGATCAGGTGAGCCCGTCCTTGTCCAAGATCGTCATTACCTCTCATGTGAAGGAAGGCATCGCGCTGGCCCGTCTGCACAAGCTGGACCGGCAGATCATTGATTTCATCCCCCAGCACCACGGCACGTCACAGATCGAGTATTTCTACCGCAAGGCGCTGAAAACCCAGGCCGCGAACGAAGGCGACGACCTTCCGCGTGATGACGTGAAAGAAGAAACCTACCGTTACCCGGGACCGAAACCGCAGACCAAGGAAGCCGGCATCGTGATGCTGGCCGATTCATGCGAAGCCACCGCGCGCACGCTGGAAGACCCCTCGCATCAGCGCTTCAAGGACGTGGTCACGAAGATCGTGAACAAGAAACTGAACGACGGCCAGCTGGACGAAACGCCGCTGACCTTCCGTGATCTCCATGTGATTGCCGAGCGCTTCGCGGCGACGCTGGTGTCGGTCCATCACGCCCGCATTGCGTATCCGACCGACCCCATCCCGGGCCAGAAAGACACGAGCGAAGCCCCCAAGGTCCAATGAAGATCGAGATTTTCCTCTCCGGCGCGGACCGTCCCCGGCCCGCGCTCCGCAAACGCCTTGTCGCCGCCGCCCGGCTCACGTTGAAGCGCGAACGGAAAAATCCGAAAGGCGATCTGAACCTCATCTTCACCGACCGGAAAACGATCGTGAAGCTGAACCGGGAATTCCTGGACGAGAAGGGCGACACGGACGTCATTGCGTTTCCCTACGAAGCCGCGCCTGATTCCCCGTTTGGCGACGTCTACATCGCGGTCCCCGTTGCGCGCGAAAATGCCCGTCGTTTCGGGGACGCGGCCGACCGGGAGCTCCTCCGACTCGTCGTCCATGGAACGCTGCACTTGCTGGGCTACGACGATCACTCGAAGAAAGATCACGCGGAGATGTGGGCCCGGCAGGAACAGATCGTGGCCGCGATCCAATGAACTCGATCAGCGGGCCCGGCATTGTTTTGCGGCGCTCGCGACGCGCCGAAGACGACCTTCGCCTCACCCTTTTCTTCCGAGAGCACGGCAAGATGCTGGTCGTCTCCAAGGGCGGGCAGAAACCGAAGTCCCGCCTCAAGTCCGTCCAGGAGCCGTTTACGGAGGCCGACTTCCAGGTTTTCGCTCCCGATGGAGGCGTCAACGGCCGCCTGGCGGTGGGCAGCCTGATGGATTCCCATCAGGGGCTCCGGACACGTTTTGACGCTTTCGAAACGGCGTCCCGCGCCTGCGAAACCGTTGATGTTCTCGTCCCGTTCCGGGCTCCCTCCTCCGACGTTTATGATATTCTTCGCTCCGCTCTCCGCTCGCTTTCGACGGGTTCCCCGGCAAACATCGAGTGGGTTCTTTTCGTTGCCCGGCTGCTTCAGTGCCTTGGCCATGGTGACGTGTCGGAGCGCCTCGTTTCGCTGCTCGAACCGTCCGAAAGGGAGGCCGCCGGTGAAGCGATTGTTTCGACCGACGATTCCGCGCACCTGCTGGTTCAGCCCGCGTCTCTCGAGCGGTGCCTCAATCTGGTGAACGCGGAGCTGGAGCAGATTCTCCCGTGGCGTCTGAAATCAGACAAGGCCGGCTCGTACGGCAGCGACGTCCCGGCCAAAACCGAAGGAAATTTCAAATGACGTTTCAGGAAATCGTTTTTGCGCTGGAAAAGTTCTGGGCGCGCCGCGGATGCTTGATATTCCAGCCGTGGGACCTTGAAAAGGGAGCGGGCACATTCAACCCGGCCACCTTCCTCCGCAGCCTCGGCCCCAAACCCTGGTCCGCCGCCTACGTCGAACCTTCCCGGCGCCCCACCGACGGGCGTTATGGCGAAAATCCGAACCGCCTTCAGCGCTACTATCAGTTCCAGGTGCTGATCAAACCAGCGCCCTCCGATATCCAGAAGCTGTATCTCGAGTCGTTGGCCGCGATCGGAATCAACGCGCGCAAGCACGACATCCGCTTTGTGGAAGACGACTGGGAATCGCCGACGCTCGGCGCGTGGGGTCTCGGCTGGGAAGTGTGGCTGGACTCAATGGAGATTACGCAGTTCACCTACTTTCAGCAGATCGGCGGCATCGACCTCAGTCCGATTCCGGTGGAAATCACCTATGGTCTGGAGCGTCTGGCCATGTTCTCGCAAAAGAAAAACAGTGTGTTCGACGTGGAGTGGACGAAGGGCGTGACGTACGGGGACGTGCATCTCGAGGACGAGAGACAGTTCTCCGGCTTCAACTTCAACGAGACCAACCCCGATGTCCTCAGAACCCATTTCGGCGACTACGAAGCGCTGGCGAAGGAGCTTCTCTCGAAAAACCTTCAGCTGCCCGCGTATGACGCGACGATGAAGTGCTCGCACCTTTTCAACCTGCTGGACGCCCGCGGCGCCATCTCGGTGTCGGAGCGGACCGGTTTCATCGGCCGCATCCGGAACCTAGCGCGCGGTGTTGCCGAGAAGCACGTGGCGTTGAATTTCCCGCCAGCGCCCGCGCTGGCCGAGGTGTCGAAGTGAAGAAAGAACCCGTTCGCAACGCGTTGCTCGAAATCGGCATGGAAGAAATGCCGGCGCGCTTCATGCCGCCGACGCTGGCCGCGCTGGCCGAATTCTCGCGCGCGGCGCTGGCCGACGCCGGCATCGCCAACATGGGTGTCGAAACTTTTGGAACGCCTCGACGCATCGCGCTCCTGATCAAGGGCATTGCGCCCCGTTCCAGCGACCGCACCGACGTCGCCGTCGGTCCGCCGCCGAAGGCGGCGAAGTCCCCCGACGGAGCCTGGACGGCCGCCGCGACGGGATTCGCGAAAGCTCAGAACGTGCCCGTCGAAAAGCTCATCATCCAGCAGACGCCGAAAGGCGAGCGCTATGTGGCGCTCCACGAGATCAAGGGCCAGAAGACCGAGGCCGTGCTGAAGGAAATGTTCCCGGCGCTCATCCGGAAGCTGACGTTTCCGAAGTCAATGATCTGGGCGTCGGCGGATTTCCGTTTCGCGCGTCCCGTGCGCTGGTTTGTCTCGCTTTACCACGGCAACGTGGTCCGCTTCAAGCTGGCCGGACTGACCGCGGACCGCACCACCGTGGGCCTTCTGGCCCTGGGCGGACAGAAAATCTCCGTCGCCAAGCCTGAGAAGTACAAGACCATTCTCCAGGGGCGCTGCATCCTTGTGGACCCGGACGACCGGCGAAAGAATATTTTGTCCCAGATCGAAGTGATTACCAAACGCATCAAGGCGTCTGCAATCGTGTCGCCGGAACATCTGGATGAAGTCGTTCATCTCACCGAATACCCGGTCAGCATCCTGGGACATTTCCCCGAGGACTATCTCAAGCTGCCGCGCGAGGTGCTTGTCACCGTTCTGAAGAAGCACCAGAAGTTTTTTCCCATTGAATCCGCGAAGGGCCAGCTGACGAATGCGTTCATCGGCGTCCGCAACGGCCCGTCGGAATCGCAGGACGATGTTCGCGACGGTTACGAGCGTGTCATCAACGCGCGTTTCTCCGACGCGAAGTTCTTCTTCGAGAAGGACTCCCAGACGCCGCTCGCCGCGCTCGTCGAGAAGCTGAAGGGCATCGGATTCCACGAAAAGATCGGCAACATGTACGACAAGACGCTGCGCGTTCAGGCGCTGACGCGCGAGCTCGCGGTCCGCCTCGGATTCGAAGGCACGAAGACGTTCAACGACGCCGACCGCACGGCCTTCCTTTCCAAGACCGACCTGCTGACGCAGATGGTTGGCGAACTGCCGGAGCTGCAGGGCGTCGCCGGGCGGTTCTACGCGGCGAGCGAAGGTGCCGAGGTCGCGGTGGCGATCGAGCAGCATTACTGGCCGCTGACCGCGGAAGGAAAGCTTCCCGAAAGCGACGTGGCCTCATTGGTGTCCGTTGCCGACAAGATGGACACGCTCTCCGCAAATTTCTCGGTGGGTCTGATTCCGTCCGGCTCCGCGGATCCATACGGGCTCCGCCGCGCCGCCATCGGCGTCATACGGATATTAAGCGAACGCCGCTGGACCATGTCCGTGGGACAGCTGATCGAAAAAGCATTTTCAAATCTTGGGACCGATAAGGGGGCCAAGGAGCTGAATGATTTCTTCAATCAGCGCATGAACGGCTTCTTCGGTTCACAGGGGTTCCGCCCGGACGAAATCGACGCCGTCATCTCCGCCAATGGCGCGAGCGTTTCCGTGATGGCCGACAAGCTCCAGGGGCTGAAGGCCGTTCGCGGCCGGCCGGAATTCGGCCCGCTCGCCGCCGCTATCAAGCGCGCGCGCAACGTCCTCAATCAGGCCAGAGAGAAAGGCTTTCTTCCCCAGACTTCCAGCCTCGATCCCTCCATCGTCGTTGGCGATCAGGAGACCGCGTTATTTCGGGCGCTGATGGCAGTCACTCCACGATTCCATGCTGCCTTGGAACGAGCCGCCTATGAAGACGCGCTTCTGGAACTCGCGACGCTGAAAGGCCCCATCGACGCCTTTTTCGAGGGTGTGATGGTGATGGTGGACGACGAGAAGCTCCGTTCCCTACGGCTCCAGCTCCTGATGCGTGTGCGCGATCTGTTCGATTCTCTGGCCGACTTCTCGAAGCTACAGGCCGGCGCCCAGGCTTGAAAAAGCGTCCGGCGGCCGCCCGCCTCCTTCTCGTTGTTGACGTCGGCAACACGGCCACGTCCACGGGGCTCTTTCGTCTCGCCGGCCCGCAGAAGGATCCGGTTCCCTTCAAGGTTCTCACCGTCAGCACGTCCACGATGAACCTGTCAGGTCCTTACCGCCGGTTCCTCCTCACGGAACTCGGCAAAGACCTGCTGGACTGCGTGGACGGGGTCATGGTGTCGAGCGTGGTTCCCCCCATCGACAAGAACCTGGAGCAGGACCTCCGTGACGTTCTTCAGATCCATCCGCACTTCGTCACCGCAAAAACGCCCTCGCCGATCCGCATCCGTTACGCCAGGCCGAAAGAAGTCGGCGCGGACCGCATCGTGAACGCGCGTTCCGCGTGGGCCCTGCACAAAGGGGCCAGCATCGTCATCGATTTCGGAACCGCCACCACCTTCGACTGCGTCTCGAAACGCGGCGAATACCTGGGCGGCGTGATTGCGCCCGGCCCGGTCATCTCCGCCGAAGCGCTCTATCGTCGCACCGCGAAGCTGCCCATGGTGTTGCTCGAGAAGCCCGTCGACATCCTGGGGAAGAACACGCTGGCCTCCGTTCAGGCGGGCCTCTTCCACGGTTACCGCGGCCTGGTGAAAGAGATCGTGGCCCGGCTGAAAACGCGTCTCGGCGCCCCGGTTCGTGTGTACGCGACCGGAGGCCAGTCCAAATGGATTCTCCGCGGCCTTCCGGTCGTGGACCGCCATGTCCCCTATCTCACGCTGGCCGGTCTTTATCATCTCTGGTTTGATGCAAAGCCCGCGATTACGCGTTGAAAACGCGTAAAGTGGGTACTAGAATTTCCTAGCTGCTCATTTCTAAGGGGGTTTTGATGAAGATTCGCCGTCTGGTTCTCGCCGCCTCAGTCCTGCTTGCCTTCAGCCCCGCAGTCCGCGCGGATGAATTTTCGGACAACTTCACCGCCAACCTGAATCCCCCGTCCCTGAAAGCCTTCGCCAAAGGCATGGGCTCCCTGCTCGGTGCCGGCAGCTTTCACACGGGCGAGACGCTCAATTTCCCCATCGGTTTCGACGTCGGGTTCCACGTGGCCGGCGTTCAGATCAAGAACGACAACCCGATTCTTCGCGACAACAAGTCGTTCATCCCGGTGGGCTGGCTCCAGGCGGAACTGGGGCTACCCGCCCGCGTCAACCTCATCGCGCGTTACGGAAAACTGTTCAACGCCGATCTCTACGGCGGCGGTCTTCGGGTCGGCCTCATCAAATCCGAACTCCCCGGTTTGCCTTCGGTCTCCCTTACCGGGCTCTACGATGAGGCCCGTCACGATTATTTCAAGGCGAAGACTCTCACCACCAATGTTGTCCTCTCGTTCGATGTGCCGATCGTTCATCCCTACATCGGCGCTGGATACGACTACACGAGGGTCGATCCGACCTCCAAAGCCTTCGCCACCGCTCCTGCCTCCGTCAACCGCGGATTGGACGCCAAGGCGTCGGGCTACCGTGTTGAAGCGGGCGTTAACTTGAGCATCATCCCCTTCACGTACATGACGCTGGGCGGCGGTCTGGCCAACGGTGGAAAGATGGGTCATGTCGCTCTCGGCGTTCGCTTCTAGACATGGATGAAAAGCACCTTCAGGAGTGGTCGGAAGCGCTGGCCGAGCTCCGTGAGAACCGTTCGAACGCGATCGACGAGGCTCTGAAGCAGAAGCCTGAGTTCTCCCCGAAAGAGTTTTATGACATCGCCACCTCCAGTCTGGATGCCGTCCTGGAACGCTGGTTGGATTTCGAGAAGCGTTCCCCCGCCAAACCGGAGGCGATGAAGGCCGAGCTCGATTCAGTTCATGAGTTCGAGCTGGATGCCATCGCGCGGGACATCTCCGTCGTGCGCGAAAGCCGTGTCTGGGATGCGGAAGCCGTGTCCGCTGCTGAAACACCGTTCGGAGTCATGGCCGACCAGCTGAAACAGAAATACGTTTTGAAACTCTCCGCGCCCGCAGCAGGCGCGGCAGCCTTATCCAAGACCGGCCGGAAAAACGCGCCGGCGGAAGCCCCGGCCCGTTACGGAGCGGGACCCTCCAGCGGCGGCAGCGGCATGGGAATGGCGCTCATGTTTTTCGTGGGACTGGCGCTCGGCGCGGGCCCCTCGTTCTATTTTTGGGATGCGGCCAGGAAGCAGGGGGCCCAGGCCGAGACGGAGAAGACGAAGCTGGCGACTGAGAAGCGCTCGCTGGAAGATTCCATGGCCCTCATCCATGGCCGTTTTGATCAGCTGGCCTCGGGCGAGCTGAAGAGCCTTCCCGAGATCGAAAAGATGGAAGAGAAGATCCGGAAGGAAGCCGACGAGAAGAAGAAGGCCGTGGTAGACACCTACGGGAAGGAACGGGAGCGCCTGAAGAAGAAGCTCCCGGCCGGAGACCGACTGGACGAGGCGCTGGCCGCCAATGATGAAAAGAGAAACTCGGAACTGGCTGAAATTGAGGCCGCTTCAGCGCAAGCCGTAGAGCCTTTCGAGAAACAAAAAACCACGCTGCAGGAAATCCGCGCCCGCTAGCCTGTCATTCCCGCGAAGGCGGGAATCTAACCGGATTGTGCGGAAGGCTCGGTCCCACCAGTAGGGCTCAATCCCCTGTCAAGTCTCCGACTCTTCTGTAGGAAGTCGCCTGGATTCCCGCCCCGTACCAATCATGAATGATGTCGGGTCGGCACCGGCACAATGAAATAATTGAGCGGTGCCGCCTTCGCGGGAATGACGGCAAGGAATTACTTTGCGTTCGGGAAGAGGTGCTGCTTGACGGTGGCGCCGATGGTTCCGGGAGAGTCCGCCACCACGACGCCGTTCTTGCGCAACGCGTTCACCTTGTCTGAGGCTTTCCCCGCCCCACCTTCGATGATCGCTCCCGCATGGCCCATGCGTTTGCCGGGCGGCGCCGTCTGACCCGCGATGAACGCGAACAGCGGCTTGGTCATGTTGGCCTTGAAGTACTCGCCGCCTTCTTCTTCGGCGCGACCGCCGATTTCACCGAGCATCACGACGGCTTTGGTTTCCGGGTCCTTCTCGAAGAGCTCGAGAACGTCCACGAAATTGGTTCCGTTCACCGGATCTCCGCCGATGCCCACCACCGACGACTGACCGATGCCGAGATTGGAAAGTTGGAACGCCGCTTCATAGGTCAGCGTGCCCGAGCGGGACACGATGCCGATGTTGCCTTTCTTGTGAATGTAGCCGGGCATGATGCCAACCTTGCACTCGTCGACGGAAATTACGCCGGGGCAGTTCGGCCCGATGAGGCGCGCGCGGTCTTCTGGTTTGCGGTCCTTGTTGTAAGCGGCGAGGCGGTGCTTCACCTTCACCATGTCGAGAACGGGAATGCCTTCCGTGATCGCGATCACGAGCTTGATGCCCGCTTCGACCGCTTCCAGGATTGCGTCCGCGCAGAGCGAGGCCGGAACGAAAATCATGGAAACGTTGGCGCGCTTCGAGTCGACGGCTTCCTTCACGGTGTCAAAAATCGGGATGCCTTCGAAATCGGTGCCGCCTTTACCGGGCGTGACGCCGCCCACCATTTGGGTGCCGTATTCCTTGCAGAGCCGGGTATGCAGCGATCCCGAAGAACCGGTGATGCCCTGGCAGATGACGCGCGAGTCCTTGTTTAAAAGAATGCTCATTTCGCTTTCCTCACGGCGTCCATGATGAGACGCGCGGCTTCGTCGATGGTCGTCGCGGCCTGGAGCGGCAACTTCGACTTCTTCAAAATTTCCTTTCCTTCCGCCGACTTGTTTCCTTCCAGGCGAACCACGAGTGGGACCTTCATCTTGACCTGCTTGACCGCCGCAACCACGCCTTCGGCGATGACGTCGCAGCGCATGATGCCGCCGAAGATGTTCACGAGGATTCCCTTCACGTTCTTGTCGGACAGGATGATCTTGAACGCTTCGGTGACCTGCTCGGTCTTGGCGCCGCCGCCGACGTCGAGGAAGTTGGCCGGTTCGCCGCCGTGGAGCTTGATGATGTCCATGGTGGCCATGGCGAGGCCCGCGCCGTTCACGAGGCAGCCCACGCTGCCGTCCAGCTTGATGTAGGAAATGCCCGCTTTCGTCGCGCGCTTTTCAGCGGACGGCTGCGGCGCCTGCGCTTTCCATTCCGCCTGGTCCTTGTGACGGAACAGGGCATTGTCGTCCGTGGAAATCTTTCCATCCAGCGCCATCAGCACGCCATCGGCGGTCAGCGCCAGCGGGTTCACTTCCACCATGTCGGCGTCCACGCCGAAGAAGGCGTCGACGAGTTTCGACAGGAAGGAGGCGCCGTCGTTGATGCTGCGGCCGGTGAGGCCGAGCGCCTTGGCGATCGCGCGGGCGCGGTAAAGCGGAAGACGTTCGAGCGGATCCACCGGGAAGCGCTGAATCGCGTCCGGCTTTTCCTCGGCCAGCTTCTCGATGTCCATGCCGCCCTCACGGGAGGCCAGGATCACCGGAGCGGACGCCTTCCGGTCCAGAAGGACGCTGACGTACATCTCGCGTTCGATTTTGGGGAGCGCTTTCTCGATCAGGATGGCGGCGACGACTTCGCCTTTGGGGCCGGTCTGATGGGTGACGAGCTTTTTGCCAAGAAGGTCTTTGACGGCGGCTTTCGCTTCGGCCGGCGTCTTGCAGATGCGGATGCCGCCCGCTTTGCCGCGTCCGCCGGCGAGGATCTGGGACTTCACGGCCCACGGGCCTTTTCCGAGCGCTTTCAGCGCCTTTGGCAGATCCTTGGCGTCCAGAACCACCTGTCCCTCAGGTTTCGGGATGGCGAACCGTTCGTAAACGGCCTTCGCCTGGTACTCGTAGAGTTTCACTGGTGTAGGGTCAGCGGTAGCTGTCGAGAAGCTGGTTCATGTCGCCCTTGCCCTTGGCCTGCGACATCTCGATGACCTTGTTCATGCGCTGAGCGTAGGACTCGCGGTTCTTGGATTCATGGAAGACGCCGAGATAGGTCTTGTCGGGGTCCTGCCAGAGATCGAGCGCCTGTTCCTTGCTCTCAACATTGTGGGTCTCGGGAATCATCGTCACGTTCTTCGTGTAGTACGGGTACGTGTTGTTGAACACGACACAGGGCGAGATCACGTGAAGGAACGAGAATCCCTTGTGGTTCGCCGCGCGCACGATGAGGTCGATAAGCTGGTTCAGCTGGCCCGAGAACCCGCGCGCCACGAACGAGGCGTTGTACGCGAGGGCCAGACCGACCGGATTCAGATTGTCTTCCGCGGAGCCGTACGGCAGGCTGCGCGCCGAGGACATCTTGCCGGTGGTCGGCGACGCCTGGCCCTTGGTCAGGCCGTAGGTCGAGTTGTCCAGCATGATGTAGGTGATGTCGACGTTGCGGCGCGCCGCGTGCGGAAAGTGTCCGCCGCCGATCGCCAGGCCGTCTCCGTCGCCGCCCACCGCGAACACGTGCAGGTTCGGGTTGGCGAGTTTGATGCCGGTCGCCGTCGGGAGGACGCGGCCGTGCACGCCGTGGAAACCGTAGCAGCTCGTGAAGACGGGCGTGCGGCCCGAGCAGCCGATGCCGGAGGCAACGACGGTCTCGTGCGTTTTGAAGTTCAGGATGCCGAGCGCTTTGTACAGCGCGTGCAGGACGGAGAAGTCGCCGCAGCCCGGGCACCAGGTGACGGGAACGGTGCTCTTGTAGGTTTCGGTTTTAACGGGCGTTGAAGTGGAGCCAGGGTTAATGATGTCAGGCACGACGGATGACCTCCTCGATGCGGGCAAAGATTTCTTCGGGGTCGAACGGCATACCGTTGCATTTCGTGTAGGAATGGAACGGGAACAGGTACTGAGCTCGGAGAATGTGGTTGAGCTGGCCGGTGAAGTTCACTTCCGGCACGATGATGTGCTTCAAGCCGCTCATGAAGCTGCGGATCTCTTCGTCGGGCAGCGGGCAGATCATCTTGATGGTGAGAGCCTTGATTTCGAGACCCTGGGCGGCCGCCATGTTCACGGCTTCCTCCACGGGCCCTTCGGTCGAGCCCCAGCAGATGATGCCGACCGTCGCGTGTTCGTCGCCAAAACGGCGAGTGAAGCCCTTTTCCTTGGCGATGAATTCCATCTTGCGATAACGTTTGGCCGACATCCGCTCGTGATTGGTGGTGGACCAGGACGGATGCCCGTACTCGTCATGTTCGAGACCGGTTGTCACGAAGTTGAGTCCTTCGTCGCCGGGGAACGAGACCGGCGAGACGCCGTTTTCGGTGTCCAGAAAGCGCTTGTACGAGCCGTTCTTCTGCGCGCGGAGGCGGTTGGCGGCGGGCAGGTTCTCGAGATTCGGGCGAGTGAAAGTCTGCGTGCGGTGTGAGAGAGACTGGTCGGAAAGCATGATCACGGGAATCTGGTATTTCTCGGCGATGTAGAACGCCTTGACCATACCGTAGAAGCAGTCTTTCACGTTCGACGGCGCCAGCACGACGCGCGGCGCGTCGCCGTGGCCCATGTAGACCGCGGCCGTGAGGTCGGACTGTTCCGTCTTGGTCGGCATGCCGGTCGAGGGACCGGAACGCTGCGCGTCCACGATCACGACCGGGGTTTCGATCATGGTGGACAGGCCGAGCACTTCGGCCATCAGCGAGAGGCCGGGGCCGGAAGTCGCGGTCATCGCCTTCTGTCCGGCGAACGAGGCGCCGACGCAGGATGCGATCGCGGAAATTTCGTCTTCGGTCTGAACGGCGGTTCCGCCGAACGGCGGAAGCTTCTTTTCCATGAAGCTGAGAATGTCAGAGGCGGGCGTGATTGGGTAACCGGCGTAGTAGCGGCAACCGGCGGACAGCGCGCCGGCGGACATCGCTTCGTTTCCGGACATGATCAGTTTGCGTTCCTTGCGGACGCTGGCCGGAACAAGAAGGTCTTTGTCCACGGGGTGGGAATCTCCCCACTTGTACCCTTCGTCGATGGCCTTGAGATTCTTCTCCATTACTTCGTCGCCCTTCTTGCCGAACTTCTCGGTCACGAGCGCGTGCAGGCTTTCCACCGGCATGCCGAGGATGTGCCCGACCAGTCCGAGCGCCACCATGTTCTTGGATTTCTTCAGACCGACGCCTTCGGTGGCAATCGAGGTGAGCGGTACGCCGTAGAGGCGAACGCTGGACGGGACTTTCTTTTCGGGATCAAAGGTGGTCGAGTCGTAGATCAACACGCCGTCTTTCTTGAGTTCCGCAGCATGCAGGTCAACGGCTTCATCGTTGAAGGCGAGGAGCACATCGAGGAGCGAGCCGACGGAGAGAACCGGGTGATCGGCAAACCGGAGCTGGAACATCGCCGGTCCGCCTTTGATTTCTGCTGGGTAAGTTCTGAAAGTGAATACGTCTCGGCGGCTGCGGGCCACCGCTGTGGTCAGGAGTTCTCCGGTGGAGATGACTCCTTCGCCGCCTTCTCCGGCGATTCGGACCGTAAGGTTCGTTGGCATGGGAATTTTTCCTTCTTTACGTGTGGGATTGTGGAGCGGATTTCAGTTTATATGCCCCCCCGACGGGTGTCAAGGAGTGTGACCAGCCCCGGGCTGGCCGTGTCAGGACAGGCCGAACAGCCGGCCTCCCTGATAAATGGTGAGCGAAGCGGCGTAGGCCAGTCCATTCATATACAAAAACATGAGAATCGGGATCTTCCAGCCGCCGGTTTCCCGGCGAACGACGGCCAAAGTGGACGTGCACTGCATGGCGAGCGCGAAAAACATGAGCAGGGAGAGGGCTTTCAGCGGCGTCATATCGGCCTGCAGATCCTTCTGGAGCGATTCCGAGTCCTTGCTCTCGGTGTCGACGCGGTAAATGGTCGCCAGCGTGCTGACCATGACTTCCCGCGCCGCCTGCGCGGAGATGAGCCCGATGCCGATCTTCCAGTCGAAACCGAGCGGCTGGATGAAGGGTTCAATGAGTTTCCCCATCCGGCCCGCGTAGGAGGTCCGGATGTCGCTCTCGCCGGCGCCCGTCTTCGGGAAGCTGCTGAGGCCCCACATGATGATGTTCACGAGCAGAATCACGGTGCCGGCGCGCTTCAGGAAGATTTTGGAGCGGTCCCAGAGAAGCAGCACGACGCTCTTCCACTGCGGCATGCGGTACGGCGGAATCTCGAGAATGAACGGGATAGGATCCTTCGTGAAAAGGATCGTGCTTTTCAGGATCTTCGTGGTGAACAGCGCGGCGCCGAATCCCGCTGCATAAAGCGAGAGGAGAACGATGGCGCGCAAGCCGAAGAAATGTCCGATGACCGCCCGCTCGGGCACGAAGGCGCTGATGAAAAGACTGTAGACCGGAAGACGGGCGCTGCAGGTCATGAAGGGCGCCACAAAGAGGGTCGCAAGACGGTCGCGTTTGTTCTCGATGGTGCGCGTGGCCATGATGCCGGGAATGGCGCAGGCGTAGGAGCTGATCAGTGGCAGGAAAGATTTTCCCTGGAGGCCGATCTTGTTCATCAGCTTGTCCATAACGAGGGCGGCGCGCGCCAGATAGCCTGAGTTCTCCAGGAGAGCCAGAAAGAAGAAGACGATGAGGATTTGCGGAAGGAACACGACCACCGCGCCGACGCCGGCGATAACACCGTCGGCCAGAAACGCCGCGAGCGGCCCCAGAAATTCCATATGGCGAACAGCGTCGGCCGCGTGCGTGAACAGCGCGTCCACGCCGTTCATGAGCGGCTGCGCCCAGGAGAAGATGGACTGGAAGACCGCGATGACGACGATCAAGAAGAGCACCGGTCCCCATACTCTGTGCATGACGACCTGGTCGATGCGGTCCGTCCACGGGTGCTCTTTCGGGGCCTTCACGAGCGCCACTTTCGCGATTCTCTTGGCCTCATCGCGCAACTGCGTGGCCCGGGTCGAATCCAGCGTCGCGGTCTGAGGGGCGGCGGCCGTCGCCGTCGCCCGCTTCGGCCAGTTGATGAGCAATTGGAAGAGGGCGGGCAGACCTGTTCCCCGCGTCGCTGATATCAACAGAACCGGAATCCCCAGCGTTGCCGACAGGAGCGGCACGTCGATTTCGCCACCGCGAAGCGAGAGCTCATCGGCCATGTTGAGAACGAGGGCCGCCGGCAGGCCCGCGGCCTGAATCTGTAACACGAGGTAAAGACTTTTCTCCAGCGTCGTGCTGTCGACGACCACGACCACGCCGTCTAGCGCCGATGATTCGGGACGCGATCCCAGCAGCACTTCGCAGGCGACGCGCTGTTCTTCCGATTGCGCGGCCAGCGAGTGAATTCCGGGAAGGTCGATCAGGTGCGCGGTGCCCTGCGGATGGAAGAATTCGCCTTCCTTGCGTTCCACCGTCACGCCGGCGTAGTTGCCGACTTTCTGGCGGAGGCCGGTCAGCCTGTTGAAAAGCGTGGTCTTCCCGCAGTTGGGATTTCCGGCGATGGCGAGAACCGGCGCGCTCATGGATTCTTCTCGTCGATCCGGATCATTTCCGCGTCGGACTGCCGGATGCCCTGGCGGACACCCATCACTTCGACCTCGATCGGGCCATCCAGCGGGGAGCGCCGGATGAAACGGACTGTTTCCCCGGGCGAGAAACCGAGCTCGATGAAACGCAGCGCATGTTCGGGCGGCATCAGGAGCGCCTGGATGACGGCGGTTTCGCCGGGGCCAAGCGCTTTGAGAGAACGGGTGTTTGAATGGTTGTTGGTATCGGACTGCGGCAGATTGGACCGGCCTTATTGAAAAGTAATTTCATTAAAGGAAACCGGGGTCCGGGTGTCAAGGCGCGGCAGGGGCGTCCCTAGCGGGTCGCTCCGACGGAAAATGGCGGTTTGTTCCGGAGAATGGCCTGCAGAAAGCGTCGCGTTTGAGGGCAGAGATCCGGATGTTGCGACAGGTCCTGGTTCAGCGATCCCACATCGTCGAACGTATCGACATCAAAATGGGGCGGGAGCGTTTTCAATCGGTAATTCAGCTGCTGGGCATTGGCCACCGTCCGCTCGAACACCTCGTCGGTGGACCAGGCGACATTCTCGAACAGCTTCATGCAGGGCCGCGACAGCCCGATGAGGTAATAACCACCGTCCAGCGCCGGACCGAGAACGACATCGGAATCGCTGAGCGCGGCGAAAGCCTGATCGATGTAGGCGGTGGGAAGGGTCGGCGCGTCGCTTCCGATCACCACCACTTCGCGGTTCCCCCGGCCGAAGGCGACGCCGAATCCATGGACGAGGCGTTCTCCCAGGCTGTTCCCCTCCTGCTTGAAGAACTCCGGTGGATTCCGGGCGCCGAGCCAGTCCAGATCGGGCATTTTCGAATGCGGTTGATAGGCGACGGTGAGTCGCGGTTCCGAGGGCAGGTGCGAGAGTGAGACAAGAATGTCCGTCACGAAGCAACGGTAGAGTCCGGCCGCTTCTTCTGCGGAGAGTTGAGGGATGAGTCGGGTCTTGACCTGGCCGGGCATCGGAGCCTTCACGAACACGATCAGGGCGCGTTTCGTGGCCGGCGTGGTCATGTCAGGGATTGG
>JAYTIE010000225.1:0-3259 GCA_043732015.1 Elusimicrobiota bacterium | reverse complement strand
ATGGAACCGCGCGCCTTCTCGACACCGTCATAGCGAAGGACGAAGAGTCCGTCCTTCTGATCGATGGCGGACGATGCCTGGAACAGGATTTCCGTCGTAGACCAGTTCGTGGTTGTCTGGCGGAACGTGCCAGAGAAACCGCTTTCGACGCCGATGTTCTCGACGTAAACGCGGCCATTGTTCGTTGCCGCATAGATGTTCGGATAGCTGCCGCTCGCCGGCCACATGCGCCACAGTTTCCAGTTCTGGCTCGGATCGGTGACGAGGAAGTTCTCACGCTCGCGGCGGCTGATGTACATCCGCTGACCGTCCTGCGACCAGTCGGAACGGTCCACGCGAAGCGTCCACGTGCCGTTGCCATCCGCAGCCTTGGCGCCCTTCGTTCCATTGGCGCCCTCGGTGGACCACACCATGTTCTCAACGCTGGCCCAGTTCTTCACCTGACCGAGCGGGGACGGATCAATGCTGGTCTCGAAGTCCGCGTAGACGATCGGAGCCGCCGGAGATTTGACTCCGAAGTTGGCGCCCACAATCTGAAGAGAGTGACCCGTCAGGAATTTACCCGACAGCCCAAGAACCGCCGGGCCGGAGGCCGGTGAGATGGATTCTGCGCGTACGTCGATGCTGATTTGGGACGTTCCCGAGAGCTGACCGTCGCTAACGGTCAGCGCCAGAACGTACCGGCCCGAGGCAGAGAAGCCGGCATCGGTTGTCAGCGCGGTGGTGTCGCCGAAGGACACCGCGCCCGGTCCGGATACTTTCCCCCATTGATAGCTCAACGTGTTGTTCGGAAGGCCGTCGTCGTTCGCGTTCCCGGACAGGCTCGCCTTGCCGGGCAGAACGACAATCTGGTCGCTTCAAGCACTTGCCGTCGGAGCAAAGTTCGTCTGGGAAACGGCCTGGATGGTCGCACTAACATCGCCGGTCCCCGTGATGGCGCCGTCGGTCGCGGTCAGCCTGAGGACATAGACCCCGGCAACCGGGAACGTGCAGTCCGGCGAGAGGCCGTTCGGATCAGAGAAGGTTGGCGTGCCGGGACCACTCACGAGGCTCCACGTCACCGTCGTGTTAGCCGGCGGATTCGGCAACCCGTCATCAGTCACATGGCCCGCGAGGGCCACGCTCCGTCCGACGGTTCCATTGAAGTCGGGGCCGGCGTTCGCCGTGGGCGCGTTGTTGGCCGGCGCATTCACGACGACCTGCACGGTGTCAGTGCCGCTCAGCAGCGAGTCGCTCACCGTGAGACGGAACACATAGCTACCGGCGGTGGTGAAGGAAACAGAGGTGTTGCGTGCGGAAGGAGTGTTCACCGACGAGCCGCTGGGACCGCTGAGGTAGGCCCAGGCGTAGGTCAACGCGCCGGGCGAAGCCGGAAGACCATCGTCGGTGCCCGTGCCGGTGAGCTGCGCGGACGTGCCGAGCGTCACCGTCGAATCCGTTCCGGCGTTGGCGGAAGGCGCCGCATTCGTCGGCGCCGCCGCGTTCACTGTAACCTGCACATCATCGGTACCGCTGAGGGCGCCATCCGACGCCGTCAAACGGAACACATAGGTTCCGGCGGTGGTAAACGAAATACCGGTGCTGCCAGCGGCGGGTGTCAGGATTGACGATCCGGTAGGGCCGCTCACGTAGGTCCAAGCGTAGCTCAGAGCGCCGGGCGACGCGGGAAGGCCGTCGTCGGTCGCGGTTCCGGCGACCTGGACATTCGTGCCCAGCGTAACCGTCTTGTCCGTGCCGGCGTTGGCGGTGGGCGCCGTGTTGGTGGGCGCCGGCGCATTGACCGTCACCTGGACATTGTCCGTCGCCGTGAGAAGGCCATCGCTCACGGTGAGTCTGAAAACATAGGTTCCGGCCGTCGTGAAGGAAACCGCGGAGCTTCGCGCCGCCGGAGTCAGAATCGAGGATCCCGTCGGGCCACTCACATAGGTCCAGGCGTAGCTGATGGCGCCGGGCGACGCCGGCAGGCCGTCGTCGGTGCCCGTACCGGTCAATTGACCGTTGGTGCCGAGCGTGACGGTTGTATCCGAACCCGCGTTCGCGGTCGGAGCGGCGTTGGCCGCCTGAACAGTTACGGTCACATCGTCCGTGGCGGACAGCGAGCTGTCGCTGGCCGTGAGGCGGAAAACATAGGTACCGGCGGTCACGAACGTCACGGCCGACGTTAGAGACGACGGCGTAACGATAGACGAACCCGCAGGACCGCTGACGAGGCTCCATGTCTTGGTCAGCGTCGCTGGCGGGTTCGGAAGTCCATCGTCCGACGCCGCGCCCGCCATGGAAAATGCGGATCCCAGGGAGACGGTTTTGTCGACGCCCGCATTCACGGAAGGTGCCGCGTTGGCGGCCGTGCTTCCCTGACCAACCGTGATTGCGAAACCGCTTGAATTCATGTTGCCGCTCGCATCGAAGACATAAACATACGCGCGGGCGCCGCTGGAGAACGACGGTGTGTTGGCGACAATGCTGACGGCGCCGTCGGCCCAGGCCGTCGGGATCTGGATGTCGAGCGTGCGGCAGGAGCTGAACGTGGACGCCTCACCGATCATGACGCGCGACCACGTGGTGTCTACATAAACATTGTCAGCCCACACGGCATTGTTCGAGCTCCAGCCCGGGCTCCAGAGGCTACTGTTGGCCAGGACACAGTGAACGGGATAATTCAGGACGATGTAGTCCGGGGCGGCGCTGGAACGAGTCAGGAGTGTTCCATTGGACTTTTCGGTTCCGTCAACGCGGTAACTGAGCGTTCCGTCCTTCCGGTCAATGGCGGAGGACGCCTGAAGAAGAATTTCTTCGGCGGTCCATCCGGTTGAATTCTTGTTGAAGTCGCCCCAGAAGCCGGACTCGACGCCGATGTACTCGACGAACGCCCGGCCGTTGTTGGAGGCGACATAGATGTTGGGCTTTCCCGACGCCGCCCATGCGCGCCAGATTTTCCAGTTTTGAGACGTGTCGGTGATGTTGAAGTTCTGCTTGGAGCGCTTGTAAATATAGGAACGCTGGCTTTCGCGGCTCCACGAGTCGTAGTTGACTCCGAGCGTCCAGTTACCCGTGGAATCGCTCGACTTGGCCGCGCCGCCCCCGCCGTATCCTTCTCCGGCCGCGTACTTCATCGAGCCGATGGTGTCCCAGCTGGCAACCTGGCCGAGCGAAGAAGGATTGATGCTTCCTTCAAAGTCCGCCCAGAGATAAGGCGCTACGGGAGATTTGGACCCGAAGCCGGAACCGGTGATCCGGATCGTCTGGCCTGTGGAAGCCG
>JAYTIE010000224.1:0-22559 GCA_043732015.1 Elusimicrobiota bacterium | reverse complement strand
ATTCCGCGCCCGTCGCCAATAAATGTGGCGGTGACAGACTCGAGCGGCCGGTTCGCGATGAAGAACTCAGGCGTGGTAAATGTGGCGGAATAGGATTTGTCGGCTTGAGAATAGGATCCGCGCCCATTGATCTCACCATCGAAAGGAATGCGCCCGATCTCCCAATGCTGGATCTGAGCTGCGATATCGCCACTCCAGCGGTGGTTCTTCCTTTGGAGATTGGCCCGTCCCCGCAGCGCCTGTCCTCCCCGAACGACGGTGGCCTGATCCAGGGTGAGGTCATCACCGTTCTGGTTCGCGCTCGCGGAAAATTCATCGAAATAGAAATTTCCGATGTGACCCGTCGACCAGGTGAACGACGACCGCGCGACGGTATGGTCGCCTCCCGAGGCATCGATGTGGCCCGTGATGGAACCCGCCGTCGCTTTGTCGACCCGGGCGATATCGAAGAGAAACGCTGGCGATGATTCGTTCAGGCGCGCCCTCACCTGCCAGCGGTTCGTGTCAAAATCGATATCGCCGCTGGCGTTGACGGTTCCATCCGCTTCGAGATTGTTGACGAAAAGGTGGCGACCGGTGCTGGTCAATTCTGCGTGAGCTTTCACTTCAGCGGAGTCTCTCCGGAGCCGGATGTGCTCGAGCCGGGCGTCTAGCTTCGACCGCGGCTGCTGAGTGGTTCCATCGAGTTTTCCGTCGAAACTCACCGTTCCGGTGACGTCAGGGTAACGATCGACCAGCGGCGGCCATAGCCCGACGGGCAAATCCTGTCCGCTCGTGTCGAAATCCAGCTTCCCGTTGCGATGATCCAGGTCGCCCCTCGCGGTCATGGTGCCACCTCCCGCGGAAAAACGAAGATCAGAGACATGGAGCCGGTTGCGGTTGTTGTCCCCTTCGAGTGACAGCGCGCCGTTGTCGGCCGAGGCGGCGAAGTGCCCGGCGGCGTATCGAAGATTCGCCTCATGCCGTCCTTTCATGAGAATGCGTCCCCAGCGAACGCTGTCGAGGGACACGTCTCCGGAAGCCGCGCCGTTGGCGGGATCCACAACAATTCGCGCGTCGGCCGTACCGGAAACACTGATCCAGTCGTTCGCTGCAGCGAAGTCAGAGAGCGCTATCTTCTGGGCGTCAATCGCCCAGCGCGCGGCGGTTCCCATGTTGGATCCGTGAACCTGGAGCCGGCCGGACGCGACATCGACGGACGCGAGAAAGGTGTCGTCGTTCAGGGAAAAGGTCCCGGTGGCGTTGGGAATTCTCAGGGCTCCGAGATTCAAATCACCGTTGGCAGTGAACGTCATGCGCGGGTTGGTTGTGGTCCCTTCGATTGCGCCGCTGCCGGATAGCGTCCCGCCGAGAAACGCGGCGCCCTTCGGTAGATAGGCATCCGCCAGCTTGTCGAGCGATTGACGGTCGACTTTCACCTTGAGATTCAGTTTCGACGCGTTCCATGGCGCGGTCAGCGTTCCATTGACCGTTGTGCGGTCTACTCTGAAATTCGTGAAAGCCAGGTGGTCCTTGAAGAACTCCGTCGCTCCGCCCACGGGAATGGGTTGTGCGGATTTTGGCGGCGTCCATAAAACGTCGACGCCGGAGGTCCCGACGCGCCAGTAGTTGATCTCGATCAACTTCCCGAAATTTCCCCGGATGATGGAGCGCAGTTTGATGTCGCCTGAAATTTTGCCGATCTTCTCCCTGAACGTATTTGTCGCGAGGCTCAGTGCGCCGTTCGTGTTTATCCGGTCCGAATCAACACGCAGTTCCCATTGGCGCGGCGTCTGCGGAGCCGCCCGGAGCTGGGCTTCAAGAATACCCCAGCCGTTCAGGTTTCCCTCTCCATCCACCTCCAGTCGGAACGGAGTCAGGCGCGCGTCGCCGTTCAGGCCGGAGACCGTCCACCGCCGGTCGAGTGGACCGGTGATTTCGAGGTAACCGTTCTCGATAACCCCACGAAAGGCGAGAAGCTGCAGGGGCGTGGCTCGATTCTTCGTGGAGATCCGCGAGAGTTTCTTCTGGTCCACGTTCAGGATGGGATCGCGGAAGAGAACGACGAAGAGTTGACGCTGGCGAGAACGAAGCGACAAGAGGTCCCAGGGACGGAAAGAGAAACGTATTTCGCGGATGGTTCCGGTGACGGGCTCGGTGAGATGGACGTCGCGAAAGGAGACGGAATGAAAGAAATCTGTCCGGAGCGAACCGATTTCAGCCTGAATTCCGAACCGTTGATCGAGTTGACGGGAGGTCCAGGCAGGTCCTTTCCACATGGCCCAGATCCCGATTGCCAGCCACAGCGTGGCGATGGCAACGAGCCCTGAAACCAAGGTGAGTCCTGTGAATTTACGGACCTGGGACATGACTTGCCTTCCCGCCAGGCCATTTCCCGTCCCGGCTTTATCCCGATGGAAGGCCTAACTGGACTTCCATCGGGACCCGGTGCGAGACAGCGGTTAGTTGCGAACCGCTTTCTTGTGTGGGGTCGGACTGAAGATGAGCTTCTTGGCTTCGGCGTCGTAATCGACGTAGACTTTGCCGCCCATCGTCAGACGCTTGGCGAGAATCTCTTCTGCCATCGGGTCTTCGAGCATGCGCTGAATCGTGCGGACCAGCGGACGCGCGCCGTAATTCGGATCGAAGCCCTGCTCGACCAGGAATTCCTTCGCTTCTTCCGTGAGGATGGGCGCGATGTCCTGGTTCTGCAGTTTCTTGGTCACCCGGTCAAGGATGAGGTTCAGTATCCGCTTCGCATCGTCCTTCGTTAGCGGATGGAAGACGATGATGTCGTCGATCCGGTTGAGGAATTCTGGGTTGAAGTGACGCTTCACTTCGTCCATGACGATGTCTTTCATGGCCTTGTAGTCGCGATCCACGTCGTCGGACGACACAAACCCGAGAGACTTCCCCTTGGAGATGAGGCGCGCTCCGACGTTAGACGTCATGATGACGACGGTATTCTTGAAGCTGACCTTGTGGCCGAGATTGTCTGACACATGGCCATCGTCCATGATCTGGAGAAGAATGTTGAACGTGTCCGGATGGGCCTTCTCGATTTCGTCGAGGAGGACCACGGAGTACGGTTTCCGACGGACGGCTTCGGTCAGCTGGCCGCCCTCTTCGTATCCGACGTAGCCGGGGGGCGCGCCGATGAGGCGCGACACGGAGAACTTCTCCATGTATTCCGACATGTCGATGCGGATCAGCGAATCTTCGTTTCCGAACAGGAATTCCGCGAGTGCACGGGCCAGCTCGGTTTTTCCAACGCCCGTGGGCCCGAGGAAAATGAAGCTGCCGACCGGCTTCTTCGGATCCTTGAGACCGGTACGCGAACGGCGGATGGCCTGTGAGATGGAGCGGATCGCCTCTTCCTGGCCGATGACGCGGCCATGCAGAGCGTCTTCCATGTGGAGAAGCTTGTCGGTTTCCTTTTCGGTCAGTTTGTTGACCGGAATTCCCGTCCACATCGAGACGACAGTGGCGATGTCTTCCTCGTTGATCGTAGGAATGGTTTCTTCCCGGCTCGCGCGCCATTTCTTCTTCTGGTCTTCGATGGACTTGCGGAGTTCCTTCTCCTGGTCCCGAAGACGGGCGGCTTTCTCGTATTCCTGCGCGGCGATGGAACCGTCTTTATCCTTCGTCAGACTTTCCAGTTCCCCTTCGCGGTCTTTGATCGCGCTGGGCATCGTGGAAAGCTGAAGGCGCGAGCGGCTACCCGATTCGTCGATCAGGTCGATCGCTTTGTCGGGAAGGAAGCGGTCGGCAATGTAACGCTCCGAGAGCTCGGCGGCGGCCTTGAGAGCCTCGTCGCTGTATTTCACCTTGTGATGGTTTTCGTACTTTTCCCGTAGACCGGACAGAATCTTGATGGTGTCTTCGACCGACGGCGGCTCGACATGGATCGGCTGAAAGCGCCGTTCCAGCGCCGCATCGTGTTCGATGTGACGGCGGTACTCGTCCAGCGTGGTCGCGCCGATGCACTGCAGCTCGCCGCGGGCGAGCGCGGGCTTGAGCATGTTCGAGGCGTCAATCGCCCCTTCGGCCGCTCCAGCCCCAATGACGGTGTGAAGCTCGTCGATGAACAGGATGATCTGGTTTTTCGCGCGGCGGATCTCTTCCATGATGTTCTTGAGGCGCTGCTCGAATTCACCGCGGTATTTGGTTCCTGCCACGACGGCAGCCAGGTCCAGCGTCATCACGCGGCGGCCCTGGAGCACCTCCGGGATGTCACCGGTCGCGATTTTCTGAGCCAATCCTTCCACGATCGCGGTCTTTCCCACGCCCGGGTCGCCGATCAGAACAGGGTTGTTCTTCGTCCGGCGCGCCAGGATCTGGATAAGCCGGATGATTTCATCCTCACGGCCGATGACCGGGTCGGATTTTTTTTCTTTGGCGAGGATCGTGAGATCCCGGCCGAATTCATCGAGCGTCGGGGTTTTTGACTTCGGCTTGCCACCGGTGGCGGTGCCGCCACCCTGCTGGGGCTGCGCCTGATGGGGCTGACCTTCGCCCAGCAGGGAAATAACTTCCTCGCGAACGACGTCGAGCCGAACGCCAAGGTTCTCAAGAACCCGGGCCGCAACTCCTTCCTCTTCGCGAATCAGGCCGAGCAGGAGATGCTCCGTACCGACATAGTTGTGGCCCATGTTCTGGGCTTCTTCAACCGCGAGTTCCAGGACTTTCTTGGCCCGCGGGGTAAATGGGATTTCGCCGAGCAGCATGACGTTGTCGCCTGTGCCCACGATCTTTTCAATTTCAGTTCGGACGCGTCTCAGGTCCACGCCAAGGTTGGCCAGCACCTGCGCCGCGACGCCTTCGCCGAGCGCGATCAGCCCGAGCAGAAGATGCTCGGTGCCGACGTAATCATGGTTCAAACGTTTGGCTTCTTCCTGGGCGATGAGGATGACGCGTTGCGCTCTCTCAGTGAACCGGTTGGACATCAGTAGGTTTCCCCCTTACAGTTATTCGTTCTTTTCAGCGTCGCACCGTGTTTCCGACGAGTCACCGACAAGGAAAATATAATCGTTTTCCTGCGGCGTTTCATCATTTATTTATAAGTCGCTGATTATTTCTTTTTGGGCCCCTTTCGGCCCCCCGCTTACCGGGACAGCTTTTCCCGGACAATGGCGGCTCGAAGCTCGGCTTCCGGCGTCTTTTCCCCTTCTTTTCCGCTCTGCATTCTCAAGTGGGCCGGTTGGGTCAAGAACAGTAGTTCATTCAAGGCTCTTGAAGTGACACCAAGGTCCAATCCGAGTCTGATCCCCAATCTTCCGAGCGAGAGACAACGTGCGCCTTCGCCGTATTCCAACAGACGTGCGCTCAGTAACGTTCCAATTGCCCGGTGCACCCGGTCTTCGACGGCGGTTCGAAGACTGCCGTCGACCAGTTCCAGGGTGGCTTTCGTCTCGAGAGCGATGATGTGGCGGACGGATTTCTCGACGTTTCTGATAACCGCCGATTCCACGTGGCCCAGCGTCTGCGTGTTTGAAATCTGGATGAGATCTCCCATGGAGCTCGTGCCTTCGCCGTAGAGGCCGCGCGCAGTCAGGCCGGCGCCCGGAAGCTGGTCAAGCACGGGCTGGAGCCGGCTGGAAAGAACCAGCGCGGGGAGGTGCAGAAGAACCGAGGCGCGGAGGCCGGTTCCCATGTTGGTCGGGCAGGCGGCGATGAAACCGAATTCATCGTCGAATGCCACAGGAACCCGGGTGCCGAGCTCATCGTCGAGTGCCGCGAGCGAGTCCCAGGCAGCCCCGAGTTCGAGGCCCCCGCGGAAGGAGGCGGCTCGGATGTGGTCCTCTTCGTTCACCATGATCGAGACGGTTTCGCCCGGCGCGACAACGAGACCGCGTTCCCCCTCGTCGCTCGCGTGCTGGTGGGACATGAGCATGCGTTCCATCAGGAACGCCCGCTCGAGGAGAGAAAAGGTCGAGAGCGAAAACGTCTGCGCTTTCTGGATCGCAGAAGAACCCTTCAGCGCGTCGAAGACCTGGTGGATGATCTGGCGCCGCGCGGCCGGTGACGCATTGTGTGGAAACGGAACGCCGGAAATGTTGCGCGCAACCCGGACGCGTGACGAGACCGCCGGACCGGAGTCTCCCGAAGCGATCCAGCTCGGCGGAGCGGAGGACCAGCGGGCGAAATCTCCTCTCATTCTCCGCTCTCCATCTTGCGAAGCATGTCGCGGATCACCGCGGCCTCTTCGAATTTCTCTTTCTGGATGGCAGTTTCGAGGCGCTGGCGGAGTTCGGGCGCGGGCGGGATTTTCTCCCGGCCTTTCGGTTTCTCGGCTGGCGCCAGAGCGGAAGGCTTCCTTCCCCTGTGCGCGGATGTGCCATGAATGCGTTCCAGCACGCCTTTGGCCTGCGCGCGGAAGTGACCATAACAATCGGGACATCCCATGAGTCCGGTTTTCTGAAAGCGCTCGAGCGTCCATTTGCAATGCGGGCAGAACCGAGCGATGGACGCGGCGGCCGGACGCGCGGGCCAGGTGGAAAGCATTCCGAACAACTCGGCCAATGCCGGCGGCAAGGACGGAAAATTAACGCCTTCACTCGTGGACAGGGCGATTCCAGCGGTTTGCGCGCAGGGAACACAGAGATTCGCGGACGTCTCCTGACCGTTCACCACGGCGGAGTAGTGCACCTGCGCTGGATTTTTCTGACAGCGGCTGCAGATCATTCGTTACCGGGAAGCGGCGGCCTCGGAGCGGATGAGCGCGTGGTAGCGGTTGATGAGATCGAGCGTGACCGGGCCGGGTTTGCCCTTGCCGATGCGCCGACCGTCGATTTTCGAGACCGGAATCACTTCCGCAGCGGTGCCGGTGAAAAAAATCTCATCGGCCTTGAACAGGGCCGTTGGCTTGAAAAGTTTCTCGACGAGTTTGTACTTCGTTTTCTTGACCAGATCGAAGACGGCCGATCGCGTTATGCCGACCAGCACGCCCGCGGAAACAGGTGGCGTGATGATCGTGTTCCCCTTCACGACGAAAATATTGTCCCCGGTACACTCGCACACGTCGCCCTGGGCGTTCAGCATGATCGCTTCCGGTACGCCGGCGCGAATGGCCTCGACTTTCGCCAGGATGTTGTTCAGGTAGTTGCAGGACTTGATGCTCGGGTCCAGCGCATCGGTGTTCGTGCGCCGGCGCTTCGCCACGATCGCGGGTAGGCCGACCTGATAGAACTTCTCCGGAAAAAGCTGGAGTCGGTCGGCAACGAGCACGATGGTCGGCCGCTTGCAGACAAAAGGGTCGAGTCCCAGGTCGCCGACGCCGCGGGAAATGACAAGGCGGATGTAGGCGTCACGAAGGCCGTTCCGGCGAAGCGCTTCCTTGACCAGTTTTTCGAGCGAGCCAAGGGACGCCGGGATCTTGAGCTGGATGAGTTTGGCGGAGCGCTCGAGGCGCCGCAGGTGCTGTTTCAGGCGGAACACGTGACCGTCGTAAGCGCGAATACCTTCGAACACGCCGTCTCCGTAAAGGAATCCGTGATCGAAAACGGAAACTTTCGCCTCCGACTTCGGCAGCCATCTACCGTCGATATAGATTTCTATTTCCGTCGCCATGAACCTCACTCCTTCCGGGTTTCTACAAAGTTTCCCTTCACAAGGTGATGGATCGCATCCGCGCGCGCCGCAAGCCGGTCATTGTGGGTCACGACGATGGCCGCCACCCCTTCGCGCCGCAGTTCTCCCCAGATCACGTCCGCCACGTCATCGGCGGTTTTCGGATCCAGATTGCCGGTCGGCTCGTCGCAGAGCAATAGCTTCGGCTGTCGCAGGATGGCCCGCGCCAGACCCGCGCGTTGTTGTTCTCCGCCGGACAACTGATAGGGGCGGTGGCCCTGGCGTTCAGCGAGGCCGAGGCGCTCCAGCAGCTCTTCCGCCCGGCGTCTCGCCACCGTGAGGTCGTCGCCGGCCAGACGTGCGGGAATCAGCACGTTCTCGATCACATCGAAGTCGGGGAGGAGATAGTGAAATTGGAACAGGAATCCGATGGTATCGAGACGCTGCCGCGCCCGTTCCGGCTCGGAGAGTGCGGTCACGTCGCGTCCGTTCAACCGGAGCGATCCTCCCGTCAGATTGTCCATAAGTCCCGCGATGTGAAGCAGCGTGGACTTGCCGGAACCGGACGGGCCGATCACGGCCGCGCTCTTACCCGGCGCGAGGGACAGGTTCACACCGTTCAGAATCTGAAGGGCGCCGAACGCCTTGGTCACATTCTGGAGATCAAGTACCGGCACGCCGTCAGCCATAGCGGATGGCCTCCAGCGGATCGAGCTCCGTGGCGCGGTTGGCCGGATAAAGCGTGGCGGCGATCACGATGAACACCGCCGCGAACACGACGGTCGCGACGTCGGCGGCTTCGATGCGCACCGGCAGGCGGTCGATGTAATAGACATCGGCCGGAAGTTTGATCAGCTGCGTCTTGGCCAGAAGAATGGAAATGGCGATTCCCAGTGTCGCGCCAATGGCGGTTCCCACCACGCCCATGAGCGCGCCCTGGATCAGGAAAACGCGGCGGATGGTGGCGCCGGTCGCGCCCATCGCGCGCAGGATGCCGATCTCCTTCACTTTCTGCGTGATGCTGAGCAGCAGGTTGCTGACGATCATGACACTCGCCACCAGCGTAACCATGGTGAGGATCACGAACATGACGGTCTTCTCAAGTTTCAGCGCCGAGAAGAGATTCCGGTTCAGCGAGAGCCACGAGCGAACCCAGTAATCGCCGTCAAATTTGGTTGCCAGCGTCTTCGCAACGCGGTCGCAATCGTCCGGGTCCTTGATTCGCGCGCCGATGCCGGAGACGCTGCCGCCAAGCCCGAAAAGCGTCTGCGCCGCCGGCAAATCCACGTAGGCGAGCGTTGAGTCGTAATCGTAGAGGCCGGATTGAACGACGCCGGAGACGATGAACAGATTGGCTTTCGGAATTGAGAGCGCTGAGAGGCCCACCGAGCCGGGTGTGATGATCCACACCGTGTCGCCGAGCCGAGCGCCCAGATTGCGGGCCAGTTCCTGGCCAAGAATGATGCGCGGGTGCGCGGGCTCGCCGGAGGTCAGCGACAGCGTCTCCCATTTTCCCGAGACGAGCTTCGCCGTCAGGTTCGCGACGGTCGGTTCTTTCACCGGATCGATTCCCTTAACCATCGCGCCGGAACTCTGCGCGCCGCGCCCGATCAACACCTGGCCGGACACATACGGCGACCAGGCGAGGATCTCAGGCGTCGCGTTCAGGATTTCAGCGATCTTGGGACGCGTGGCGTCGAGGCGGCCATCGAAAGCGGAGAGAATGACGTGCGGCTGAACGCCGAGGATTTTCTGGCGGATGTCTTCACGGAATCCGGTCATGACGGCGAGCGTGACGATCAGGGCGGCGACACCGAGCGCGACGGAACCGGTGGCCATCCATCCGATGAGCCAGCCCCAGGCACCGGGGCGGTGGTTAAAGAGGTAACGGCGGGCGAGGTAGAGTTCGGCGGGCATCAGGTCCGTCGCCGCTTCATCTATTGTGGTTTCAGCAGCGGAAAGAGAATCACTTCGCGGATCGACGATGTTCCGGTGAGGATCATTGTCAGGCGATCGATGCCGATGCCGAGGCCCCCGGCTGGCGGCATGCCGTGCTCCAGCGCGTTCACGAACTCTTCATCCGTCGGCATGGCTTCTTCGTCGCCACCCTGACGCTTGGCGATTTCGGCAGCGAACTTCTGGCGCTGGATGTCCGGGTCGTTCTGCTCGGTGTAAGCGTTGGCGACTTCTTCCTTCGCAAGGAAAAGCTCAAAGCGGTCCGCGAGCAGTGGCTGGCCGGGCTTCGTCTTCGCCAGCGGAGAAACGGCGGACGGATAGTCGAGCACGAACGTTGGACGTTCAAGCGTCGGGAGAACGAGTTCATCAAAGATCAGGTCGAAGCCTTTTCCTTCTGTCGTTCCTTTCGGGACCGACAGGTTCTTGGCTTTGGCGGCGGCAATCCACTGATTGGACTGGCAGAGTTCAACGAAGTTGAGACCGATCTTTCCAAAAAGGTGCACGAGCGACGCGCGGTCGAACGGCTGGTCGACGCGGCACTTCTGCTCGCGGTAAGTCACTTCGGCGACCCCGATCGCTTTCGCGGCGTCCTGGATGATGCGCTCGGCCAGATCCATCATGTCGTTCACGTCGGCGTAAGACTGGTACGCCTCCATGATCGTGAATTCCGGGTTGTGGCGCGTGTCGATGCCTTCGTTGCGGAACGCGCGGCCGATCTCGTAAACGCGGTCGAAGCCGCCAACGATAAGGCGCTTCAGGAAAAGCTCCGGCGCGATTCGCATGTAAAGCTGGATGTCGAGCGCTTCGTGGTGCGTAGTAAAAGGCTTGGCCAACGCGCCGCCGGGAATCGCCTGCATGAGCGGCGTCTCTACTTCGATGAATTGAGCATTGCGAAGCGTCTGGCGAATTGAGTCCACGATCTTCGAGCGCGTGAGAAAGCGCGCCTTGCTCTCGTCGTTGGTGCCGAGGTCAAGCTCGCGCTGGCGGCTGCGGGTTTCGACGTCAGTAACGCCATGGAATTTCTCAGGCCACGGGCGAAGTGATTTGGACAGGATCTCGAACTTCTTCACTTCGAGCGTCAGTTCCCCCGTCTTTGTGCGGCACATCTGGCCGGTCACGCCGAGGATGTCGCCCAGGTCCACGTCCTTGGCGAATTCCTTGTAATTCTCCTCGCCGACGACCTGTTTGTTGACTTTGAGCTGGAGCGAACCGGAATGGTCTTTGATATTCGCGAATGACAGCTTGCCGAGATCGCGGCGCGTCATGAGGCGGCCGGCCAAGGTGAGCTCTTCGGCGTCAAGCGCGTTCGCGGTCTCAGGCGTTTTCGGAATACGGGAATCGAAACGGGCGACGACCTCCGCCAGCATCAGGGAGCGCTGGAAACGGTGTCCGTACGGCGTGCGTCCGGCCGCGACGAGTTTGTCTTTCTTCTCGCGCCGCTGCTGGACGATCTGTTCGATGGGTGTGGATTTCTCCGATGGAGGATTGGTCGACATGTTGATGAGTAACCCGTGGACGGGTTATTTAGTGGCGAGAGATTCCTGGATCTTCTGGCGCAGCGTCTTCGGGTCAAAAGGTTTTTCGATGTAAGCCTTCACGTTGGACGCCATCGCGAACACATCGCGAAGCTGGCCCTTCGCGGTCAGGATAATAATCGGGATGTCCTTCGTCTTGAGGTCTTCCAGAAGCTGGGTCTGGACGGTGTAGCCGTCCATTTCCGGCATCATCACGTCGAGCAGGAGAAGTTCCGGCATCTCTTTGCGGGCAAGGGCCAGGCCGTCTTTTCCGTTGTGAGCGGTCAGGACGCTGTGTCCATCTTTTTCGAGTAGAAATTTGAGTAGTTCGACGACGTCTTTTTCATCGTCGACAACGAGAATCTTGGACACGCGGTCCTCCTTAATTATTGCGACGGAATCTTAGCATCTTTGTTTGTGGTCTTCCAATCGAGGTACGCCTTGATGAATGGGTCAATGGCGCCGTCCATCACGTTTTCGATCTGGCTCGTTTCATGATCGGTGCGCAGGTCCTTAACCATCTGATACGGCATGAAAACATAGGACCGTATCTGGTGGCCCCAGGCGATCTGGCCGCGTTCGTCGTAATGCCGCTCAAGCGCGGCGCGCTGCTTTTCCTGTTCAAGGTCGTAGAGGCGCGCTTTCATGATCTTCATCGCGAACTCGCGGTTCTTGATCTGGGACCGTTCTTTCTGACACGCCACGATCGTCCCCGTTGGTAAATGAGTCAGGCGGACCGCGGAATCGGTTTTGTTGACGTGCTGGCCGCCGGCGCCCGACGCGCGGTAAGTGTCGACCTTGAGGTCGGCGTCACGAATCTCAATCTCGATTTCTTCTTCGATCTGCGGGATCACATCGACCGAAGCAAACGACGTGTGCCGCCGCGCGTTGGCGTCGAACGGAGAAATGCGCACGAGCCGGTGAACGCCCATCTCGGCTTTCAGGAGACCGTAGGCGAATTGGCCTTCGACCACGACGGTGACGCTTCGGATACCCGCGCCGTCGCCAGCAAGAATGTCCGTGATCTCGGCCTTCAGACCCTTGCGTTCAGTCCAGCGCAGGTACATGCGCAAAAGCATCTCGGCCCAGTCCGCCGCTTCGGTTCCCCCCGCGCCAGCGTGAACAGTGAGAATGGCGTCGGACGCGTCGTGCGGACCGCCCAGCAAGGCTCGAATTTCGAGGTCACTCAGTTCTATGCGAAGTTTTTCGAGCTCGCGCGCGACTTCCTTCTCTTCATCCTCGTCTTTGGCTTCTTCAGCGAGGTCGAGGTGCGCGGTGAGATCGGATATGGATTGGTTCATACGGTTCCACGTCGCCACCACGGCTTTGGCGGCGTCGAGTTCACGCATGACTTTGCGGGCTTTGATTGTGTCCGACCAGAAGTCGGGCGCCGAGGATTGCTGTTCTAGGCGGGATATGAGGGGTTTCTGTGAAGGTACGTCAAAGAAACCTCCCCATGTCAGCGATCTTCGCGGTTAGCGAATCGATTTGAGAACGGATTTCTC
The DNA here is from genome assembly GCA_043732015.1 of Elusimicrobiota bacterium. Taxonomy (GTDB): domain Bacteria; phylum Elusimicrobiota; class Elusimicrobia; order F11; family F11; genus JBBRXR01. Next base: position 10,036 of record JAYTIE010000224.1, on the reverse strand, counting down.
GTGACATTGTGCGGCGAGTGTATCAAATGGATTTTCGGCTTACGGTTTCTTCCTGAGCACGCGCACGAGAGCCAGCGCGAAGATTCCGCCGCAGAGCCAGCCGAACCAGTTGTGGCCCTCGCCGTAGAGCGTCCGGAAATCGAGCGGCGGGACAGGGACGGTGCCCGAGAATTCCCCTTCCACCATGAGCGGCGACTCCAGAAGCACGCGGCCGAAGGCGTCGATGATGGCGGAGATGCCGGTGTTGGCCGCGCGGAGAACAGGACGGCCGTTTTCGACGGCGCGCAGGATGTTGACGGCGTAATCCTGATGCGGGCCGCTCGAGTCCAGAAACCAGCCATCGTTCGTCAGGTTTACGATGACGTCGGCGCCTCTCGCGGACTCACGCACGAGACCCGGGAACATGGCCTCGTAACAGATGTTGGGCGAAAGCTTGATCCCGTTGACCTCGAATATTTTTGCAGATTTCCCCGGCTCGAACGTTCCCACCTGTCCGAGATACGGAACCAACGATGTGAGAACGATGGGAAACGGCACATACTCGCCGAAGGGCACGAGGTGCCGTTTGCTGTACTGGCCTTCCAGCTCGCCGTTCGCGCGCATGACAAAGGCGGAGTTCAGCTCCTGGCGGCCGTGCGACGACAGGCTTCCGAAGAGGTGCGGCGTCGCTGTTTCGCTCGCAATCTTGACCAGCCACTGCACGTACACCGCGTCGTTTGGAATGTCGGCCGGCACGGAGCTTTCCGGCCACAAGATGAGGTCGGGCTTCTTCGCGGCCGCAGTCCGGGCCAGCCTTTCATAGGAACCACGGATGTCGGCTTCGTACGCATCGTCCCATTTCCGGTACTGGTCGATGTTTCCCTGAAGCAGGGAGACCTTGAGCGTCCGTACCGGCAGCGTGGCGGCGGCGGACAGCCGGTGATGCCCCCAGGCGAGAACGCCCAGCGTCAGCGCGATGGCGCCGATCAGGGGCCCGAATCCGGTGACACGCCTGGCGTTGCGGGACGCGTGCATCGCCTCAAAAAAGGCGGCGTTGACGAGCACGATCAGGAAGGTTATTCCCGCCGCGCCGGTGACCGATGCCAGCTGAATCAGGGACGTGTTGAAGACCTGAGAATGGCTAAGAAGGGCCCATGGAAATCCACTGAGAATCACGGACCTTATCTCATCCAAAGCCACCCACCCGGTGGCGCCGAGCAGGACGCGCATCGACGGATTGGGAAGCGCCCGGTAGAACAAGACGAACAGGCCGAAATAGACCGCGAGAACGGCCGACAGCGCGGTCCAGCAAAGCAGGGTGGTGGGGCCGTCAATCCTGGCCGCGATGAAGGTGGGCCAAAGCCAGACATAGATCAGGAGGTTGGCGATGAGACCCGCGCCCCATCCCCCCACAAAGGTCTGACGGTTTGACTGTCCGGACCTAACGGCGGTCCACAGGGCCGGAATGAGTGCGACCCAGACGAGGCAGGTGAGGTTAAATTTCGGAAACGCGAGGCCGTAAGCCAGGCCGGAGATGAGCCAGAGAGCTCCAGCGAGCGGCATGGCCGGTTTACTTATTGCCGTGGCACTTCTTGTACTTCTTACCGTTTCCACACGGGCACGGATCGTTCCGGCCGATCTTGTCGATCACGATGGGCGCGGTGGCGACGCGCGTCGCGACGGACGCGGGCAGCGGAACGACGCCAGTGGGACGGACCGTGGGAGGCGCGGCCGGACCGGAAGATTCCCGCTCGGGCGAGGAGACGTCAAGCGGCGACTGGGCGTCGCTCTTCTCCGCGACCATGGCCAGCGTGGCCTGAGACGGTGCCGGCGATTCCGCGGCTTCAACTGAAACATGGAAGACGTATTCGAGGAACGTGTCGCGCACCCGGCCCATCATCACTTCGAAAAGGCGGAATGCTTCTTTCTGGAATTCGATGAGCGGGTCCTTCTGCGCATAGGCGCGGAGGAAGATGCCCTTCCGCAGCTGGTCGAGATAGGTCAGATGTTCCACCCACACATTGTCGAGAACCGAGAGGAACACGACGCGCTGAAGTTCGGAAAAAGTGGCGTCGCCCACGGCGATCCGCCTGTCTTCGTACGATTTCATCGCCGCTTCCTTGAGACGGTCGAACAGATTGTCCCACCCCGTAATTTCTTCCTCAGGATAGTCGGGATGCACATTGAACGCCGTCTTGAAGGAGACATACAGACTGGGAAGATCCCATTTGATCCGGTCCAGGTTCTTCGGCGCGAACTGGTTGATGCGGTCTTCGACGCACTCCTCTACCATCTGCTTGGTGCGCTCATTGAAGTCGTTACCGTCGAGGATGGCGTTGCGGAGACGGTAGATTGCCTCGCGCTGTTTGTTGAACACATTGTCGTAGTCGAGAACCTGTTTGCGGATGTCGAAGTTCATCGCTTCGACTTTGCGCTGGGCGTTCGACACAGCCTTGTTGATCCACGGATGCTGGATGTCTTCGCCTTCCTGCATGCCGAGTTTCCCCATGATCATGGAGATGCGCTCGGAACCGAAGAGCCGCATGAGCTCGTCTTCGAGCGAAAGATAAAACCGTGAGCTCCCCGGGTCGCCCTGCCGGCCGGTGCGGCCACGGAGCTGGTTGTCGATGCGGCGGGATTCATGACGCTCGGAACCCAGCACGTGAAGACCACGCAGGCCGCGAACGATATCCGCCTCCGCCGCATCCTGCGGGGTTCCCCCCAGAAGAATGTCGGTGCCGCGGCCGGCCATGTTCGTCGCGATGGTGACGGCGCCTTTGCGGCCTGCCTGCGCGATGATGCTGGCTTCCTGTTCGTGGTACTTCGCGTTCAACACCTGGTGCGGAACGCCCTTGCGGCGAAGCGCATTGGAAAGACCTTCGGACTTCTCGATGGAACGCGTTCCGACGAGAACCGGCTGCCCTTTCTTCCAGAGGTCTTCAACCTCCTGAATGATGGCTTCCACCTTTTCCCGCTCGGTGCGGAAGATGCGATCGGCGTGGTCGACGCGCTGGTTCACCTTGTTCGCGGGGACGGAGACGACGTCAAGTTTGTAGATAGTCCAGAATTCGTTGGCTTCGGTCAGCGCAGTACCGGTCATGCCGGAGAGTTTTGGGAACTGACGGAAGAAGTTCTGGAAGGTAATGGTGGCTAGCGTCTGGTTTTCTTCGGCGATCCGCATGTGTTCTTTGGCTTCGACGGCCTGATGAAGACCGTCGGACCAGCGGCGTCCCTGCATGAGGCGGCCGGTGAATTCGTCAACGATAATCACTTCACCGTCTTTCACGACGTAGTGAACGTCTTTCTTGAAAAGCGAGTGCGCCCGAAGCGCAGTCGTGATGTGGTGAATCCACTCGTTCTCAAGGTCGTCGTAGATCGACGGCACCTTGAGGAGGGCCTCGCACTTCTGCGTTCCCTGCTCTGTCAGCACCACGGAGTGATTCTTCTCGTCGACGATGTAGTCGAAACCGGCGCCGAGATCCACGTTCTTGTACTTCGCTTCGATCTCTTCTTTTTCGGTGATGAACCGTCCTGTGAGATGCGGAATCAGTTTGTCGGCGGCGTAATAGCGCTGCGTGGCCGGGTCGCCCTGGCCCGAGATGATGAGCGGCGTGCGCGCTTCGTCGATGAGGATGGAGTCAACTTCGTCGACGATGCCGAAATGGAACGGGCGGAGGCAGCGGTCGGACGCGTTGCGGACGAGGTTGTCCCGGAGGTAGTCAAAGCCGAGCTCGTTGTTGGTGACGTACGTGATGTCCTTCGAATACATGTACTTGTGATTCACCAGCGGCATGTCGTGCTGGATGAAACCGACGCTGAGTCCCAGGAATTCGAAAACGGGTGCCATCCAGTCGCGGTCGCGTTTGGCGAGGTAGTCGTTCACCGTCACGACGTGCACGCCCTTTCCGGGGAGCGCGTTGAGATACGCGGCGAGCGTGGCGACGAGGGTTTTTCCTTCGCCGGTTTTCATTTCGGCGATCTTGCCGCTGTGCAAAACCATGCCGCCCAGCATCTGAACGTCGAAGTGGCGAAGGCCGATGGTGCGAACCGAGGCTTCGCGAACGGCGGCGAACGCTTCGGGGAGGAGGTCGTCGACCGTTTCGCCGGCGGCGAGCCGGGTCTTGAACTCGTCGGTCTTGGCGCGAAGCGCTTCATTCGTGAGCGCCTGCATTTCGGGCTCGAAAGAGTTGATTTTGTCGACGGTCGGCTGAAGCTTCTTGATTAGGCGTTCGTTTCGGGTGCCCCCGAGGACGCGCATTAGGATGTTTAGCATGGGAAGCATGGTACAAAAAAAGGGCTTTTCCCTCGCTTTTCCGACGACGAAAAGGCTTGAAAGAGAACGGGCGGGACGGCATCTTTCTGAGTGCAGGCCGGCGAGCTTTCTCCGACGGAAATGTGACGTTTTCAGATTGAAAAATCAGGTCGAAATTGAATTCACCAGTCGTTTACCAGGTCTTAAGGCCCTTTTCATCCAAAACGGTTAGATAAGTCATGATGAAGTCCTACGTCAGACCGTCCATCGCCCTCGTCTATCTTCTCACGAATGTGGTTTTTTCACATGCGATGGAGATGAATCTGTGGACGGACCGGAAGCTCGCCGCCGTGCCCACGCCGATCGCGCTTCCCGCGCGATTGACCATGCCGCCGCCCGCCGCTATTACCCCGGGCTCGGACCGCCTTCTCTCCGCAAACGGGCGCGACCGTCTTCCTGCATCGCTTCGCCGCCGGCTGAACGACCTCGTCGCGGCGGTGCCGACGGTCGCCGCCGACATCCGCGCCGTCCGCTTTCCCGCCAACGCTCGGCCCGACGCCCCCGTCATCGTGAACGTTCTGGATGTCCACCTGAACCGGGAAGCGCAGGGAAACATCAGCCGGTTGGTCAGCGCGCTGGGGCCGCGCGTCTCGGTTGTCGCCGTTGAAGGCAGTCATGGGCCCTTTGACCTCACCCGCTTTCACCGCCTGCGCGACCCGCGCATCATTCCGCCGGTGGCGGACCATCTGTTAACCGTCGGAGAAATCTCCGGCGCCGTTCACGCTCAGCTGATCGCGCCGGCCGCGGGCTTCCCGGTGGTGGGCATCGACGACGCGGTTCATCATGCGCGAAACGTGGCGGCCTATCGCCGCGCCACTTTCGCGCTTGTCTCTGCGCGGCAGGATCTGGCGGGGCGCCGACTGGACGTGGAGCGCCGGGCTCGCGCGCTGGCCTCCCCCCGAATTTCCAATTTCCGCGAACGCCGCCGCGCCTACCACGAGGCGCGCCTCTCCCTGGCCGGATATCTCGCGTATCTATCGCCGCTGGCGCCCGTCGCCGGACATCCCCAGATTGCACGCTACGCGCAGGCCGCGCGACTGGAAGCGGCGCTGAACTTCGCGAAGGTGGAGGCGGACCGCGGCCGCGCGGTGGCTGCCATCGTCGCGCGCCTCAGCCGCGCGCAGCAGGACGAGCTGATGTCGCTCAGCCTTCGCTACCGCGCTCGCGAGGTGAGCCATGCCGACTTCTACGACCATCTGCGCGCGCTGGCGCGGCAGAGCGGCGTGGACTTGAACGCTTTCCCGCACTTCGACGCCTATCTTCGTTACGTGGCGTTGGCCGAGGACATCGACGGCCAGGCGCTCTTCGCCGAGCTGGCGCAACTGGAAGACGAGGCCGCGGCCGCGGTGGCCGTCCCGGGCGCGCCGCGCGCGCTTCTGGACGACGACAAGACGACGCTCCTTCTCGATCGCCTCCTCGGCTTCGCGCTCACCGCGCCGGAATGGGGAGACCTGAAACGACGGCTGGCGTCCCGGCCGGCGCTGGCTGCATCGGTCCTCTGGGCCCCCTTCATGGACTTTTACCGCGAAGCGGAAATCCGCGACGCGTCGATGGCCGTCAACGTGCTGGCCGCGTTGAACGCGCGCGCCGACGCCAGCGCCGTGGTGGTGACGGGCGGATTCCACGGCGAGGGAATGATGAACCGCCTGACTTCCGCGGGCGCGGTCGTCGTGCAGGTGTCGCCGCGCCTTACCCGCGTGGACGATCTCACCGGATCTGCGTACTTGAGCGTGTTCAGCCGCGAGCGCACGCCACTCGAACGACTTTTCCGCGGCGATCGCCTCTTCCTGGCCCGGGCCGCCATGACGGCGCGTGCGGAAGGATTGTTCCCCCCGCTCGGGGCCGCAATGGCGGTCGCGCTGGGCTCCACAGAAAGTCCCGAATCCGTCGGCGCCGCGCTGGCGCCCACGAGCGGCGTGTCGGTGTCCGTGAAATCGCGGACGGCGCGGTCCGTTGTCGTGGAGCTCATGCGGCGATGGCGGACGACGGCCGCGTCCCTTCGCTATCTTGTACGGTTCCAGAAGGACAACGCGAACGTCACCATCGAAGACGTGGTGGAAGCGCCGGCGCTCGAGCAGAGATATTTCGGGCTGGCCGGCGCCGTCGGGCTTACGCTCGCCGCCGTCGCGGCCACGGTGGGCTCCGCGCCCATCTGGGCGATGGGCCTCGGCTGGCTTGCGGGCGTACTGATTCTTCTGGCGCTCTGGCCATTTTTCCTGAGAGATCATGCCGAGGTCGTCAAGCGGGCGCCGGAGCTGTTCGACATGACGCAGCGCCAGTACGCCGGTTATCTCGCGACGCGCTATGCGGCCCTCGGCGCGCTGACCCTGGGCGCTTCCGTGCCGCTTTTCCTGATGACGTCCGTCGGCGCCGCGGTCACGGTGTTCGCGCTCGTCAATCTCGCGGTGGGCATGTTTCACGGCGCGCACAACGCAGTGTTCGTACCGGCGTCGTCCCTGGCCGCGATGAGGCCGGTGGATGCGGCCGCGCAACTCGGCGCGGGACCACTCCTCTGGCAACGGCTGGCACGCGCCGAGGATCTGAGAAAGGCCATGCACGCCCGCGGAGAGGCGGCCCGCGACGAGACCGCCATTCGGGACCGGGCCGACGTTCTGACCTACGCCCTGCTGACGAGCGAAGACCCCGTGGGCCGCCGCGAGAGCCTTTCCGCCCTCCGCGAAGGTCTCGACAACGAGTGGGCTGTGGAAGGAATCGGGAACGCGCTCTATCGGGTGGACAGCATTCCGGACGCCGTCGTCGACGACCTGCTTCTCCTTCTACAGGCTCACAGCGGGCTGCTTTGGCAGGTCACGGAAAAAGTCCGCCCCGGCCAGAGCCACGTGGCGGTGCGGATGATCGAGCAGGAAGCGCAGGACAACGGCTTCACCGGGGCCGGGGCCCGCCCGGACCTGTATCTCGCGGCGTCCCTGTTCTCCCTGATCGCGAAGGAAAATCTCATCGACCGGGCGGACGAGTGGGCCAAGGCCGAAGAGTTCGGTAGCTGGTTCATCCCGACGGGCATCGGGGACCGCTCGGACAAGAAGATCACGCTCCTGGCTCTTCTCCCCGTGCTGCGGCGGGACCGGGAGATCGACCCGCGCGTGCGCGCGTGGATGCTCGGCCTCATCGATCCCTCTGCGGTGACCATGGAAGTTCCCTATGACGCCCGTCGGCTGAGGGATTATCCTCCCACGAATCTCAGTCCCGACATTGCGCTCTTGATGGGGGACGCCATTGCCGCCCTGGGCGGTGGTTACCACAGCCCGGACAACCGGGAACTCGCCTGGTTCATCAAATTGTTTCTGGACAATGTGTCGTCCGTCACGCCGGAGCAGCTGGAGGCCATCATCGAGCTCACCAAGACCTCCGATTCCTCCCGCGCCGGGGACGCCGACGAGCTCCGCGCCCGCGCGGTCGTTCTCACGAACGGAGACATTCCCGAGAACGTCGCTCGAAAGCTCACCGCCACCACGAGTGTGGCGAGCGCAGCGGCGGTGGCCAAACGGCGGGACGCGAGGGAGGAGACCGTCGTCGCGTCGCTGAAAGGGGCTCTCAACGACGGCTCATGGGCATCCTTTCCACAGCTTTCGGGGTACCGCCTTCTCTATCTTCTCGCCGCGGCGCGGCGAACTGTGCCCGCGCTGGCGCAACGGGTCGCGAACGCGTTTCTGCGCCGGCAGTTCGAGGGTGGGAGCGATGCGACGTCCGCGTCACTTCTCGACATCGACCGTTTCAGCACGGGCGTGAATTCCTGGACACCGGTCGTCGTGGACCGGCTCCGTGCCCTGGCGCCCGAACTGGAGGACGCGGCCTTACGCGCCCTGGTCGAATCGACCCTGGCGGCGCCCGAGTCGACGACTTCGCCCCGCGCCTTTGTCGAAACCTTTCTGAAGATCCTGGCCCGCGACTACCGGCCAAAGAGTGGCCGCGCGTCCGCCGAAGACCGGGATCCTAAAGAGCAGGTTCGCTTTCTCTCGGGGCTCGGCTTCGTTATTGCCGCGGCGGCCGCCTCCGCGGAACCCGAGCAATTGAAGCGAAACCTGCGCGATGTCTCCTCCTATGGCCGTCCGTCGCTCATGATTCTTTCCAAAGGCGCGATGTCGCTGTTTGAGGCGGCCGCGTCGGGCCGTCCCGTCACGTCGGAGGCGGCCCTAGCGCTCCTCGGCGAAAGAGGGAACATCCTCAGCGGCGGATCCAGCATCAACTGGGTCCAGGCTGGTGTCGTCGCGGCGCTTTCCCCGCTGGCCGTGCCGGGCACGGATTTTGAGCCGATGCTAAAACCGTTCCGCGCGGAGGTCGCGACGCGCACGAAGACCTCGGCCGAACCCGCGCTGGCCGCCCTCGGCAGCCGCGAGCTGAGCGACGAGGCTTTCTCCGCGCTCGACATGAATGAGGTGGTGGATGTCACCCTCGCACAGGTCCGGACGGGGATCACCAAGTCGGTGGTGGAAGTGCTGGACCGGCTGATCATGAATTTAACGCTGATTCCCTCCGACCGCCGGGCTGAGGTGATCGAAGCGCGCACCGCGGCGCAGGAAAAAGGTGTCACCGGCCAGTTCCGTTCCGCGGCAGACGCCTTCGCCGGACCGCTCAGCCAGACGAACGATTACGCGGACGCCAACTTTCGCCGGATAGCCGACGTCCTGGTCGCTCATCTCGCGCGGACTCCCTCCGACCTCGTGGGCGCGGTCCGTCCGTACCGTTGGTACATCAACTTTCCCAGCTTGAGCGACGCGTATCTGGATCTTCTCTATGGCGTGATCATGCCGGCGGGCAGCGCGGAGGAGCCCATCAGCGACGCCATGCTGGAGGGCGCGCTGTTGCTGGAGCACCTTTATCTGCAACGCGATCCGGAGCGCGCGTCGGCGTTGCGCCACCGGTTTCTCCGCACGATCGAGGGAGCCTCGGCTGCGGACCTCCTCCGCGCGGCGTTGTTGATCGGCCAGTCGTTCGGTCCCACCCTTCCGCCGGAGATTCTAGCCGCCGTGGAGGCGCGGGCGCTCGGCGCGGAGAAACCCGAGCTAATTCTCAGTTTCGTGGAGCGCGCCGTGGCCGCGGCGGACCTGTTGGCGAAAGAAGGCGCCAGCCGGGACGAGGTGACCTTCATCCAGGAACAGAGTCAGGCCGTGCTGGGTCGGGCGGGGCGGGAGGACGAACTTCGATATTTCTCCTGGGCGATCGGCGAATTCCTCGCGGCGGACCGCGAGCGCTGGCGCGACAATCTCACCGGGATGCTGAATGCGTACAAGGCGACGCTGGACGCGATCGAAACGGTCAACCACGGCATGACCGATCCTTACCTGCGCTACGACCGGGACACGCTGACTCCGATGTTGTTCAAGCGTCGCATCCTTCTCACGCCTGCGCTGGCCCGTGCGGCGTTTTCCGAGGAGGCCCTGGACGCGGCGCTCGGCCTTTTTTCTCTGCCCGAATACGTTGAGCTTGTCGCAAAACGCGGCGAGGGGATGGCTGCGGTTGTCGGCCCGCGCGGATTCGACCACGAACAACTGTGGGACGTGGTGCGCGAGTCCGGGATCTGGGCCAAGCGCTGGTACGGCGGGACCGTTCAGCAGGATCCTGACGCCGGCCCCATCACAGATTCGTTCGAAAGCTCCTTCGAGCAGGGCCTGCTTCTTTTCGCGGACGCACCCAACCGCCATCGCATCCTTTTCGGATTCATCGGGCGCGGGCGAGAGGAAGAAGCGTACGCGGATCCCGCGACGCACATCAGCCTCTTCCGCGGCC
>JAYTIE010000223.1:0-3287 GCA_043732015.1 Elusimicrobiota bacterium | reverse complement strand
AGAAGAGCAGCCCGGCCGTGGCCCGTGACCAGAGCCCGGCGGTTTACAAGCTTCAAACGGAAATGGGGGAAACCCGCGCCCGGCTCAGCCAGCTGTCGCTCACCGCGCGTGAAGACAGCCCCATGGTCCGCGATCTTCGCAAGCGCATGAACGAGCTGGAAGCGGCGATTGCCCATGAGAAAGACACGAGCTCATCCACCCCGGAAGCGCAGGCTTCCGCTCCGAGCAACCCGCAATATGCCGCGTCGCTCCGCGACCTTCGCAACGTGAACAACGAGATCGCGTTCCTTCGCCGTCGCCAATCCGGCCTCGAGCAGGGTGTGAACTACGTTTCTACCGACGACCTCACCGCCAAACAGCGGGAGCAGAACGTAAACGAAGATATCTATCACTCGCTTCTCGAAAGCCTTGAACAGGCCCAGATGACGCTTCGCCTCGCGACCTTCGGCGAAGGCGGCGACGTTCGGATCCTTGAAGAGGCGGAAAAGCCGTTGCTCCCGGTCTGGCCGCTTCCGTGGCAGGCCATCGGCTTCGGCGTCTTCCTTTCGATCGGCGCGGGCATAGCAACCGTCATGATTCGCGAGATGAAAGACGATTCCCTCCGCGGATTCGACGACGCCCAGCGTTCCTTCAAGCAGCCGATCCTGGCGACGATTCCGGACCTGTATCCGACCAAGAGCAACATGGAACAGTCCATCACCGGAGAGATGTCTCCGCAGATGGTGACGCTGCACAACCCGCAGTCGCTTGCGGCCGAACATTACCGGCTGCTGCGCACGCGTATCCTGTTCATCACCCAGAAGCGCCCGATCCAGACGCTCATGTTCTCCAGCGCCGTCGCCGGCGAAGGCAAGACCACGACGTCGTGCAACATGGCGATCTCGATGGCGAACGAACTGGACAAGAAGATCTGTCTTATCGACTGCGACCTCCGTCAGAGTTCCGTCAGCCGTTATCTGGCTATTCCCCAGGGAAAGGGCCTTCACGAATATCTCTCGGAACAGTCGGACATCAACGGAATTCTGAAACCGACACGGTTGGAGCGCCTCACGGTGATCACCGCGGGTCAGCCCGTGGACAATCCCTCGAAGCTTCTTACCTCGCCCCGGATGAGCGAGTTGATGCGCGAGCTGCGGGAACGGTTTGACTTCATCATTCTCGATGCGGCGCCGCTGGTGCCGCTCGCCGACGTGCCGATTCTTCTGAATCATGTCGACGCGATGGCGCTGGTCGCTCACGTCGGCAAGACGCCCAAGAAGTACATCCGTCAGGCGATCACGACGGTTGAGAATTCTCAGCGCGCGCCGCTTCTTGGCGTGGTTCTGACGCGGGTTGAAAACACTTTGCCGACTTACGTGAACCAGTATTTCGTGAGCGGCACGGCAAAACGGACGCGGCGGGTTTAAGTGAACAGACAAGGGGGCTTCATGAAGCGGTTAGTTTTTGCGGCGATGGTTGCGGTGTTTGCGATATCGGCGCCGGTCTCGGCGGCTTTAAGGAACGTTCGGGTTTTCCCGAATCCGTTCCGTCCGTCACAGGGGCACACCACAGTGACGTTCGACGGTTTTACCAACGGCGCTGAAGTGAAGATTTATAACGCGGCGGGCCGCCTAGTCTTCGAGAAGACCACCGACGCCTCGGCGACCAGCTTTGTCTGGAATGTCCAGAACGACTCCGGAAAGGATGTCGCGAGCGGCATGTACATTTATTACCTGAAGAGCGAGACGAACGAAAAAACAGGGAAACTCGGGATCGTTAGATGAAGACATTTAAAACAATCCTCATTTCCGCAGCGGCGCTGTCAATCGCGGGATCATCTTTTGGCGTCAGCTCGGAAGCCGGTACTGTCGCCAGCAACATCTTGGCGATTCAACCCGCGGCCCGTCCGGCCGCCATGGGCGGTGCCTTTTCCGCCGTGGGCGACGACATCAACAGTTTCTACGTGAACCCCGCGGGACTGGGCTTCCTCCGCAAGTCGGAAGGGTACGCCAGCCGATTCACAGGCTTGGGGGAGATTGACGCCAACACGGTGTCTGTGGCCATTCCCCTGGGAGATATCACCTCCAGCAATGTCCGCCACCTCGGCGTGCTCGCCGTCGGGTTCAACACCCTGAATTACGGCAAGACCGACGCGACGGACGTGACCGGCGCGCCGATCGGTCAATTCAATTCGAAAGACAACATGCTGATGATTGGATGGGGAAAATCCATCGACAACAAGCTGGCTTTTGGCAGCACCGCCAAGCTTTATCAAGTCGAGATTGGCGCCCAGAAGAACACGGGCGTAAATGTCGACCTGGGCGTGGTCTACAAGGCGGTTCCCAACATGGTGAACCTCGCCGTTTCCGGCCGCAACCTTGGGAACTCGATCTCCTATGAAGGAGCCAATGCGAACTCGCCGTCGGCCGTCGTCGTTGGCGGCGCTCTCATGCCGTTCGCGACCGATCGTCTGGTGTTCACGCTGGACCTCGACAAGCCGCGCGACGCTTCATCCGCCGTGAAGACGGGCGTCGAGTGGCTGCCGGTCAATTCGCTGGCGCTTCGCGCCGGTTACGACACCTCGTATGACGCGGGGCCTGGTATTTCCATCGGTGCCGGAATCATTCTCCTGAACCTCGAAGTCGGCTTTTTTCCTGTTGATCGCCTGACGCTGGACTATTCGTTCACGCCGGGGACCGACCTGGGCTACAGCCATCGTATCGCCCTCTCCTGCCGCATCGGCACGCAATAACCAGGAGTGCCATGACTGCCGCGATACCCGAGATATCGATCGTCGTTCCTCTTTTCAACGAGGAAGAGTGTGTCGAAAAGCTCTTCCAGACCATCAAGGGTGAAGCGGACAAGCTCGGACGTACCTATGAGATCGTCTTCGTTGACGATGGTTCCAGCGACAAGACATTTGAAATCTGCACCCAGATTGTAAAGTCCAATCCGGTTCTTCGCGTGGTGAAGTTCCGGAAGAACTACGGACAGACGCCGGCGATGGCCGCGGGATTCCAGCAGTCCAAGGGCGAGATCATCGTCACCATGGACGGAGATCTTCAGAACAATCCGGCGGACATGCGCAAGATTCTCGACAAGATGGCCGAAGGCTACGACGTCGTGAGCGGATGGCGCTACGACCGTCAGGACGATTTCTTCACGCGCACGTTTCCTTCCCGCATCGCCAACTGGCTGATTTCCACCTTTACGGGTGTCCGGCTTCATGACTACGGATGCAGCCTGAAAGGGTACCGTGCGCAGTTCATCCGGCCCATCAAGTTTTACTCGGACATGCACCGTTTTTT
>JAYTIE010000222.1:0-3318 GCA_043732015.1 Elusimicrobiota bacterium | reverse complement strand
ATGGTTCCAATTCGGGTAGCGGGTCCATCGGGGGCGGGACCGGCGTGAACGGTGGTTCCGGCACGGGCAGCGGTTCTGGCGCCGGCACCGGCTCCGGTTCTTCCACCGGCCATTAATCATCATCCCCAAAACAGAAACGGCCCCCGGTTCCATCTCAGGAACCGGGGGCCGTTTCTTTCAAGGAGTTGAATTGAGTCAGTCTGAACTTACCGTCTGTTCTGATTGAACCCTTGTTTTTCGAATTCACCAACAATGGGGGCCGCAGCCCCGGGTTTGACGGTCGCCGCACCTCCGGCCACCGCACCAAGGGCGGAATTGCCCATCTTCGTCCCGGTATTGCCCGAACCCGTTTCACCGGCGAGATTGCTCATAATCTTATCGGTCTTGCCCACTCCAGGGCCGCCGGCGAGATTCCCCACAAATTTCGCGGTCTTGCCCGAGCCCTCGCCGCCATTGCCTGCGGGCGCAGCACCGAGGGGGATAAATCCTCCCATATTGATGGGGATGCGAGGACCCGTCCTACTGTCCGCTTCATCCATGCCTAGCACGGTCCCCGTTGACCCGGCTTTACGCGAGCCCGTGCCGTCATTGCCGGTGGGCGCCTTGCTCTCCATGGCTACACGGCCCTGGATCTCACCAACAATGGACGTCGCACCACCGGTTTTGGCGGGTCCCGAACCGCCGGGCGCAGCGCCGCCGGCCACCGCCGCGACGGCATTGTGGTGGGCGCCGGGCGTCAGGCCGCTTTCATGAACCGTTTCTTTGTCGGCCACATTATTGAAATCGGACACGCCCGCGTGTTCCACGCTGCCACCATTGTATTCCTGGCCGTGAAGCGGAGAAAAACTGAGGCTGACGGCCAGCGAAATCGCGGCTGGCGCGAGCGAAAGACGGAGCTTGGTCTTAGATCTCATAGGGCCTCCCGAAGTCGTTCCTATAAGTACGGGGATCCAGAACCGGCCTGTCAGGGGTCAAATGGCCACAACGGCGCGAGAAAAGTGTGCCGATACGCCGCGGATTCTCGACGTAAATCCAGTCTTTTCCTGACAAAAAAAAGAAACGGCCCCCGGTTCCATTCTGGAACCGGGGGCCGTTTTCTTTGGAGAGACTTTTTGAGCGGCGGCGTTTTATTTCAGCAGCGCAATTTTCCGCTTCGAGTGGTTGCCGTCGTATTCAGCGAACACGATGTAGATGGCAGCGCCCATCTCGTTGCCTTCGGCGTTCCGTCCGTCCCACGTGAAGTTGTGGGTGCCGGCGGTCTGGAAGTCGTTGGTGACTTCGATGACCTCGCGTCCCAGGATGTCGAACACGCGAATACGGATGTTGCCGCTCTGAGTGTTCGTCACGGGAATCACGAGCGGACCATTCGACGGATGGAAGACCGTGTCTCCGAGCAGCGCCGGCGCGGGGGCGGCCGGGTTGGTGATGGTCACGACCAGCGTTTCCGACGAGACGTCGATGCCGTCGAAGCCGGTGAGGCGCAGCACGTATTCACCCGGCGCGCCGAAGGTCACGGTGGAGTCCACCGAGTCCGGTGTTCCGAACAGAACCGAGCCGGGGCCTGAGACCACGGACCAGTCGATGATGAGGGGATTCGGTCCGTCCGCATCGGTCACGCTGCCGTGCAGCTGGCCCGAATTCTGCGGCCAGACAATGACCGGCGCTTCGCCGACGTTGACGACCGGCTTTTGGTTGGCGCGGTAGTTGATGGTGACCGTGTCGCTTCCCGTGAGCGCCGAGTCGGACGCCGTGAGCCGAACGACGTAGGTTCCCGTCGAGGACAGCGTGACGACCGTGTCTTCGGCGGTCGGCGAGGAGAACACCACGCCGCCGGGGCCGGAGACGAACGTCCACTGGAACGTGACCGCGGCCGGCTGGCCGTCATCGGTCACGGTGGCGTCGATCGCCACATGGTTGAGCGGCGCGTAGATGGTCTTGTCCGCTCCCGCGTCGACGACCGGCGCGGTGTTGGCCGGGCGGATCGTAACGGTGGCGAAGTCCACGGTGGAGAGCGCGGTGTCGTCACCCTTCAGCTGGAGGACGTAGACGCCGGCGCCGGGGAACGTCGCCGTGGTGGCGGCCGCGTTCGCGTTGCCGAACGTCACACCGGCCGGACCGGAGACCTGGCTCCAGGTGACGATGAGCGTTGACGGCGGATTCGGACGGTCGTCATCGGTCGCGGTTCCCGAGAGCGTCACGGAGTTCGCCGGCAGAACCAGGTTCTGGTCGGCGCCTGCGTTCACGGACGGCGCGGTGTTCAGCGCCGGGTTCGAGTTGACCGTGATCTGGACCGTGTCGGTCGTGCTCAGCAGGGTGTCGTCGCCCTTCAGTTGAAGGACGTAGACGCCGGAGGCCGAGAACGTGGCCGACGTCTGAGCCACGGTCGCGTTGGTGAACGTGACGTTGCCGGGGCCGGAGACCTTGGACCACGTGATGGTCAGGGTTGACGGCGGGTTCGGCAGACTGTCATCGCTGACGGATCCGGTGAGGAAGTATTGCGTGACCGGGTTTGTGATCGAGGCGTCGGCGCCTGCGTTCACGGCGGGGGCGCTGTTGTTGCCGGGATCCGAGTTCACGATGACCTGAACCGTGTCGCTCGACGACAGCACGCTATCCGACGCCGCGAGGCGCAGTACATAGATGCCAGGCGTCGAGAACGTCGCCGTCGTCTGAGCGGCGGCCGCATCGGCGAACGTGACGGTGCCGGGGCCGGACACTTTGGTCCACTGCGACGTGACGCTGCCGGGAGGATTCGGGAGTCCGTCGTCGGTGATGGTTCCGTTCAGGTTCGCGGTAACGACCGGGTTCGTGATCGACAGGTCCGGTCCGGCGTTGACGGCCGGCGCGGTGTTCACCGGGATCACCGTGATCTGCACGGTGTCGGTGACCGACGCGGCGGAGTCGTCGCCCTTCAACTGAAGGACGTAGACGCCCGGAGCCGAGAACGTGGCGGATGTCTGCGCCGCGCTCGCGTTCCCGAAGGTGACGGTGCCGGGGCCGGAGACCTTGGACCAGGTGATGGTCACGGTCGACGGCGGATTCGGCAGGCCGTCATCGGTCACGGATCCGGTGAGTTGGGTGGTGACGATGGGGTTCGTGATGGACGCGTCCGGTCCGGCGTTCACGCTGGGCGGAATGTTGCCCGACGGATCGGAGTGGACGGTGACCGTCGCGAAGTCGACGGCTGAGAGAGCCGAGTCGTCTCCCATGATCTGGACCACGTACACGCCGGGGATAGAGAACGTCGCGGAGGTGGCTTCCACCGAGGGATCGGCGAACGTCACGGTGCCGGGTCCGGAAACCTTGGACCAGGTGACG
>JAYTIE010000221.1:0-8792 GCA_043732015.1 Elusimicrobiota bacterium | reverse complement strand
AGGTTCACCTCCCGTGCCGCTTCCATGAGCTGCACGCCCATCATCAGGTTGGAATAGAAAAAACGCCCGGGGTTCAGTCGGTTGGCGCCGATTCCGCCTACCTGCGCCGCCAGGTGAACCACCACATCCGGCTTCAAGTCCTTGTACACCTTGCGGACGGCCGTCATATCGACGAGGTCGTAGTCGCGCTGACGAATCACCGTCACGTTCTTGTAGCCGCGTTCGCTGAGTTTCCTGCAGACCACGGCGCCGAGAAAACCTGCGCCACCGGTGACCACGATTCTGCCGTTCTTGTCCAGGCTCACAGGTCCCCTCCGGGGCGATTCACGTTCACGGTTTCCTGAAGGATGTATAGCGGACGCCCTTTCAATTCGTCCTGCATCCGGCCGATGTATTCCCCCAACAGGCCGATCACGAGAAGCTGGATGCCGCCCAGAAAGAGCACGATGACCGACAGCGATGTCCAGCCGCGCATGGTCTCGAGACCGAAAAACTTCTGATACACCGAATAAATAATCAGGAGGAACCCGACGCCCGCGGCGGCGAACCCGAGATACGACGCCAGATGAAGCGGAACCGTGGAGAACGATGTGATCCCGTCCAGCGCCAGGCGAAACATCTTCGTGTAGGTGTAATTGGTTTTGCCGGAATGGCGCGTCTCGCGGCTGTACGACACACCGGCCTGGCGAAACCCGACCCAGGAAAACATGCCGCGCACGAACCGGCGCCGTTCCGGCATGGATAGGAAGGCGTTCACGACGCGGCGACTGACAAGACGGAAATCACCGGTATCGAGCGGGATCTGGAACGTGGTGAGCTGCGCGATGAGGCGGTAAAAGCCGGAAGCGGTGAGCTTCTTCATCCAGGTTTCGCCCAGCCGCTGGTCGCGCTGACCGTAAACGATGTCCACGCCTTCCTTCCACTTGGCGACCATTTTCGGAATCACTTCCGGCGGGTCCTGAAGATCGGCATCGATGATCACGATCGCCTTGCCGGACGCGTACTCCATGCCGGCGGTCACCGCGATCTGATGGCCGAAGTTGCGGGAAAAGGAAATGACCTTGAGGCGCGGGTCCTGGGACGCCGCGCGTTTCAGAACCGAGAGAGAATCGTCGCGGCTGCCGTCGTCGACGAAAACCACTTCAAACGAGAACGTGTCGAGTGCTTTCGAGAGCCGCTCAAGCAGAACCGGAATGTTCGCGGACTCATTATGAATCGGAACGACAATGGAGAGTTCGGGCGACGAAGCGCTGACTGACTTTGTCGGATCCAGGCCCAGCACGGCGTTACGCGAAGGACCGGACCGCCGCGATCACTTCCGCGACCTGGGCGTCGGTCATCTCGGGGAACATGGGGAGGGCCAGAATCCGCTCCGACGCGCGCTCGGACACCGGGAAGCTTCCTTTCTTAAGGCCCAGGTGTTCATACGCCGGCTGGAGATGGAGCGGAATCGGATAGTAGACGCCGCAGCCGATGCCCAGTTTCTGAAGATGCGCCATCAGCGCATCGCGGCGATCGCTTTCGATCGAATAGAGGTGAAAGACGGACTTCGCGTATGGAGCAATGTACGGAAGGGAAACGTGAGGCAGCCCTTTCAGTCCCGCTCCGTACTGGTCCGCGATGGCGCGGCGGCGGTCGTTCTTGGCGGGAAGATGGCGGAGCTTTACGCGCAGGCCGGCGGCCTGGAAGGAATCGAGCCGGCTGTTCAGGCCCTCAACGGCGTGACGGTAGCGGTCAATGCGACCGTGGTCAGCAATCTGGGCCACGCGCGCCAGAAGGGCCGTGTCTCTGGACACGACGGCGCCGCCGTCCCCCATTCCGCCCAGGTTCTTCGTGGGATAAAAGCTGAAACAACCGATGTCGCCGATCGCGCCGACCGGAACGCCCTTGTACTCGGCGCCGTGCGCCTGGCATGCGTCCTCGACAATCTTCAGTTTATAGCGGGCGGCGATCTCAATGATCGGATCCATGTCCGCGGGCTGTCCGAACAGATGAACGGGAAGAATCGTCTTCGTCTTCGGCCCCACGGCTTTGGCGAGTTGCTTCACATCCATCGTGTACGTTTTGGGGTCAACATCCACGAACCGGACTTTAGCGCCGATGGCGCCGATGGCCTCCGCGGTCGCGATAAAAGTAAAGGGAACGGTGATGACTTCATCGCCAGGGCCCACGCCCAGCGCGCGGAGGGCGACGATCAGCGCATCGGTTCCGTTGGCCAGGGTTACGCAGGTGCCGGCACAGTAGGCGCCAAATTCCTTGGAAAACGATTCAACTTCCGGACCGCCGATGAAAACCGCCCGTTCGATGAGGCTCGTCACGGTGGAAATGATCTCTCTGCGGGCGGCGTCGTCTTGAACGCGGACATCAAGAAAAGGAACGGGCATCGGGTTTCCTCTAAGGCGAATTTTAGCGTCGGAATTGTAGCATTCTCTCCGCAAAACCCAGAATGGCCTCAATAACGCTAGAATCCGGGTCCGTATTCATGACCAGAAAGAAAATTCTCTTCACCATCATCAACCTCAATGTCGGCGGATCGGAGATGTCTCTCTTCCGTGTCCTTCAGACATTGGACCGAAAGAGGTTCGAGCCGATGGTGGCCAGTCTGAAAGGCAAGGGCGACCTGGGGGCCCAGATCGAGGCGCTCGGAATCACGGTCCATACCTTCAACGTCAGTTCCATCCCCGCCTACTTCCTCAGTCTGCGCCGGCTTGCCGCGCTCATCCGGCGTGAGGATCCGGACATTCTTCAGGGATGGCTCTACCACGGGAATTTCGCTGCGCTGGCCGCGAAATGGCTGTCCGGTTCTTCCGCCCGCCTTTGCTGGTCCATTCGAAACACGCTGAACGCCCCCAACGAAATCAGCCGCAATCCCTTCCTCATGCGCCTGCTGGTCCGCATTGGCGCCGCCCTGTCCCCGCGCGTTGCCACCGTCATCTTCAACTCCGCGAGGGGCCTCGAAGACCACCGGAATGCCGGATACCGGAGCGGATCGCTCAAACATATTCCGAATGGCATAGACCTCGACGCATGGAAGCCGGATTCAGCCATGAAAGCGCGTCTCCGCGAGAAGCTGAACCTTCCCCTGTCGACGCCCCTGGTCGGCCTGTTGGCCCGGTTTGATCCCACGAAGGATCACCGGAACTTTCTCCGCGCGGCAGTACAGGTCATCGAGAAAAACAAGGTCGTTCACTTCGTCATCGCAGGGACCCGGATCGACAAAGACAATCAGGATCTGGCTGCGCTCATGAAAGACCTTCGGCTGGACGGCCGCGTGCATCTTCTGGGCCAGACCCTGAACAACCTCGAACTGACGCAGGGTCTGGATGTGTCCTGTTGCTCGTCGCTGACGGAATCATTTCCCAACACGGTCCTGGAAGCCATGGCCTGCCGCGTGTTCTGCGTCTCGACGGACGTGGGCGACGTCCGGGAGATTCTGGGGGACGCCGGGCTGGTGGTTCCTTCACGCAACGCGCCGGTGCTGGCGCAAGCGCTTCTTGCGGCCCTCGCGTTGCCGGCGGACCAAAGAGAGCGGAAACTGGATCTGGCGAGCGACAAAGCGCGCGCACGGTACGCGATGCCCTTCGTGACCGCCGAATTCGAAGCCGTGTACGAGAGCTGACCCATGTGTGGCGTGATTGGAATTTTTGACAAGCACCTGAGCGGCCCCGAAATAGAGGCGCGTCTGTCGGGGATTTGCGCGTCTCTTCAGCACCGCGGACCCGATGACCAGGGCGTGTGGATCGACAAAAACATTCCTCTCGGACTGGGTCATCGGCGCCTGGCCATTCTGGATCTCTCCCAGCGCGGGCATCAACCGATGCTTTCCCCGTCGGGCCGTTACGCGGTCAGCTACAACGGAGAGATCTACAACTTCCCGGATCTCCGCAAGGAACTCGAAGGAAAATCTTTTTCGTTCCAGGGCGGCAGCGACACGGAAGTCCTTCTGGCCGCCATCGATGCTTGGGGACTTTTGGAGGCAGTCAAGAAGATGAACGGCATCTTCGCGTTCGCACTGTGGGACCTCGAGCGTCGCGCGCTTCACCTGGTCCGCGACCGTCTCGGCGTCAAACCCCTTTGCTACGGCTGGTTCGGAGGCGCGCTCGTCTGGGGATCCGACGCGCGGATCTTCCGCGCGCACCCCGGATTCAAGTCTGAGATTTCTCCTGAAGCGCTGTCACTCTACTTCCAGTACGGATTCGTCCCCGCGCCGCACATGATCTACGCGGGATGTTTCAAGGTGCAGCCCGGAACGGTCGTTTCCATCCCGCTGGGCGGCATCGAACGCAGTCAGGAAGAAACCATTTACTGGTCCCCCGTAACCGCGACCGGCACGCAGTCTTTTCAAGGGACCCAATCGCAGGCGACCGAAGAACTGAACAACCTTCTTCTCGACGCGGTTAGACGGCAGATGATTTCAGATGTGTCGCTCGGCGCATTCCTCTCGGGCGGCATCGACTCATCCCTCGTCACGGCCCTCATGCAGAAGTCCAGCGCGAAGCCGGTAAAGTCCTTTTCAATCGGGTTCGACGAAAAAGCCTACGACGAATCCGGACATGCGGAACGGGTGGCGCGTCATATTGGAACCGAGCACACCACGTTCCGGGTCACACCGCGGGACGCCATGGATGTGATTCCCCGGATGGCCGACATCTTCGACGAGCCCTTCGCCGATTCGTCCGCGATTCCGACTTACCTGCTTTCAAAACTCACCCGTCAGCATGTGACGGTCAGCCTTTCCGGCGACGGCGGAGACGAACTCTTTGGCGGTTACAACCGCTACCGGTGGGCCTCGAAGATTGAGTGTCTCGCGTGCGTGCCCAAACCGTTCCTGCGCGCCGCCGGTGCCCTTCTTTCCTGCACCTGTCTTCTGCCAAGACTGACAAGCGTCCGGCTGCAAAAAGCCCTGGAGTTCGCCCAGGAGCGCGGTGCGCCCGAACGCTATCTCCGCCTTCTCTCATTGTGGTCGCCTGACGCCATCCCCGTTTCAGGAAAAGCTGTCCGGACCACGTTCAATCCCGCTCGTTGGGAGAGCCGCCTCTCCCCCACCGAGAACATGATGCTCACCGATGCGGCGTTCTATCTTCCCGACGATGTCCTCTGTAAGGTGGACCGCGCCAGCATGGCGGTGGGGCTGGAAGCGCGCGTGCCGCTCCTGGATCATCGCGTCTACGAGTTCGCCTGGAGCCTTCCGGCGGCGTGGAAGTTCGACCGGACCACGGGGAAGAAGATTCTTCGAGAGGTGCTGCACCGGTATGTACCGAAGGCTTTGGTGGAGCGCCCGAAGATGGGCTTTGGCGTGCCGGTGGATTCCTGGCTGCGAGGGCCGCTGAAAGCGTGGGCGGAAGAACTGTTGTCGGAGAAAAATCTATCTGAATCCGGGCTTCTGGATAGCGCTTTGATCCGGCAACGCTGGAGCGAACATGTTTCCGGCCGGGGCCAGTGGCAGGCGCAACTGTGGGCGGTCCTGATGTTTCTCGTCTGGAGAAACGGGAATCGACCCGCTAACCGCTGATTCGCTTCGAGAAGAACCGGCAGCGAAGCATCGTCAGCATGCCGAGGAGCGCGTCCCGTCCTCGGATTTTCTTTCCTTCCTGGAAGCTGCGCGGGCTGTAGCGGATCGGCACTTCCAGAATGGTCCATCCAGCGCGCAGACACTTCACGGAGATCTCCGCTTCGATCTCGAAACCGCTCGAGTCCAGCTCCAACTGCCGCCAGCGACGAAGGGACATGCCCTTGTAGCAGGTGTAGGCGTCGGTGAGATTTCCCCCGCCGACAATATTCGCCAAAGCGGTGATGGCCTTGTTTCCCATGAGATACATGGGATAAAGGGTCGGGTTGGGTTGCAGAAACCGGGATCCAAAAACAACCGGGGCGGCGCCCTCTTTCAGCTTTTCGAGAATCTTCGCCAGGTCACCGGGATCGTATTCGGAATCCGCATCCTGAATCGCCAGAAAATCTGCGGTCGCGGCCGCCAATCCTGAACGGATCGCGGCGCCCTTCCCCTGATTCTTCTCATGGGTGACAACCCGGATATTGGATGGCCCGCCTTCAAGGCGCTTCCTTAAGATGTGCGGCGTCCGGTCGGATGAGCCGTCGTCAACGAGGATCAGCTCCGAAATGTTCGGAACGGACTGGAGCCGGTCGAGAATCGCGTCGAGCGTTCGCTCCTCATTGAAGACGGGAACAAGCAGGGCGAAGGTCATTAGACCGTCGTCTTTTCAAGCAGCGGGAAGCTGAACAGTCCCAGTTTGTGAAGAACGGTGCGGATCATCACAACCACGGTCGCGATGCCATAAACGACGCTCCGGCGAAAACTGATGGAGGACGCTTCCGGGAAATACCGCGTCGGTACGGGAATCTCGCCGATGCGGAAACGCCAGTGAACAATCTGCGCGATGATTTCCTGATCGAAAACGAAGTCGTCCGAATTCCGGTCGAGCGGAAGGCTGGCCAGGACCTCACGGCTGTACGCGCGGTAACCCGTATGAGTTTCCGACACGGCGATGCCAAGAATGAGATTTTCAAACAGCGTCAGGAGCCGGTTCATAACGTATTTGTAGAAGGGCATTCCCCCATTGAGGGCCTCACGCCGCGTCCGAATCCGGCTTCCAAGAATGACGTCGCAAACGCCGTCGCGGATGAGACCGGTCATGTAGGGGATGAGACGGGCGTCGTACTGGAAATCGGGATGAAGCATCACGACAATGTCGGCGCCACGCTCCAGCGCGATTCGGTAACAGGTCTTTTGGTTGCCTCCGTAGCCCCGGTTCTCCGGGTGGCGCTCGGTCGTCAGCCCCAGGCGTTTGGCGAGTTCAAAGGTGCCGTCCGCGGAACAGTCGTCCACCAGAACGACTTCGTCGCAGGTTCCGGCCGGAATATCCGCAAGCGTGCGCTCGAGAGTTTTCTCGGCGTTATAAGCGGGCATGACCACGACGACTTTCGGTTTCGATGAGTTCATGGAGAGGGGGCGGTTGAGAGCCGAAGATACCATTTCTTCAAAGTTCCCAAGTGAACGGACCAGTCAAACGCCGCGGCCGCCGTGGCGCAGCGTGCGGCACGCTCCCCTTCCCGCGCGGCGCGCGCCGATTCCAGTAATGCAGCGTCCACGCTCTCAGGTGAATCTAGCCGGTCAATCAACGTCCCCGCGCCCGTCTTCTCGATGGACGACGCCACTTCATCCACCGCCGTGGTGGCGAGGACGTGAAGGCCGCAGGCCAGATATTCCGCAAACTTGGTGGGACAGGCGTACTTGTTTACTTCGTTCGGCTCCCGAAGAAGAAGCCCGATATCGCCCGCCGCCAGATAACCGGCAATTTCGGAGTGGTTAGCCCGAACGGACACGAGACGATCCGCGGGGATACCTGCGCGGGCCGCGGCATCCGTCAATTCCGACGGCTGCGGCGTAATGGCGAGAAAAACGGCGTCCGGAATGAGTTCAAGGGCGCGACGGACCACGCGCAAAAGTGTTCCCGGTATCTGCCACGCGCTCAGGGATCCCGCGTAGACGAACACCAGTTTCCCATCGATACCGAGCTTTTTCCGAAGGCCGTCCCGCTGTGATTGCGCGCCAGCAAAAACATTCCCGTCGACGGCGCACGGAACATAATCGAACGGCGTTTTTTTTCCCATCGTGAGAAGCTGGAAGCGCGGAATCATGGAGCGCGAGACGCACA
This sequence comes from Elusimicrobiota bacterium, assembly GCA_043732015.1. Classification (GTDB taxonomy): domain Bacteria; phylum Elusimicrobiota; class Elusimicrobia; order F11; family F11; genus JBBRXR01. Next base: position 1,119 of record JAYTIE010000221.1, on the reverse strand, counting down.
GCACCAGGTCGCTTCCCAGAACGGCCTGCGCTTCCATCCGGGTGAGTCGTTTCTGCCAGAATGTTTCGACCGCGTTGGGCTGACGTCCCTTCCGGAACACGAGATCGAGGACATACTCGGCCGAGTCCATTCCGCGCACGTCACAGATCAAACGAAGGTTCGGGTATTTCCGGCGGAGCGGCAGCATGGCATGAGCGCCCTGAATGCCGCGAGCGTGAACGACGACCGTGCCTGCCGCCAGATACGGTTTCAGGTACTGCTCTATCAGGAACGTGTTGATGCCGAAAATATTGCGGGGGAGCCGCGTCAGAAAAGCGGACTTCAATCCCCGTTTTGCGAGCGCGTCCTGCTTCTTGTTCCAGCCGCCCGAATACCAGCCGCTCATCGCGTCCATGAACAGAAGCCGCATGTCGATGCCGGATTGGGAAAGACGCTGGGCGGGCGTGACGACCTGGGAATCTATAACGGTGCGTTCGTAACCGTAATAGGCGAGATGGAAAAAAGTTGTTTCCGTCATGAGAGAGTGGATGTTAATGAAAACCGCCCCCGGCGTCCATGACACCGGGGGCGGTCAATGCAAGACTTTGGGGAAGACGAATCAGCTAACGACGCGGAGCTGCGGATTCTTCTTCTTTCCCGTCGACACAACCGGCCGGCCGACGCTGCGGTAGGTGAATCCGGCCTTGGCCATCTTCGCGGGGTCGAACAGGTTGCGTCCGTCCACAACCACCGGCGACGGGAGAAGCTTCTTCAACTTGGCGATGTTCAACTTGCGGTACTCCGGCCACTCGGTCACGACGACCAGGCCGTCCGCGCCCTTGGCCGCGTCATAGGCGGACGTGCAGTACTGGATGTTCGGATAGAGACTGCGCATTCTTTCCATCGCCACAGGATCGTGAGCGCGAACCACCGCGCCGCGATCCAGGAGCGCGCCGATGATGTCGATCGCGGGCGCGTTGCGAAGGTCGTCCGTGTTCGGTTTGAAGGCGAGACCGAGAACGGCGATGGTTTTTCCCTTCATCGTCCAGAGAATGGACTCGAGCTTGCGAAGCACCTGTTCGCGAGCCAGCGTGTTGATCTCTTCGGTGGCTTTCAGGAGTTTGAAGTCGTAGCCGTTGG
>JAYTIE010000220.1:0-8802 GCA_043732015.1 Elusimicrobiota bacterium | reverse complement strand
GGTATAATTCAGTTCGTCGAAAGGCAGTGGGAAATATTTCGGACGTTCCAGCCCGTTTCAGATCCGCTTCACGACGACCTCTCCGCGGCGACGAAGCGCTTCTTCGAATCCCGCGGCTTCCCCTTTCACAAGTCGCCGGTCGGCACCTCCGCCAGCACGGACATCGGCGGACGGGCGATTTTTCTCGATCTTTTTGACGCCGTCGTGGTCGAGCCCAAGGATCTGCAGAACCCGGCGGTTGTCACGCATGAAATGGTCCATGGCCAGGGAGGATTCGGCGGCGGCGCCATAGAGGAAGCCGTCGTTCAGTACCTCACGATGAGAATCCTGCTGGAGCGCGAGGGGAAAATGTCCCCCACCGGCGTCGAGGTGGCTGAATCGCACAAGGAATTCCACATCTCCCGCAACGACTTCGCAACCCTGATCACCTATCACCCGGGCGTGGTCGCCGTGGCCGAGCTGGTCGACAGGATCGGCCTTAACGCGCTGCTGGAAAGCTTCGTAAACGGGAATCATGCCCTGATCGAAGCGGCTCTTCCGGACTCCTCGGTCTGGCGCGAGATGATTTACGATGACAAAGCACCCGAAAAAGCGATGCCCGTTCTTCGTGGCCAGATGGGAAACATGCTCAACGCGCGCCGGCCGGCCGCCCCCATCGACGGAAATATGGACACGGTCCTCACGCTGGGCACCGTGCGATCGGCGTCCGAAGCGCTCGGCTTCAGCGAATTCACGACCGTGGTCGTGATCGCTCCTATTATTGAGGGTCTCAGCGGACTTCACTTCTTCCCGCTTTTCCCCCTGCTTCATGGCAAGCGTTACTCCCACTTCCAATGGGTCGGCATGGCGCTGATCTTCGGATTCGCGATCGGCGCCATGCACCTCTTCGGCACAGGCCTGAACACGGACGATATCTCACTGATCGCCGGCTGGCTGGGCGGCTATGTGGGGCACAAGGTTTTTAATTTCCTCTCCTGGTATTTCGGCTGGAACCCGCTTTCTCTGGTGAACCGCGCCAACGCCGCGCAGAGTGTTCCCATTCTCGCCCCCGGAGAAACAGGCGCGGACGTGACGATCATTCACCGCGGACGAACAATGGTGGTGACGGGACGGGCGGGCCAGTCCACGGTTTACCGGCTAGCCGATGACGGAACGTGGAGAGAGATCGCCGCTGTTCCGCAAATGAACTCTCCCCAGGTCAGCGAAGATGGCAATGTCGTGGCGCTGGCGAATGCCGGCGGGTTTGGTGAAGTGCAGACGCTGGTCTTCGATGGCGAGAGCATTCACCGTTGGACTCTCGGATCGGCAAAAAACATGATCGCCCTGTCGGACAATGGGCGCACCGCCCTTGAATTCTTCCCGGATCAGAGCACCGGCCTCAGAGCCCATCTTCGCCGCATCGAAGGCAACGCCCTGGGCGCCGTCGAGGGCGATTTTGAGTTCTCAGGATTTGAATTTAGCCATATGACTTCCGCTGACGGGTTGCGTTTTGTGGCCGATGGCCCCGACGGGCTCAATGCCCTGTTCGAGATTCAACCCGATTTCGAAGTTCACATGATGCCGTTGGGGCTGACCGTCCATTCCTTTGTGAGCCCGGACGGGACCATCGTCTCCATCGAGCGCGATGATGGATCCGTCGCGCTGATCAATGCTGATGAGGCGTTGAGCCAGACGGGCGCGGGATTGGATCAGCCGAACGAGAACGCCTCCATTGTCGAACTTGACCCTTTTCCCGAGGACTCGGGCCGGCCGCGTCTCAGTTTTGAAGGACTCAATCTCATCGACATTCCTGTCGATGAAGGGGCCATGATCCTGACGCAATCGCCGGAGCCGGGACCGATGCAACTGATCCGCGCCATCGGCGACGCTTCCCAAACCATCGTGACGCCGTTCACAGAGGATGAATTCGCCCACATCGCGGCAAGTTCAGATGGAAAGACGCTGGCCGTACAGATGAAAAATCAGACGGTTCGGATTTACCGGCTGCAACGCGGCGCGCTCGTCCCGGTTGGACAGCCTCTGCCTGCCATTGTCGAGACATTCGGCGTCACCTGCGACCTGAGCGCGGATGGAATGACCCTGGCCGTCGTCACGCCTGAAAATGCCGGCGTGGTCTACCGGATTGACCGCGATGGGCCGCGAGAGATTGGCCGCACACCCGGGAACACGCCTCCGATTTCGTCCGCGAGAATGAGCTCCTCAGGAGGCGAGGCGATTTTCGAACCGCAGGATGGAAATACATCCATTCGCTTCGGCCTGGCCACAGGCCGCCTTGAACGCGGAGACGAACCGGGAGCGCTGCCACTGCCCCAGAACGATGTGTTGTGGCCCATGATGATGCTGGCAGCAAAAACACGGCGCAATCTCGATCATCAGGACATCGCGCCCATTCCGCTGAATCGCATTGATCTGCGCCCGACCGTCGGAGGAGTGACCGATGCGGAAAACAACGGCGTTGCGCTGTACGACCACCTGACGGCCGCGAACTCCCCCGTGGCGGACGAAACCCGACGGCTGCGCGCGCAATTCGAACCGGAAGCGCCCACGCTGACACTCTCCAACACGTATCTCGCCGCTTTTGAGGCCGGCCATGTGTCAACACCAGACCCGGACCGGATGTCGAACGCAGAGCGGCGGTGGGTGCAGACCTGGTTCGCGCCCAACTACGAATTCCTCTCCGCGTATCGCGCCGGCTTCTGGGCGGACCACGGGTACGGCGCGCTGCGCTCCATCGGCACCGCGCTCCTCTGGATCGGCGCACTCGCCTTCCCGCTCCTTTCGCTGCTGGCCCCCAATGAGGTGATGCAGGCGGGTCTCCTTATATATGGCTACGCCGCCATCGCGGTCACCGTCGCGCTCGCGAACCTGGCGCCGTCCGGTAAGCAGCTTCCGTGGTACGCGAAACTGGGCCTGTTGCCGGCCTATGCGCCGCAGATTGTTGTTCACACGCTCTGGAACGGACTCATCGTTCCGCTCGTGTCGCGGAGCGCGGAAGCCCGGCGAGTGAAAGCGCTTCCCGCGTTTGATTTCCTCGCGGCCGTCGGTCTCGGCGACTGGACAGTGCTCCGCCATGGCCTGGGCGGGCTCGAGCGCGTGCGCACGCCGCAAGGCAGCGTGTATGCGCGCACGGTCGCGCTCAAGGATCTTCCCGAACCGGCCGGGCGCGTGTTGCGGGCGCAGTTCAGCGACGCCAACCGCGAACGCTTCGGCGACATTGAAAACGTCCGCTTTATTCACGACGACCGGGGCCGGATGATCGCGATCGTTCCCATTCCCAACTACGCGATGGGCGCGATGCGCCGCGCGCTCCGCTCTCTCACAGAAGTTGAAACTCTTCTGAACGACCGCAAGACAGCGCTGAAGGAACAGGAGGCCCGTGAACTCTTCGAACGCATCGAGGCGCCGGACGAAGCGTGGCCGGCCTTCTGGAAGGCCGTCCATCAGCTCAACAGGAAGCTGGGCGCCGGCGTCCTCGTTCGTCCCCCCGCTTTTCTGGCAGCGCTCCAGGATTTGCCCTACGTGCGGGCGCTGCGAAAGGAAAGGAGCCTGCTCCATCTGGAGCCTCTCCTTCTTACCGACGCCTACTTTGTTCCACCGCAGCCCGGAACGGTGCCATTGGCGGAGGCGCGGGCCCGATGGCTGGCGCACGAGCGCGAGGCGATGCGCCTGTCTCTCATGATCGACGGTGCGATCGACCGTCTTCCCTTGGGATCGCTGATCGAGCGACCCATCATCCAGCCGGATCCGGGACGGATTTCTCTCATCGGATTCGATGAGGGACCCGTGCGCGCCCGCAGCGGCTTCGCGGTGATCCGGGTGGACCAGGACCCGACGCTTCCCGGCGTGAAGATATCCGTCGTCACGCCCGCCGAACGTGGCCGCAGAGCGGTCCTCTTCGAGCAGGCCATCGCGGCGCCCGAGCCGGGCGAAATAAAAAAAATTATTCCGGTTCTGCCCACCGTCTACAATCCCGGTACCCGGATCAACGCGGAAGCCGATGAGGCGTACCACAATTCCCTGCTGGGCGTGGGGCAGGTGTACGAGCAGGACATGGGCGCGCCGCTCACCGCGGACCGGAAGCGCCTCACCGTGATCGGTGCCGGTTCCGGCGCCGACTCCGTCACTCTTTACATCGGATGGATGCGCGCCACCGGCGCGCGGCCCTTCGACTCCAACGCGCCCGCGCCCACCCTTCGGGTATGGGACACGAACCCCTTCGCGCTCGCCAACACGCTCCGCGTCGGGCGCGAACTGGGGATCAATATGCAGGCCGCGCCGCCGGATGAGGCGGTCGACGACATCGTGATCCAGAACCGGCCGGCCCTCAAGCTCGACCAGATCCGCGACCCGCGAAATCGTGAAGCTGCGCTCGAAGCGCACCACGATGGGATTTCCGCCGCCTCATTCCTGGAGGATGTCCGCTATTACCGCCGGAAGCTCGCGGGCGGGCGCACGCTGCTCGTTCTGTGGGACGCCGAATACGAGGAAGGCGGCACCGCCACGCAGCCGGCCGTGAAAGTCGTCGAGACCACGCTCAGAAAGGGCGGCGCTTTCCTCGCCCGTGGAAACAACCGTGACCAGATCGACGCGGCGCCCGATCTGCTGCGCGTTCGCCCTCTGAATTCCCGTCCGGCACTCACCGGCCAGGACTCTTTCGCCACCTGGGCCGTTCGTTCGCTGGAACCGCGCGATGAGACGCCGACACCAAAGACCGCTCCGGTTGTCGACGGAAGAGGACCCGCGGGAAATCCGGCCGCCGACACCGGAACGCCTGAAAGGCGGCTCGCGCGGGCGCTGGTTGATTTTGCGACCGCTTTTGCGGCCAACAAGGCCACGGGCGCGTCACTGGACGCGCTCACCGGTCCCGTGGTCGAGTTCAACGCCGCGGAAGAGCGTCTCAACGGCGGGTTCTCAACGACCGGCAACCTGGACTTTTCGGCCATCGATGAAGAAACGTTGCGCGCTGAAATCGCCACTCTGATGAAATCGCCCGACGCGCCCGCGGCGGTCCGGGATCCAAACACAGCCCGAACCGTGGCCCGCCTGTTCTTCATGATCAGCCGGGGACAAACGTCGCCGGCGAAACAGCTTCCCAGGGGAAATCTGCTGTTCCCGAACGCCAAGGCGCTTTCCGCCGCAATGACACGCCTACCCGATGATCCGAAGGCGACGCTTTATGTTCTTAGAACACAGGATGACGCAGAAGAGATTGACGCACTTCTGAAGAACGGGCGGAAAATCGTTCTTCTCGCGCATGAAGGCGGCTTCCGGAAAGAAGGACATCTCGATTTCTCCGCCGTCGATGAGGCGGTCGGAAAACTGGGGAAGACCAGCGCCAGAAACATCACCATGGTTCTCGAAGGCGCGGACCTCGAGACGCTGATGGCTCAGATCTCGTCGCTGCCGAAGGGGTCGGCGCTGCTCGACATGAAGTATGTGGCCGTCGAGGAACTGTTGAATCTCATTGTGCCTGTCACCGCCGCCGATCTGATCGGCATGAACATCATGGCTGAGGCTCTCGCGGCGAAACAGGCGTAATGAGATGGTAGATTCGGTCTTTGGAGGATCACATGCAAAACCGAAAGATCTTGATCGTGGACGATGATCTCAGCATTCATCGCCTGTTATTGCGGGGCCTGGAAGGGCAGCCTTATGACGTGACCGAAGCGTTCAATGGCATTGAAGCCCTGCAAAAGATCGCTGAGAACAAGCCGGAGCTCCTGATTCTGGACGTCAACATGCCGGAGATGGATGGCCGCGACGTGATGAAGGATCTTCGCTCCCGGCCAGAGACCCAGAAAATACCTGTCATCATGCTGACAGGCCTCGGAGAGATGATGGACAAAATGGTGGGATTCGAACTCGGCGTGGACAGCTACGTCACCAAACCATTCGAAATGAAAGAATTGCTCGCCCGCGTCCGCGAGCACTTGAAGTAGCCCTAAGCGGTCGCGCCTTCCTGCGCGCTTCGCCTCAATCGATTGTCCGCGTAGAGGCTGTAGGCCAGCGTCAACACGAAAAGAGAAATGGCCACGAAATTCCCCATCGCTCCCGCCCGGCGCAACGGCGCCGACTGAACAACGTCTCCCACCACCCGGAGAATCAGCGACAGGTTCAGAATGATGACCTGCGCGTAGTACCAGGTCCTCATCGTGATGTTCAGCCCCAGCATCGTCGGCGCCAATATGGGTCCGTGGCCGAGAATCATGAAGAACAGGAATCCGAGAAAGAAGGCGTGGATCGCGGCGTCGTTGACCATCCCGAGCATAAGACCCGCGTAGGCGATGGAAAGCACGCCGCACACGGCAAGCCACGCATAGCTGGAAACGAGGCAGACCGCGATGTAGCGGGCGATTCCTGGTCGTTTGAAGATGTTCCGCGGCACGTCGAATCGAAGAAACCATCCGGACGCCAGCAAAAGACCCGCTCCTGCGATTCGCATCCCCATCTTGATGCGCGGATCGTAAATCGCATCCCCCACGACGTCCATCATGGATTCGTCTCCGGAAAGCGTTCCCAGCGCCATCGTCACATGCCCGACGAAAACGGTCAGGAGCGCGGCCAGGAGCAGCCCCTGCCACTTCGGCTCCGTGCGCATCATTCGCGCCATCTGCAGGCGCTGGCCGGCGGTGCCGAACAGGACGAAGCTCATCCACCAAAGCGTGACGTTGAACACGGGCCAACCGGCATACCAGATCACGTTGCCGACCAGCCACTGGACGCTCGCGATTGCGTTGAAGGCGGCATCGTGCGAGCGTTCCCGCGCCAAAAGAATAAAACAGAGGACGGAGAATCCGAGGCTGCCGCCAACCATGAGCGCCGGGCCCAGTTTCGATTCGGAACGGATCAGGAGCGCGGCGGCGCCCGCGGCGACCAACAGGCAGGGAAGATAGGAATAAAGTCCTCCCTTGAAGGCATAGGCGCGCTCGAGCGTCACATAAGTTCCGACGAAGCCACAGACGATGAGGGGCCCATGAATTCCCGCGAGGCCGGGAATCAGCGTCGGCACGTTCCATCCGATCCGGAAGAGACCACCCCACAGCGCGGTGAGAAGGACGCAAATTCCCACGACCATAAACGAAAAACGAACGGCGATTTGATCGATCTTCATGAATCCCCCAGGTCGAATGTGAAACCTTCTACAGAATTCGACCTCGTCTTGCCGCCCAATGTCCCCATTCCCGGGACGTCAGGCCGTTGAGCGGCTGGAGGTCGTCAGAATGGCGACCGCGACGATGATGATGGTGCCGCCCACCATCGTGCTCGGCGCGAGCGACTCTCCCAGCACCAGCCAGCCGAGCAGGACCGCGACGACGGGATTCACGTAGGCGTAGGACGACGCGACGCTGATCGATGTTTTCTTTAACAGCCAGACATAGGCCGTAAATCCGGCCAGCGATCCCGCCAGCGTGAGATAGGCCAGTGCCGACCACGACCGCGCGGAAATATCGTGCCAGGAAACGGCGGCCGGTTCTCCCCGCAGAAGAGACAGCGCGAGCAGCGCCACGCCGCCGCAGATCATTTCGCAGGCGGTCACCATGGAAGGTGAGGCGGGCAGCCGGGCGCGGCGCGCGTAAACCGAGCCCACCGCCCAGGACGGCGACGCGAGCAGAAGCGCGACAACGCCGCCGGAAAGATGGAAGTCGGTTCCCTTCAATCCCGGCGCCACGAGGATCACGAGGCCCAGGAATCCGATCAGAAGACCGGCGACGCTCCGCCCCGTCGGCCGGGATCCTCCCGGCCAGGCCCATTCCGCCACCGCCATCCAGAGCGGCACCATGGACACCAGCAATGCCGCGAGGCCGGACGGGACCGTCCGTTCCGCCCAGACCACAAGACCGTTGCCGCCGAGCAACAAAAACGCTCCGACGATCGCCGTGGACCGCCACTCAATCGCCGACGGGCGCGGTACGCCCCGCAACCGCAGAACGGCGTAAAGCGCGAGGCCGGCGGCGACGAACCGCAGCGACGCCATTAGAAAAGGAGGTAACGTCTCGTCCGCAATGCGGATGGCGAGGTAGGTGGACCCCCAGATCAGGTAAATGACGGCGAGCGCAATTCCAATATGAGAACTGGGAACAGATTCTTTTTTAGAGCCCATTTGATCTTGGATTTGAGAGAAGCTGAAGTTAAGGATCGATTCTACCCGGCGGCAAGGCGAATGCCGGGGAAATCTGTGCTTTTCGTCATGATTTTTCAGGTTGTTTTCTACGACGAAGATCTTCTGAGATGATTGAGCAGCGATCAAGGCGGGCGATGGGACGAAACACGGAACGTGGGTCCATGGCCATGTTCATCGTGGTCTTTCTGACCATCCTTATTACCATTCCGCTCGGGATGCAGCTCCTGGAGAACTTCAACCGCAAAACGGGCCTGCAGATCCACAACTCAGTTCAAGCCGACAATGTCGCGCGCGCGGGACTGGTCGAGGCCATCGCCTGGTTTCGCCGTCAACCGAACCAGCCGGTACGTTCCACCATCAACACCACGCTGTACCCCTGGCCTGACGCCGCCTTTGCCCCGAAAACCACCACCGACCCGGCCACTTCCGACACGATCGACGAAACCATCGGCATGGTGAAGGAGTACCCGCTGAACGACGCCGGCAACGTCTGGGCCCGGTTCGAAGTGCAGCGCCAGAATGATACGGCGACAAATCCCGAAGATCCCAAAGCCGTGCACGATGTGTCGGACAAACGGATCGACGGCGCCGCCGCGACGACGACCGACACGGAAGCCGCGCCGACCGCCGGAAAAGCGAACTAGGCTCTTTAGCCCACACAGATGTTCCGCGGGGCGGTG
>JAYTIE010000219.1:0-8827 GCA_043732015.1 Elusimicrobiota bacterium | reverse complement strand
TTCGCCATTGCTCGGGGTCCTTCCCTCCTTCCTCCAGGACGAGATTCGAAAGACGGAAGAGCGCCTCCCCGATAAAACTGCCCGCCGTACCGCTGGCCACCTGATCGTTTATCGAGGGGCTTGTCGTTTCGCCGGTCTCTTCCCATATCAGACTGCCCGCGTTGCTGTACATCAAGGATTCCCAATAGTTCAATCCGGCCGATCGCGCAAAGCCGTAGTAGAGAGCGCCTTGATAGGGATGGCCGATCTGGTTGATCGCGAAGGCGTCCTGATCGACGGTCCACGGACCATGCTTGAGATGGTCCCGCGTGGAGTGATAGGTGACATCGTAATCGCTCTTCGGAGAAATGAAATAATAATCGATACGGTTCAGCAGAAAGATGAACGCGGGAATTTCGATCGTGGGAATCAAATAACTCTTTCGTACCGATTTCTCTCCGGGAAGAACACGGTCGGCCTGGGGCGCGCCATCTTTCTGCGGCACGCCGGGAGAGGCCGATTCGACTTTGTCGATGGGCGCATTCAGGAGCGGTGCGGCGGCACCCGGGAGGCAAAACGAAGCGCACATTGTTAAAATCGCGAATGATTTTCGTTTCATGGCGCCGATCTTAACTGATTGAAGCCTTGGAGCAGGAGTTTTCCGACGCGTTGCGATCAGGTAATCTTTCTGAATGCTTCGGAAAAATAGACTCCGGTGGTTCGCGCTTGCCTGCTTTTCGCTTCTCGCCTGCTGCCGAGGCGAAGCGGAGGAAAGGAATCAGAAGGCGGATGTGTCTCCGAAGGAATTCCGAGCGTTTCTGGCCGCCGGTACGGCGATAACCATCACCTCCGTCTTGCTGGACCATAAGATACGGGACGGCAATTACGCGGATCGGAATTCCGCGAACTCCCGGGATCTTCGGTATTTTGGCGATGCAATGGCCGTTGCCGGTCCGTTGATCGGCGTTGGGTTTCTGATCGATGGAATGGGGAACCATCGTTCGAAGTCGGTTGAAACCGCCCGGCTCTCGTTCGAAAGTTTTGGGGCGGCGGTCGTCGGGACCGGGATTCTCAAATACTCGGTGGGACGAGACCGCCCAAGCCACACCGAGAACCCCTTCCACTTCCGGGCAGGGAGGGGAAACGCTTCTTTTCCTTCCGGGCACACGGCCGTGGCTTTCGCGGCGGCGACCACAGTGTCTGAGCAGTATCCGCAGTGGCAGGTTGTCGTCCCCTCATTCGTCGCCGCCTCTGCCGTCGGGTACTCCCGAATGGCCGCGAACAAGCATTGGCTAAGCGACGTCCTGGGCGGTGCCGTTCTCGGGTCGGGCCTCAGTCATCTTTTACGGCGCTCAAGCCGTCAAAAAAAGAACTGGAAACTAGGACTTGGCGAAAGATCCCTGCAGGTAAGTCGAGAATTCTGATTCAGAAGCCCCATCTCGACGAGGTGTGGAGCTCAGGAGTGAAAATGAAGACGCGGTACGAAATCGGTGGCGGGTCTATCGTGAAGAGCGACAGGGGCGACGCGCCTGTTTCGGTTTATTCGTGTCCAGACGAGAGGGAGAGAACCGAGCTGTTTCACGCCCTTGGCCGGGACTGGCATGACCTGGAATCCGCCCTCGATCCCGACGAAATATCCAGGGTGGAGTTCGGCACGAACTCGATGTTCGTGATCTGGAAGCGTCCCAACAGCGTGGAGTTTGATGAGGACCTGACCTTCGACGTTTCCTCCGTTGGAGTGTTCGTTCAGTCCGGGCGCGTCACGTTCATTGCGCGCGACAAAGACCCGGTTTTTATCGAAAGCGCCTTTCGCCGGATCGACTCGGTCCACGCGCTGGTCTTTCGGTATTTCCTTCAGGTGGAGCGGCATTTTGTCGGCCATCTGAAGGCGATCAAGCAGGTGGCATCCGAGCTACAGGCAAAACTCTCCCATTCGATGGAAAACCGATTTTTCCTGGAGATCTCCGCCCTGAGCGAAAGCCTCATCTACTACCGGAATGCCCTGGAGGGAAACGGCGCGGTGCTGGCAAAGCTTCGCTCGAATGCCGACAAGATTGAACTTTCGGCGGAAGAAAGAGAAATTCTCGAGGATGTCGTAATCGAAAATGACCAGTGCCGAAAGCAAATGGAAGTGTTCACGACCGTCCTTTCCAATCTCATGGACGCGCGAAGCCACGTGCTGAACAACAACATGAACCTGCTGTTGAAGAAGCTGACGATGATCAACATCGTTTTCCTTCCGCTGAACCTCATCGCAGGCGTGGGAGGAATGTCGGAGTTCACGATGATGACGAAAGGGATGGATTGGCGAGTGTCCTATCCCTTGTTTGCCGTGGGGTTGACGGTCTTGGGATGGTTGACATGGCGGGTTCTGGCGCGGCATATGGGCGACGAACGCCCGTTCCGTCGAAAAAAAGATCACTCATAGCCCGGCCCTAGGGTGGCGGTGTCCGCGTCACGTCTCAAGGAAAACGCCAGGCGGCGGGAGCGTCATCCGGCCAACAGCCAGTGTGGTTATTATTCGCCTACAGAGGTTTCTTTTTCATCGGAGGTCGACTCCCGTTTTCATTCGGTCCGAAGGCCATCTCATGGGTGACCTTATTGTCAGGTATGGTTTGCTTCTCCGTTCCCCCGAAAAGTAGAATTCATTCGGAAAAAATTGGAGGGCCCCATGATCAAGACAGCCATGCGCCGTACCAGCACCCTCGATCCCAGCGCGGCCGCGCGGGAGATATCCCAGTCGCTCGCCGATGACCTGGGTGGAACACCGGACGTCGTCCTGGTTTTTTCGTCCTCCAAGTACGATTACGCGTCGCTCCTCAAGGAAATAAACGCACGGTTAAAGTCTCCGATCGTTACCGGATGCTCTTCGGCGGGAGAATTTCTCGACGCGACCCTGGCCACCGGCGCCGTTTGTGTTGTGGCCATTCGAACCGACGAGATGCTGTTCTCCCTTGGCATCGGGCGAAACGTTTCGGAAAATCCCGCCGCCGCGGCGCGCGAGGCGGCGTCGAACTTTATCGCCGACAAGCCGGCCGTGTTTCCGCACCGCGCGGCCATGATTCTTTCCGACGCGCTGGCGGGTTTCACGGAAGAGTTCATCGCTGCGCTCAACCTGGTCACGGGCGGGGCCTACGAGTTCTTCGGTGGCGGCGCCGGTGATGACGCCAAATTTTCCCAGACCCACGTGTTCAACCAGAGCGAGGTCGTCGGCAACGCGGTGGTCGTCCTGGAGATTCTCTCCAAGAAACGCCTGGGCATCGGAGCCAATCATGGATGGGAGCCCACGGGAGACCGGTACCGTGTCACCGAAGCCCAGGGCGGACGGCTTGTTAGCCTGAACAGCGCGCCGGCCGCCGAGGTCTTCGCGGCTCATGCGCAGAGGGCGGGGCACACGTTCAATCCGAGCGAGCCTTTGCCGTTCTTTCTTCACAACATTCTTGGGATTGACACAGGGGCCGGCTATAAACTGCGGGTCCCGCTCAGCGTACAACCTGATGGATCCGTGGTATGCGCGGCCGAAATTCCGGAAGGGTCGGTGGTCAGGTTCATGTCCGCATCGACGTCCTGTGGCCCCGACGGGGCCGCCGCCGCCGTGCTGGACGCCCAATCAAAAATCGGATCGAAGAAGCCTCAGATGGCCCTGTTCTTCGATTGCGTCGCCACGCGCCTGCGCATGGGAGATTCCTTCGGTATCGAACTTCAGACCGTGAAAGATGCGATTTCCGGCGCGCCCATGGCGGGCTGCAACACCTATGGCCAGTTCGCTCGCATTGAGGGCCAGTCCAGCGCGTTTCACAACTGTACCGCCGTGGTATGCCTGTTTCCCGAGTAAGCAGCCTACAAGCCCTGCTTGATCTGGTTTCTCGTCTCATCTTGGAGAGGGACAACCGTCAGTCCGCTGCGGACATGTTGGCCGCCCACGTCGGTGCCGACGAATGCATTTGTTTCGTAAAGGACTTTGAGGTTGGCGCACTGCTTCCGGCGCCGGGCTTCCGGCGTACCTTGCCCAACGCGTCCGCCTGGAAAACCTTCCTTTCTTCCTGTTCCGGAAAAGCTCATTTCCGCGGGACACTCCCGTCGCCGCGCGGACAACCAACCGCTGTGACAGCCATTTCGACCGGCCCGGAGTTCGTTGTCGCATTCATAGGCGGGGCTCCTCGGGAAGATATTCTCGAGGAGTTTGGCCCGTTGGTTCCGTTGATTGGCGCCGCGCTTTCAGGCGAGGCCATGGAGCAGATCGCCCGGGTGAAGCTGAACATCGCTCGTATAGCGGGCGACGAGGCCCGAACCTTTTCAGCGGCTCTTTCAGCGGCCCGGTCAGAACTTGCGCGGGCGCTGGCTGAAAAAAGTGTTCAGGCCGAAGAGTTGGAACGCTCCAATCAAGAACTTCAACATTTTGCCTATGGCGCTTCGCATGATCTCCAAGAGCCTTTGAGGAAGATCGGGATTTATTCCGATCTCCTTTCGCGTTCGATTAAGCGGGAGGACGAAATAAATTTTTCCTATCTCGAGAAAATCGTCTCTTCAACGGGCCGCATGCGGAACCTCATTCGCGACCTGCTCGACTATTCGCTTCTGAGCCGGACCAGTATCGAGTTTTCGGCTGTTGACCTTAATTCATTGGTGCTTGAGGTCTTGGACGATCTGGAGACGGGCATCAAGTCCAAGGGCGCTTTCGTCCATGTGTCTGCGTTGCCGACCGTCAAGGGCAGCCGCGTGCATCTCAGCCAGCTTATTCAGAACCTGATTGGTAACGCATTGAAGTACCGTGGCAGCGACGCTCCCGTCATTGACATCCAATGCCATCGCATGGGAGCCCTTTGGCAATTCTCTGTGAGCGATAACGGGATGGGAATCAAGAAAGAGTATCTTCAGCAGATTTTTGAGATCTTCCGCAGACTGCACAACGCCCAGCAATATGAGGGGACCGGCATCGGCCTGGCGCTTTGCAAACGCATCGTCCAGATGCATCGGGGCGAAATATGGGCCGAATCAACGCCGGGCTCCGGATCCGTGTTTTACTTCACGTTGCCGGCAGACTAAGCCCATCCGCCAGAGAATCAATCTTCGATGCCAGCAGCCAGTTGCGAAGATTGTCCAGTACGGACAGTACCTGTTTAAAGCCTCGCATCTCATTGAGATGCGAGGCTTTTTGTGAATGCGAATTCGTCGAGAGATACGGCTCGGTTAAGCCGTCGAAGGGACCCGCCTCGGTGCGAAGAGGCGGCGAAAGATTCCCACGCTGAGAAGAACCGCCAACAAAACGCCAAGCGTGAGCATGAGAGGCGGCGCCTGAATGACGTTGTGCGGATGAAGTGCCGCGGTGGCCGTTGCGGAAATGCGAGTGCGAAGCAGGGCAAACAACAACTGCCCCAATAGCCACCCGGTCGCCCACATCGCTCCCAGGATACCGAGCGCGATGCCGCTGTGCCTGAGAACAAATCTCCAGCGCCGGAGGTTGCTTCGCCCCTGAAGCGTCCGAACGAACTCGACCACCGGCATCAGAAGCGCGCTCAGAAGGAAAAAAATTCCGCCTATGCCCGTTCCGGGAAGTCCCGCCACCATGTCAGTGCCCCTTCTCATAAACGGCCAGTCGCCGTTTGAGAACCATTTCGGTCCACAACGCTTCGAGCAGGAAAAGTGCGTTCACGGTTCTCAGGACAAAAAATGCCGGAATGCTGGCGAGCGCCTTGATTCCTTCCCTTCGCGGGATGGCACGAGAGAGAACTGGAACGAGGACGGTTGGTAGATCAATCACATAGGCGAGAAGCCAGAGTGGCTGGCGGGTTGCGATCGCAATAATGGGCAGTGCGACAAGATAAGCGATCGATGCCACCACGGAGTCCCACAACGCCACCGAAATCAGGAACCGAAGGTACGGCACATTAAGGATGCCGCGCCAGTGCAACATGACGTTCTGCACGAATCCGTGGGACCAGCGCCGGAGTTGCTTGGCCATGAAGGCATAATTGTGCGGCTCGATGGGATAACACAGGGCCTCTGGGACAAATCGAACCTTGTGTCCGGCCTGGTAAAAGCTCCAGGTCAGGTCCATGTCTTCCGCCATCGTGCGCTGGGACCATCCGCTGTTGGCTTTGAGCGCCCTCGTGTCGTAAATCGAGAAGCAACCGGATGAGATGAGCGGCTTGGTGTAGTAATCCTGCACCGGCTTGTAAAACGAGAAGGCAAACATGTACTCGATGTACCGGCCGCGTTCCCATAGCGTGCTCACGTGACGCGGCAGAACGAAGCCGCAAGCGGCCGCCACGCCGGGCTCTGCCATCGCTGCGATCAGTTTCTCGATTGCATCCGGGGCCAGCGTGGTGTCGCCGTCGATCGCCATCGTAAATTTTGTTCTCACGTGAGCCAGCGCGAAGTTCTGCGCGCCCGCCTTCGATCCCGTGTTGGCTGCGGGACGGAGCACTGTAACGCCGAGTGAACGCGCGATGTCCCCCGTTCCATCACTTGAAAAGTCGTCGACGATCATGACCTCGTCGGGTTGGACAGTTTGGGTTTTGAGACTGCGGATGGTATCGGCAATGCATCCAGCCTCGTTGTAGGCAGGGACGATGATGGTGAGATGGCTCCTAGCAGATTCCTCCTGGAAGAATCCTTTTTCGCGCTCGCCTGGCGTGGAACCGGCCCGCTGGGCCGATGAAACCCCTGAAGGTTTTTCAAGTAGAGAGCCGGGGCTGAAGGACGAAAATCCGCCCTCCCGGTTGGGGGAAAAATGCACGGTCATGGTAAAAACTCCAAAACGTTCGTCTTGTTGATTTTGAGGCGGTTGGTTAGGTTAAAAACGACACCGGGTAGGGTGACTTGAGTCAGGAAGAACCAGATGGTATTGAATTTTTTTACGTCGGGGAAGGCCTTCTTCAGGGTCTAAGAAGCCAGTTGCGAATATCGTCTAATACGGGGAGTTCAATTTAGAAAAAAGCCCTTTGGCCAACAGGTCGAGAGGCTTTTGTGGAATGATCGAAATTGTCAAAACTATCTGACATGTCATATCTCGAGACGCCTCCTTCAAGCTCATCCCGAGCGCCGTGGCTTATGGGACTGTTCTTTCTGGCCCTGTTCAACGGCATTTTTCTGTGGATCTGGATGCACAGAGACAGCCGTCCTTGCGCATGGGACGAAGCGACTCACACGACCAATGCGTTTGTGCTGAAAGATCGCATTCTCCACAAGCCCGTTTCCGAATGGTTCAGGCCGGTTTCGTTTGACTACCCTCCTCTTTATCCGATGCAGGTTGCGCCCTTCCTGGAACGCGTCGACGTCATCTCTCGGGCGGGGTCTGTGATCAACTTTCTCTATTCGTGCGTGGCGCTTGTCTGTTTGTTTTTCATCGGGGAGCATTTGTTCGGGAGTTGGGAGGGATTCAGCGCCGCCGTTCTGTTCGTCTGTTATCCCTTTGTCTATTACATCTCCCACCTGACGTTGATCGATCTGTCGCTCGCGAGCTGGGTCACGGTTGGCTTTCTGGCCCTGATCAAGTCGAAGGCATTTTCAGACAAAAGGTGGTCATTGGTATTCGGTCTTGCGCTGGGTCTCGGGACATTGACGAAATACACCTATCCCGTGTATCTGATCGGCCCGCTTCTCTCGGTTCTTCCTCAGGCCCGTCGGCAAAAAACGCTTCTGTGGTTTGGCCTGTCTCTCCTCTGGGCGCTGATCCTCATGTGGCCGTGGTACTCGATCAACCTGTTGCCGACCCTGTCGAGAATTCATGGTTTTTCAGGTTTGCCTCCGGCGGACGGACGAAGTGCGTCGGGACTTCACAAATGGACGTGGTACCCGGTTGGATTGGTTTACCAGCTCAATCTCGTACTTTTCATTCTCTTCCTTCCCGGACTTCTGGTCCCGATCTGGCGGCCTCGCGCGTGGCTCGTTCTGCTGTGGCTGTTAACGCCGCTGTTCCTGCTGTCTTGCATCAAGAATCACAATCTTCGTTATGCGCTTCCTGTCCTTCCCGCAGCCGCATTGTTGACGGCGGCATGGTTGCCGCGCGATCGCAAGTCGATCTACATTCTCGTTTGTTCTCTGGCGATTTTTCTTTGCGCGACCGGCAACTGGTGGCCATCCCTGGAAGTTCGCGGCCGGGTTTGGGGATTCGACTATTGGGTCATCCGGCCCTGGGCCCCATCGGAGGAAGATTGGAAGCATTCCGACGTGATAAAGCGAATCTGCGAACTACGCAATTCTTCCGAGACGATGTCGACGGTCAGGGTGGTGTCTAACCATCCGTATTTCCATAGCACGACATTGAATCTCAGCGCGCGTGTCCAGAATGTCCGGAACGTTGCGTTCCACGGCGTGTGCAGGAAGAGATGGTTCGAACTCTCCGATTTCGTGCTGGTCCAGAACGGATACATCGCCGCGGAACTTGCAGGAAATGTTCAAGAGGTAAGCGATTACCTGAAGTACCCGCCACTGTTGTTCAAGCAGGTTTACAAAGAGGTCGGACGGTGGACCTTGCCGGAAGGGAGCGCCGTTCTTTACAAGTGCGATCCCGACGCCATGCCGGTTCGGGATGAACGCGTCCTGAATCTCTCCTTCCCTCTTTTTCACCTGCCGAACATCGATGCCACGAAGTTGGAAACGCGCGCCGTTCCTCTTTCTGCAGAGGACACGCGCTTCGGCAGGTTAAAGACGCTTGATGTCTCGTGCAAGACGGTGGACTATAAATCCATCCGGTTTGACGATGTCACCGTTCGCCTTGTGAACCCTCAGATCAATCTTCCACTTTTCCTGGCGACCGGGGAAATTCAGCTGGACAGAGTCGAAGCGTTGGACGTTCATGCCACGATAAAAGCCCAGTTCCTGATGGATTACGCGAGCCGCAAAG
>JAYTIE010000218.1:0-8855 GCA_043732015.1 Elusimicrobiota bacterium | reverse complement strand
GACCGCGACATCCGTTTCCTGACGCGCGAGGCGGACTACGCCGCCCGAATTATCCAGGACGACATCCTTACCGTCGACTCGATCGGCCCTTTCGACATAATTCACGTCCGCTACGTGCTCATTCACAACAAGAACCCCGAGGCCATTCTGAAGCGCCTCGTGGGCTGGCTGAAACCGGGCGGGCGGCTGGTGGTGGTGGAGCCGGATTTTACGGCCGCGCGCTACATTTCCGGCGGCGATCACCAGTCCCAGGGGCGCGTGAACGACGCGATGTGTTCCCTGTTCCGCTCGAAGGGTCTCGATCCGGCTTATGGAAAGTCCCTGGCGCTGCATCTGCACCGCGCGGGCCTCGACATCGTTTCCCAGCGAACCGAAGAGCATCTTTGCCATGGCGGCGAGGGCCCGGCGCGCGTCATGGAACTCTCGTCCCGCGCGCTGGCCGACGCCTACAAGGCCACCACCCTCGCCACCGACGCCGACCTCGAGGGATACCGCCGGAACGCCCTCAATCCTGCCTGCCTCGCTCTTTATTATTCGACCGTCTCCGCCATCGCCGTCAAACCCGCCGCCCTGTAGCAATTCAGCCTGCCTTTTCCTCTAATCACTCCATGCTTGAACTTCGACCCACCTGCGAAAACTGCAACATGTCCCTTCCGCCCAGCGCCAACAACGCGATGATCTGCAGTTTCGAGTGCACGTTTTGCCGAATCTGCGTCGAGCAGGTTCTGCTGAACGTCTGTCCGAACTGCGGCGGCGGTCTGGTCCCGCGTCCCGTCCGTCCAGCCAGGAACTGGCGCGGGCACATGTGCCTGTCCCAGTATCCGGCCAGCGCCATCGAGAAGCACCGGTCGGTGAACACCGAGACCCACAAGAGCTTCGCTGAGCACATACGGGTTCTTCCGCCCGAGAAGCGGTGATAAGATAGGGCATGACCTTCGAAACCTCCGAACTTTACCGCTCCCTCCGCGGCCGCCTGTTTCTCACCGATCCAAAAACGCTCGGTATCCTGCCCGAGCCCGATCAGAAATTCTGGGGCGTGATGGTGGACATCGGCGTCGAGTCGGGCGTCGCCACGCTCGTGGTTCTTCGCGACGGATCCATCAGCCTTTACATGAGCACGGGCGGCGGCATGATCGGTCTGGGCCAGCACGACACGCTTCACCAGAAGGCCGACAAGATTTTCGAACTGGCCGAAGACTTCACGCTCGAGGGCCCCGACGCCGAACGCGACACGCTTCCGTCCGAGGGATCCACGCGGTTCAATTTCCTGGGCTACCACGGCGCCCGGTCCGTGGAGGAAACCGAAGAGACGCTGGAGGAAGGTCACCCGCTCTCGCCGCTCCACACCGCCGTTCACGATCTGATCGAGGCGGCGGAATCCGTCGACGGAAAGCGGCTGAACTGATTTTCAACATGGCTGAACTGAACAGACTTTCATCGCGCGCGCTTCTGATGGCGCTCTTGATCGGCACGCTGTCCGCGTGCGCGACCACGTCTGGTGATGTGGCTTTCAAGGAAGGCGACCTAGCGCTCGCGGTGAAGCAGTATGAGCGGTCCGCGAATGGCGGCGACGCCGCGGCGGCCCTCAAACTGGGCCAGCTCTACGCGGACTACGCAGAAGGGTCGGGATCCAACACGAGTCCGGTCTACTGGTTCGGCAAAGCCTGTGAGATGGGCAGCCTCGCGGGATGTCACCAGGCCGGACTCTCCTATGAAGAAGGCAACAACGGCGTGCTTCGCGATCCGGCGAAGGCGTTCGAATATTTCTCCGTCGCGGCAAAACAGGGCTACATGCAGTCCCAGTACAAGGTGGGAAGCCTGATCGCGACCAACCAGGTCCGGACCGCCACCCCGGTGGACGGATACAAATGGCTTTTGATCGCGCGTGACCGGGCCGGGGCGGGCTTCGAGGACGAGAAAGCCCGCGAGACCGTACTGACCGATGCCGATGGCTACATGAAGCGGCTCGAGGACGAGCTGACCCCGGAGCAACGCCGGCAAGCGCAGCAGGAAAAGCGCGCCTGGCGCCCGGAAAAATAGCGCCCCGCCTGTTGAGGAAATTCCCATGACGAAAAACGCCCATCACGAGTCCCACCGCAGCGAACGGGTCGGCTGGCTCCGCGCCGCGGTCTTAGGCGCCAATGACGGCATTGTCTCGACCGCGAGCCTGGTGGTCGGCGTCGCGGCCTCGCAGGCGTCGGCGCACGCGATCCTCGTCACCGGTGTCGCCGGCCTGGTGGCCGGCTCGCTGTCCATGGCTGCCGGGGAATATGTTTCGGTCAGCTCCCAGCTCGACACCGAACACGCGGACCGCGAACGTGAACGCGAAGAACTTGAATCCGATCCGAAAGGCGAACATGCCGAGCTGACGGGCATTTATGTGAAGCGCGGCCTCCCTCAGGCGCTGGCGTCCCAGGTCGCCGATGAGCTGACGAGGCACGACGCGCTGGGAGCGCATCTCCGCGAGGAGCTCGGCATCACGAAGGTGAACAAGGCCCGTCCCGTTCAGGCCGCGCTGGCGTCGGCCGGCACCTTCGCCGCGGGCGCGCTGATTCCCCTGGTCGTGGCGGTGCTCGTTGCCGAAGGCCGGGCCTTGTTGCCGGCTGTTTTCATTACGTCGCTCCTCTCGCTGGCGGCGCTCGGCGCGCTCGCCGCGAATGCGGGCGGAGCGAGCCCGGTGAAAGGCGCGCTGCGTGTCACTTTCTGGGGCGCGCTCGCGATGGCGATTACCGCCGGGGTGGGCACGTTGTTCGGAGCGCCGGTCTAGGGAGCGTTCCCGGCCCCCTTTTGGTAGTTTGCCTTCATGAGCGAGAAGACCGGAAGGGGGCCGCATCCATCGATGACCGTTTGGCAGCCGTTGACCGGTCGTTGGGTCGGAACCAACCGGTTGTGGCTGTCCCGCGAAGATCCTGAAGAGAACTCTCCGGCGCACGCGGGCGTAACGATCAGTGAGGACGGACGTCAGCTCGAGATCGATTATTCCTGGACGCATCAGGAGCGCCGCCAGACCGCCGTGTTGACGGCGCTGCTGCGTGGCGACGGCAAGGCCGAGGTTCGCTGGAGCGACACGTTTCACACGTCGGTTCAGCGGATGAACCTGAAAGGCACCTGCGTTCCGAGCGGCATCGTGTCGGTCAAGACGTTTTACGAGGTTTCGAAGAAGGAAGTCTGGTCGTGGCGCATTCTGCTGGATCCCACCGGCGCGCGTTCGTTCAAGGTGGCGATGTACAACGTGGACCCGAAAGGGAAAGAAGAGCTGGCCGTCGAGATCGTTTTCCGCCGGCCCGCCTGACAATTTAAACAGGAGGCATTATGAAAGTTGGAGTGATCGGATCGGGAATTGTTGCGCAGACGCTGGGCGCCGGATTTTTGAAGCATGGACACGAAGTCACCTTGGGAACGCGTGAGCCCGCGAAACTGAACGACTGGGCCACCGCCAACGCGGGAGCGAAAGTCGCTAGCGTCGAAGAGACGGCGAAGTTCGGCGAACTCGTTGTCCTCGCGGTGAAGGGCAACGGCGCCGAAAAAGCGCTGATGGCCGCTGGCGCCGCCAACCTGAAGGGCAAGACCATCATCGACGCGACGAACCCGATCGAGGACGCCGCACCGGTGAACGGCGTGCTGAAGTTCTTCACGACGCTCGACGGTTCCCTCATGGAAGAGCTGCAGTACGCGGTTCCCGAAGCCAACTTTGTGAAAGCGTTCAGCTCTGTCGGAAATGGGTTCATGGTGAACCCGTCGTTCGCGGAAGGCCGCCCGACCATGTTCATCTGCGGCAACAGTGACGCGGCGAAGAAAACCGTTCGCGGCGTGCTCGACCAGTTCGGCTGGGACGCCGAGGACATGGGAAAGGCTGAAGCCGCCCGCGCCATCGAACCGCTCTGCATGCTCTGGTGCATCCCCGGTTTCCTTCGCAACGAATGGACGCACGCATTCAAGTTGCTGAAGACCGCTTCCAACTAAAACCCGTGTCCCTGATGAGGTCACTGACCGTCAGTGTCTCTGTCTCCCGGCCGCCGGCCGAGGTGTATCACTTCGTCACGAACCCGGAGAACATGCCGGACTGGGCCACCGCGTTCTGTCTATCGATCGACCGCCAGGAAAGCGACTGGATCATGGATACGCCGGATGGCCAGATGAAGATCCGCTTCATCGAAGCCAATCCGTACGGCGTGATGGATCATTACATCACTGTCTCGCCCGGCGTCGAGATTGCGGTCCCGATGCGCGTCGTGCCCAATGCATCCGGCGCCGAAGTGTCGCTGACCCTGTTCCAGTTGCCCGGCATGTCCGAGGAAAGGCTCGAGCGCGACCGCGGCCTGGTTGAAAAAGATCTGCAGACACTGAAACGCGTTCTGGAGGGCTGACGCCCACTTACTCGGTCATCATTCCCGCCTTCAACGAGGAGGCCCTCCTCCCTCGCACGCTGGCCATGCTGAAGCGGGCGATGGAACGCATCTCATTCCCCGGCGAGGTCATTGTCGTCGATAACAATTCGACGGACCGTACAGGCGAGATCGCCCGGGAATACGGCGCGCGCGTCGTGAACGAGCCGGAGAATCAGATCTCTCGCGCCCGGAACACGGGCGCCCGCGCGGCGCAGGGCGATCACTTCATCTTTCTCGATGCCGACACGCTGCCGTCGCACGTGCTGATCGGTTCCGCGCTGTCCCGGCTCCTCTCCGGTAACTGGGCGGGCGGCGGCGCGATCATCTCCTTCCGGCAGGACGCGAAACCCGGCGAGGCGCCGCGCAATTCCCTGGCGCACGTGCTCGCGCCGTTCCTTGCGCGTTTTCTGGCCGATCACGGCATCTGCGGCGGATCCTTCATTTATTGCACCCGCGCCGCGTTCGAAGGCGTGGGGGGATTCAGCGAGAAAGTCTATGCGGCCGAAGACGTGGTTCTCTCCCGCGCGCTGCGCGGCTGGGGCCGGCGCCACGACAAGATGTTCGAGGTGCTGACCGACATTTCCATTCGCTCCTCGGACCGGAAACTTCGCTGGCATTCCCCGCTTCGCCTGACGCTGATCTTAAGCCTGTTCGCCGTTTTTCCATGGGCCATCCGGTCGCGAGTGCTGTGCCGGTTCTGGTATGAGCGTCCGCCCGTCTCCTAGAAAATCCATGGGGTGTATAATTCCATCGTGAGTTCTTCCCAGACCATTTCCATCCTGAATCCGAAGATCATCGCCGAGCTGAAGAGAGTCGTCGGCGATGAGAACGTGCTCACCGACGAGGCGGATCTCTTCCTCTATTCCTACGACGCGGCGCTGGACCGCGCGCGTCCCTCCGCCGTGGTGCTCCCGGGAACGCCCGAACAGGTCGCCGCCATCGTGCAGATCCTGGCCGGATACAAAAAGCCCTATGTCGCGCGCGGCGCCGCCACGAGCCTCGCCGGCGGACCGATCGCCCTCCACGGCGCGGTGGTGATCGGGCTGGCGCGCCTCAAAGTCATCGGGCGCGTCGACAAGGTGAAGAGTGACGTGTCTGTGGAAGCGGGCGTGGTGAACCTGCACCTTCAGCGCGCCGTCGAGCCGCTGGGACTTTTCTTTCCGCCGGATCCGGGCAGCCAGAAGGCCTGCACGGTGGGCGGCAATGTGGCCACCAACGCGGGCGGTCCGCATTGCCTGAAGTATGGCGTGACGTCGCATTTCGTCGCCAGCGTCGAAGTGGTGCTACCCCAGGGCGGTACCGTGAATCTCAGAACGGAAGATCCGGGCTATGACCTGGCCGGATTTTTTTGCGGAACGGAAGGCACGCTGGGCATCGCCACCCGGATGCGGGTCAGGCTTCTGAAGAAACCGGCGGTCGTTCGCACCATGCTCGCCAGCTTTTCGACGATGGACGCCGCCATCCAGGCGGTGACCGACATAATCGCCGCCGGCCTTCTGCCCGCCACCATCGAAGCGATGGACCGCACCATTATCGAGGCCGTAGAAGCGTTCATGCATTGCGGTTACCCGAACGCCGAAGCCGTCCTTTTGATCGAGACGGACGGGGACAAGGTCGAGGAGCTGGACAAAGAAGTCGTCCGCATCCAGGACCTCTGCCTCAACAACGGATCGATCGAATTCCGTTTCGCGAAAACCGAGGAGGAGCGTGTCCGCCTCTGGGAAGGCCGCCGCGGCGCGTACGCGTCCATGGCGCGGCTCGCCCCCAACGTTCTGGTGGAAGACGGCGCGGTGCCGCGCACCAAACTGCCCGAGGCGCTTCGCGCCATCCGCAAGATTGCCGACGACGCGGGCCTTCGCGTTGCCATGCTGTTCCATGCGGGCGACGGCAACCTCCATCCCCAGATCATTTTTGATGAACGCAACGCCGCGCAGACCCGCGTCGTGAAAGAGGCCGGCATGAAAATGCTGAAGGCCTGTGTGGATCTGGGCGGCACCATTTCCGGCGAGCACGGCATCGGCATCGACAAGCGCGAGGCGATGAAATGGCTTTTCACCCGGGACACGTTGGCCATTTTCCGGCGGTTGAAGAATGCGTTCGATCCCGACAACATCTGCAATCCCGACAAGCTGATCCCGCTGGTGAGCCGGGTGGCCGTCGCCATGAACGCGACCCAGTCGCTCGTGAACCTGGACAAGGACGGAACCGCGTCGCCGAAGGACGAGATTGAGCTCGTCGAAATGGTCCGCACGTTCGCAGCTTCGAAAAGCATGTATGGCCTTCAGGGGCTCCGCACCAAGATGCGGGTTCGCGAGCCGCGCGTCATCCGGCTGGGCGGCCTGAACCGCATTTTGGAAGTAGACCGCGCGAATCTCACCGTGACCGCGCAGGCGGGCGCGAAGCTGGAAGATGTCCGCGCGGCCGTCGAGAAGGAAGGCCGTTTTCTCTGGGTGTCGGGAACGGGATCGGTGGGCGGAACCGTCGCCACGCGTTCCAGCGTAGCACCGCCGTTGCGGGACCAGATCCTGGCCATGCGCGTGCTATTCCCCACGGGCGAGACCGGCGTGTTCGGAGCCAAGACGATGAAGAATGTTGCCGGCTATGACGTGCCGAAACTCCTGATCGGATCGTGGGGCACGCTCGGCATCATTCTCGACGTCACGTTCAAACTTTTTCCGTTCGCGCCGCCATCCTCTTCCGCAGACCGGGGCCGCCCGTTCGTCCTGAGGGACCTTCACCGCCGCATCAAGAAGGCGCTGGATCCGGACGGAATCCTGTCCCCGCAGACCACCGCCTTCACCGACAGTGAAGTGGCCACGATCATGAAAGAAACACCGGAACCCCTGGGCGCGGACCCGGGTCCCGCGACAAACTATGGCGACAAGTTCTGGATTTAATGGATTGAACCCCCGTGCCTGAATCAACACCTCCATCCTTGACCGATCTCCAGAAATGGAGCGACGCCGCCGCCGCGTGCAACCGCTGCGGCTTCTGCACGTCGTTCTGTCCGACCTACAAGGTGACGGGCAACGAGGCGTTGTCTCCGCGCGGGCGCAATCAGCTCGTGCGCGGCATGATCGAGGGGAAGGTGGAAGTGACGCCGGGCCTGGCGGACAGCATCAACACCTGTCTCCTGTGTGGAGAATGCACCTCGGTCTGTTTCTCGGAAGTGCCCACCGCCAAACTGATGATCGCGGCGCGGGATCACCTGAACCGCGTCAACGGCATCCCGCGCCCGCTCCGCTTCGCGCTGGAGAAGCTGCTCCCGAACCCGAAACTTTTCCGCCTCCTGCTCAAAATCTCCTTCGTGATGAAGAAGATGGGCTTCGCGCTCCTGATCCGCGCGCTCGGCCTCATGAAAAAATTCCCCATCATCGAAGCGGCCGACGAACAGCTGCCGGACGCGCCGCTCCGTTTCCTGCTGGAGCATGCGTCCGTTCGCGCGCGCACGGTCCAGGCCATGGATGAAGCCCGCGCGCGGGCCGAGAAGGCTGCGGCCAAATCCGGCGCCACGCTGGGCGCGGACGTGCGGCCCCGGGTCGCTTTCTTCCCGGCCTGCGGCGAACAGTACGCCCGGCCGTCCACGGGCCTTTCCACGCTTCGCCTCATGGAAAGGCTGAAAATTCCGGTCGCGGTTCCGACGGATCTCTGCTGCGGCCTGCCGGCTGCCAGCTACGGCGTGCTGCATTCGGTGCGCGCGTTCGCGCGCGTGAACATCGAGCGGATTGAAGCGGGAAATTATGAGGCGATCCTGGTTGACGATTCCTCGTGCGGCGCGCATATCCGGGAATATCCTTCCTATTTCACCGCGGAACCCGAATGGAAGCGCCGCGCCGAAGCCCTGGTCGCGAAAGTCCGGGACGTGAATGAACTTCTGATTGAGCGCGGTTTGAAGGACGTGCTGGCGGTCGTGAAGTGGTCAGGCACGCCGGTCGCGTTCCACGATCCGTGCAAGTCCCAGTACGGAACGAAACTGACGAGGCCGCCGCGCGAACTTCTCCAATCCATTCCGGGGCTTACCATCGTTCCGGTAACCGAAGCCGACCAGTGCTGCGGCGGTGCCGGCGCGTTCGCGGTGATGCACGCGGAGTTGTCCCGCGACATTGTGGCCGCAAAAGCAGCGCATGTCCGCGCGTCCGGCTGCGGGATTCTTGTAACGTCGAGCGTCTCGTGCCTCATTCAGCTGGCGGCGGGTTTGCGCCGGGCGGATTCGAAAGCGGAAGTCATGCACATCGTCGAGTTTCTTGATCGCGCGATCACGCGCGGCCGGTAAAAATTTCAGTCCTTGTGCCAAGGAGCGTTATTATGAACATGAAGAACCGGCTTTTCACCTTGATTCTCGCGGGAATTCTGGTCGGCCTTCTCGGAGCCCGGATTCAACGGATGGCCAACCCGCTGGATGTGGCGCTGGTGTCCTATGACGACGCGGTCAGGAAGAACGCGCTCTCCAAATTCCAGAAAATTACC
>JAYTIE010000217.1:0-8933 GCA_043732015.1 Elusimicrobiota bacterium | reverse complement strand
CGCTGGATCCGGAATCGGCCTGTCGACCGACGGCTATTCGAACTACACCGCGACGGAAACGACGTTGGACTATCAGATCATCCGCGGCCAGTCGAAGGTGTTCCGTTCCACCAATCGCAACTGGTCGAGCTCCCTTTATGACCGTGCTTCGTTCGGTGCGCCGATCCCGCAGGGTGACGGGACCTGGAACCGTGGTGAGACAGTGACCGATACCTACTACGACGGGTTCGGCCGTTATGTCGACGTCGCCGGTCACGGGACTTCACTTTCCTTCGACGGATTCAATTACACCGCCACCCGCACACAGCAGGTCTACAACCGGGAAATCCTCCGCACGCTGGGCCTGCAGAAGGTGAAGTTGACCTATTCGCAGGGCTTCAGCTCAAACCAGAATGGGGAAGGCACGCCGGGAAGCCCGCTTGCGAACGCGGACGGATCCAAGAACTCGCAGACCAGCTGGGCGTTTGTCGCGTATGACGCGATCGGCAAAATCGTCCTGACGCGGGATGTGAACAACAACACAACGATTGATGACAATCCGCTCCTCAACTGGCGCGCTTACGCGGCGGGATTCCAGCCGGAGAAGACCGAGGCGCGCAGCTCCTCGGTGTCCGATGACGGCTTCGGAAACATCTCCCGCTCCACCAGCCGGACCACGTACGACAGCATGGTCCTGGGCCTTCTCGGCCAGACGAAGGCCAAGGTCACCAATTCCTATTCCCGGACCGACAACCGCGACACGTCGTCATCCGAGCAGGTTGTCGAAACCACCAATTACTACAGCGGCGTCACAGGCCAGCTGACCAACGCGACCGGAAGCGGCGCGTCCTTATCGAACGACGGCTTCGGCAATTACACAGGTGCCGGAACGTTTGACCGCAACACGGGGCTCGTCACCACGCAGGGCATCTGGCAGGAATTCGATACGGATCTGATCGGCAAGATCGGCCAGGCGAAGGTCACGAAATCGACGACGCTCTCCGCGACAACGAACGCGAGCGGCGTCTCCGGCACGTTCCTCTCGGGAACGCCGTCCGTGACGAACTCCGATGGAACCTACACCTACCAGATTTCCGAAAACACGACGGTGTACAACCGGTCGGGCCGGATCACGGGCGCTGCCGGACAGAGCGCCTCGCTCTCGAACGACGGCTACGGCAACTGGACGGGCAGCGGTCAGATCACGGGCCTCGGCGGACTGGGAAATCCTTCTCACCAGATCGCGGTGGCGGGCGGTATCCAGACCTTTGAAATCATCCGTGGTCAGTCCAAACAGATTCGCAGCGTGAACCGCACGAATTCGACGAATCTCGCGATGACCGGCACCTTCGCGGTTCCGACCCCGGGCCGCGACCGCGCCTGGAACCGTCAGGAAGTGACGACCGAGAACCAGTACAACGCGCTTGGCCTGTTGACCGCATCGCACAGCACGGGTCAGGGACTGAGCAACGACGGCATGCGCGCCGATGGCTCGGGCAACTACCAGGGCACGCGAATTTCGCAGACCTTCGCGGTGATCTTCGGACAGGCGAAGCTTTCGATCTCGGACAACGAGACGTTTTCATCCGACCCGCAGGGAGAGGGGTCGGCCGGTTCAGCGGTTCCGCTCCCCGACGGATCCACCAACGGTTCCTCGACCCGCGTGACCTACGGTTACGACAGCCTGGGTCGTTTGTCGCAGGCCACCGGAACCACCCGATCCCTGTCGAACGACGGATTCAACCGCTTTAACGCGGGCGTTGGACATCAGGATTACGTGATAATTCGCGGCCAGGCGAAGGTCATCCGGACAGTGACGGATTCCTTCACCTCGAACAGCTCGAGCGGCGGAACGGTGGTCGCTCCGCTCCGCAACACCGACGGAAGCTACAACCGCTCGACCAGCGTCACGAACACGACCTATGACCTGCTCGGGAAAACCGATGACGTGACCGGCCGGTCCACCTCGTATTCGGATGACGGATACGGAAATGTGAGCCGTGGCGAGTCGGTGCAGACCTATGACATCGAACTGCTGCATGCCGCGGGTCTCCAGAAGGTGCTTCGGACCGACAGCCACAACACCTCGGCCAACATCGACGGCTCCAGCTCCGAAACCTGGAGCCGCCAGTTCAATATCTACGACGGCGACCAGGTGGACTGGCTCGACCAGAACCAGGGCGGCCAGTTCATCCGCTACGACGGAAGCCTCCTGACGCTGACGGGCAACAAGTTCAGCGTCACGCGCGCCGCAGCCGCCAGCCGGAACGGAATCCTGGTGAATGTGGTGGGCGACAGCAGCTCGCTTTCCAACGACGGCTTCGGCCGTTACTCCCTTTCGCAGGCAAAACAGAACTATGACACCACGATTCTCTCGACGCTGGGCCTGACGAAGCTTGCCTCGACCCAGAACTGGTCTTTCTCGTCGAACGCGCTGGCCCAGGGCAGCTACGCGACGGGCTTCGGCGGCCCGCTCGCCTATCCCGACGGAACCTGGAACCGCCAATTCACCGACGTGGTGAGCCATTACGTCAACGGCCGTCTGGTCGGCGGAAACGGAACGGGTTACAGCCTGTCGAACGACGGCTACGACAATTACAGCGGCACCGATCTCACCCAGACTTTCATCGCGCCCACGGGCGATCTGAAGATGACCGTCAACGACTCGAAGAGCTACACGGCGACGTTCAACCGCGGCCAGGACAAGGTCACCGGTTCCTACGACGTTCCGGGATTCAATCAGGACGGTTCGGCCAATGGCGTGCGCGCGACGAACGTGGATGGAACCTGGAACCGCCAGCAGGTCACCGTCACCAATTCCTATTACGACTCCGGCCGCCTCGCCAACTCTTCGGGCGTCGGCGCCGGTATCTCCGATGACGGATTCGGCAACCTGACCACGACGCGCCTCACTCAGATCTTCGACCACGCGCTGATCCTGGCGCTGGGCCAGGCGAAACTCGCGGAAACGCAGAGCGTCAGCTTCACCGCGACGGGCGTGAACGACGACCAGCTGGGCGGCCTGAACGTCGACAACTTCGTTTACTGGGATACCAATACTTCCGACTGGGTCGGCCGCATGAACCGCGACGACACGTGGAACTGGCAGATTTCAACGGTGCGGAGCGCCTACGACGACTCGGGCCGTCTGATTGGCGCGAGCGGTTCCGGAGCGTCTCTTTCCGATGACGGCTTTCACAACTGGTCGGGTGGTGACAGCACGCAGGAATACACCATCCTGGACGGCCGTTCACTGGTGTCGAAAACAACCAATCGTTCCTTTACCGCGCACCTGGCGAATGGCGCGCTGGTGACGAACTTCACGGGCTCGTTCAACACGCCCGCGCAGGACTTCGACCTTCAGCAGAACAAGCAGGAAAGCGTGACGGAGAACACCTATCTCGCGTCCGGCCGTCTGGACACGGTGACTGGAAGCGGCGTGGGAGACTCCAACGACGGCTACGGGAACGTGACGACGTCCGTGACCGAGCAGGTCTACGCGGACCGGAACGCGAACTCGGATTCGCGCCTTTCTGACTCGCCCTACGCCAAGCCCGACCTCATCGGTTCACGCGGCCAGGCGAAACTGCTGGCCAGCATCACGAAATCCGTGACCCGCAATCTGGACGGCGCCATTTCGACGTCGCAGGCGAAGGTCTTCAACAAATTCAACGTGTACGGCCGTCAGATCGACGCTTCGGGTATCTCACACAACTCGTCGGACGACGGTTCCGGGAACATCACCACCAGCGATGTGGCGGACAGCTATGACGCCACGCTGATGGTGTTGGGCCAGGTCAAGCGGGACCTCTCGCACACGACGTCCGAAACCCGGAGCCGCGACAACACGATCCGTCGCGACGACACGACCATTGATTACGGCTACTACGGCGATGCGGATCACCCAAGCCTTCTGCACATCGGCAAGCTGATCACCGCGAAGGGCGGCGGCACCTTCAAGAGCTGGACAATCAATGATCGCGGCGGCGTCGGCGTTGAGGAACTGACCGGCGCGGGATCGACGATCCAGTATTTCGATATTTTCCATGGCCGCCAGAAGATGCGCGACACCGAAGCCCTGAACGAATCCGTCAGCGGCGAGAGCATCAGCGCGGACCAGAATCTGGCCAGCCTCCCGATACTTCATGGATTGAACTATGACGCTGCCGGTAATTTCGTCGGAGGCACGTTCAACGATACCGCGACCGGTGACACCTATGTCGTCGCCAAGGAAGGCGCCAACTGGATGCTGCATTACGCGCGCCGTGACAAGACGATCGCCTCGTTCGCTCTCATATCGGACGCGGACGGGGGGCTCATCACGCTTCCAGGCAACACGGACATCACTTTCCATCTGAAGAAGGTCTTTGACCGGTTGCACCTCGACAACGCGAAGCTGGACATCACCCGCACCGATATCGGACTGACCGCGAACTACGACATCAATGAGTCCGGAATCGTCAATCTCTCGCGCGAAGGCGTTCGCTTCCGCGCGGACTTGAACGAACTGTCCATCGGCCGCGACGCGGCGTCGGGCCGCATCAGCTCGGTGGCCTATCTCGACGAGAGCGGCGTGAACTTTACCCTTCAGCGGTATGCCGGGAATGTGGCGACCATCAGCTACTTCATCTGGGATCGGGTGGGGCACAACTGGTACCAGCTCGAAGACACCGGATTGTTTGACGGAACCACCTTCACCGATTCACATGGAACACCGCTTCTCGTGATGTCTTTCAACGGCGCGAACGTCGATATCACCACCTCGTTCGCCAGCCTCACCGGCACGAGCCAGACCCTCGTTCAATATGACGAGACGCTCACCGGCCGCGACATCCAGTTCCAGGCCGTTTCCACGACCTACGATTACGACGTCAACGGCTTTGCGACCGGCGCCTACGGCGTGGGATCGCTGGTGGGAGAGTCGGCCAACGGAGACCGCACGCTGGGTGAGGTCATCAACTATTACAACGCGGGCGATATCATCAACAATCAGGCGAAGTTGTCCCAGTCGGTGCGCGTTACCCAGGTGACGAACCCGGATGGCACGCGCAGCGATTCGACGGACAACACTTTCTATGTCTACGATCACCAGACGGGTGCGCAGCTTCGCGGTTATGCCGAAACGGTGTCGACGTCCCATGACGGCTACGGAACGACCACGGCGAACACGTCCACCCGCGAGATGGGTCTGGTCGCGGGCCAGTTGAAGGCGACACGCCAGGTCACATCGACCTATACCTATGAGGACGCGACCGGTCGGATTCTGTCCTATACCGACCCTTACAGCCAAATCAACCAATACAACGCGGCGGGTCGTCTTACGGCGGTGACCGATGAGCGCGGGAACAGCGAAATTGTTCTGAAGCAGGTCAGCTTCGAATACGGCTGGCACAATGGCGTGTCGTTGAGCGAGGCCATCAGCGTGACGGAATCCACAGTGCGCCAGCGCTTCGAGGTGATAGAAGAACAGGCGAAGCTGATGCAGTCCACCACGGAAAGCCGGACCATCGCGGCGGACGGCGCGGTCTCAACCCAGACGAACACGCTGAATTACTATTACTCGAACCGTGGAACGATGATCGGCGCGATCGGCGTCACCGCGGGACTGAACGTCGACCTGTACGGAAACCGCACCGATTCCGACATCCGTCAGGGTTATGTCATCATCCACGATCAGGCGAAGCTGGGTACGCAGGTCACGACCACGAAGACCTACGACGTCGACAACCGACTCATTTCCGAGCAGGATCCCGTCTCGCTGATCTATCACTACGATGCCCTGGGCCAGCTTCAGAATGTGACGGACAATCAGGGGCAGGTGAATATCCACAGCAACTCGAAGTCCTACGACTACGCTTTCGACGATTCATCTGGACAGCGTGCGGTTGAATTGACGGGCCATACCGAAAGCCAGACGATCCAGGTTTACCGCGTTTTGAACAATCAGGCGCGCATCGACACGCAGGAAACCCTGTCCGATTCCTTCGACACGTACACCTCGGGTGCCCGCGGCCCGCACAAGGTGGGGCAGCAGCGCGGTGACGGCGCCAACGGCGGCTTCACGCTCCGCAACGTCTACGACGGGTACGGCCGCCTCCAAGCGGTCGTGGACGATCACGACGGAAACGACACGGTTCAGGTCACGAGCGATTCGTGGGAATACGCCGACGAGAAGGTGAACGATCTCTCCGATGCCAATGCGTTCACGTCCCACACCATCTCCGTCAACGATCAAAAGTACCAGGTCGTGGGCGGTCAGTCGAAGGTCATCCAGCAGACCAATCTTTCTTCGAACACGCGGGACTGGGCCGGCCGCCTGACGTCCGAACTCATGGCGCCGACGGTTCAGGTCAATGTTTATTCGGACGGGACCAACCGGCTCGTCACCGGACTCTATCCCGTGCAGGTCCGCGAAGGCATCGGATTGCTGACGGGCGTGACGGGCAACCTGACGTCCAAGGTCATCAGCCGGCAGCGTTCGTACGAATATGCGGACGAAGCGATGTCGCAGCTCTCAACCCCGCTGTGGACGTCGATAACCGAGAGCACGAACGAGCAGGAGTTCGCGATCATCGCGGGCCAGTCCAAGGCGACGGCGGTGAAAACAATCGGAACCACCACGAGCCGTGACGGCGCGATCACCTATCTTGGCGCGAGCATGATCAACGGCGTTCAGGTTGACACCGGAAACTGGAATTTCAACATCTACGACCAGCGCGGCCGCCTGATCGATGTGTTCTCCCGCTCCGTGACAGTTTCGCACAGCGGATTCCAGGACACGCGCATCACGCTCGGCCAGCCGGCCACGGCGTGGGACGCGTCCATGGACCCGTCTTTCCGTGGCGCAGCGTGGGACACCACGACGAGCGAGACGGACAACCGGCAGGTCATCATCAAGGGACAGGGCCGCGCGCGCACGTCCTACACCCAGTCCGAAACCCGCAATCTTGATGGTTCGTACAACGCGCAGAACAGCTCGCAGAACATGGTTTACAACGACTGGGGCCAGCTCACGGTTTCGCGGGACCTGAACGGCAACTCCCAGATCGAGGACAACGAGCGACTCATCGGTCACAGCTCGTCGATCGCGCATTCCGGATTCGAGCCGGACGGTTCCGCGTGGGACGAGACCACCGGCGACACCGATCTCTATTTCGACGTCATTCGTGGCCAGAGCCGTCAGGTGGACAGCTGGGGTCACACCACGACGCAGAGTCGGGATGGCGCCCAGACCCGCGCCATCTCCCACTCGCACAACGCCTACAACGCGGACGGTCAGCTCGTTCTGCGCCGCATCGGCACACCTCTCAACTTTTACAGCCAGTATGGCGTCTACACGCTGGGTGCCGGTGTCGACTACACGTTCGGTGAATCCGCCTCCGTCGCCGACGACGGATGGGGGAACAAGACCTACAACGGGGAAATCAGCCGCGACGGGCGGATCATGCGGACCCGGGGCACCACGCAGCTCTACAACATCTATCTCGGCCAGGGCCGGGTTGTGCAATCCGTGTCCACTTCCAAACAGCGCAGCCTGGACGGCAGCATGTCCGATCAGGTCGCCACGACGAATTTCACCTTCGATACCCTCGGACATCTCACGGCGTCGTCCGGCGAGACGAAGTTCGTGAGCCAGGATCCCAGCGGTTCGCTCACCATCGGAGACGCGGCTTCCGGAACTGGAACCTTCGTGGACTATGAGGTCATTAACAACCAGGGCAAGGTGAAGAAGTCCACGAACATCTCGTTCTCCACGGGCATCGACGGTTCGCCGAGCGAATCGGTAAGCGAAACCAGCTATGTGAATGACCTGGGCACGGGCCGTGTTCTCGGGGCCAACGGCGTGTCCGCTTCTCTCTCGGTCGACAGCGAAGGCAATGTGACGCGCTCGGGCCTGATCGACGACGCCCATGGCCGCTGGGCCCTCACGGCGGTGGGCGGACATTCCACGTTCATCGTTCTCTTCGGCCAGGCGAAACAGATTCTTTCCCAGAGCGACACGGTGACGTCGCAGACGGACGGCAGCGAGACCGAACAGAACACGCTGACCTACACCGAATTCGCTCTGGACACCGGCCGGCTCAAGGCGCAGCGCGGCGACGGAACGTGGGCGACAGCGGATCCCATGGGGAACCTGACGCTGGGCGAGCTTCACCAGCGCTTCGAGGTCATCACGGGTCAGGCGCGCATGACCCAGTCCGAGTCCTACCGGACGAGCGCCGGTCCGATTTTCGCGCACAACGATTCCTACGCGCAGAACACCTACAACGCGTTCGGCATGCAGACGCACAGCCAGACGTACATTGGAAACGATCCCTATACCTCGACTCAGGTATCGAAGAGCTACGCGTCTGACGGGCTGATGTCCTACAACAGGAGCGAAACGGACTACGATTTCCGGTCCAACGGCCTTTGGGATCAGGGTGAAGACTGGGTCGACTCCAACCCGAACGGCTTCTACGATCTCGGTGAGTCCTTCACCGATTCCCAGAACCAGCGTGAGCATGGCACGACGGTCAGTCATACCACGCGTTTCCCGTGGGATTCGCCCGGCGGCGAGGACCTCACCATTGCCGTCGAAACGGTCGATACCACCACGGTGGAGCAATACCAGAACTTTGAGGTCCGCGACTCCAATGGCGATCGCCTTGGTTATGCGCTGAACCGCCGGGTGCAGGTGGACACCAACAGCCGGCAGCAGAGCATAGACAGCTCATATAATGAGCAACAGACCACCAACCACTACGCTTACAACACAAACCAGGACGACGTTCATTTCGGCCAGGTCATGCTGACCTACGATATGAACCACGACGGCAATGTCGACCCGGTCTCGGAATTCACGCACGGCTATGGCACGTCTCTCAGCCATTCCGGCCGCGACAACTATCCGAACACGCTGCTGGCGAACGTGAACCCCGCAGACTGGTGGGACACCACGACGGGAACGACGG
>JAYTIE010000216.1:0-3435 GCA_043732015.1 Elusimicrobiota bacterium | reverse complement strand
AAAGTACTTCCTTCCACGAGGTCCACGATGCCCAGGTCGTAGGTCTGTCCGGCCGCCACGTCGATGCCGCTAATGGTCAGTGGAACGAATTGTTTTTTACCCTGAGAAATTTCCTGCGCGCTCAATGGCTGGAACGCGCTGAACGCGACGTCGAAGCGGCCCGGGTTCGCCGCGATGACAAAATTTCCGTCGGCGTTGATGAACGGATCTGACTGGCGGAAATATCCGCCGCTGTATGAGGGGTTGGCGCGCGCTTCCGCTGAGAAGTTCGAGGACAGGAACGTGTCGAAGTTGCGGGAGGTGAGCAGCGTTCCCGACGTCTTGATCCGGAGCTTGCCGATGATTCGCGCGGGATTCAGCAGTTCGACCGAGACGGCGTCCGGATTCTTTCCATCCACCTCCACTCGGACGTCCTTGGCCGAAAATGCTTTCGGATGTTGATCATCTTCCACGCTGAGAATGTAGTCCCCGGTCGGAATTCGAGAAATCGTGAATGATATCGCCGCGGCGGAAAGGTCGACCCGCTGATCGGCGACGACATTGCCCGCGGCGTTCTTCAGCCGCAGCGAGGCCAGCCGGCCGGTCGGGATGTCCGCCGCCGTCGTCCGGATTGATCCCGTGACGTCATAACCGTCGGTGATGTTCAGGACGACACCGGTCGCGCTGGCCGTTGCGATCTGGATAATCGCGGTCGCCTGAGAGACCTCGGGCCCATCCTTGAAATTGTTGTTCAGTTCCCCATTCGTCCGAAGGCGGTAGGAGCCCGGCGTGAGACGCGGAATGGTGAACACGCCGCTGCTGTCGTAGAAGGCGAAGAACGTCTTCGTCAGGTCGACGTAGGAGAGCGCGTTTTGCTGGTTGCTCGGGCTGAAGTCCTTGCCTCCGATGCGTTCCACGGCGATCCGGTTGGCCGCCACGGTTGTCGAGCCATTTACACCCGCCCCGGACGTCGTGAGGGTGGTCGGCGCGGCGTTCGCCGAGAGGAAGTAGGCCATGTCGTTGAAAGGCGCGCGGGCCGAGGTGGTGACGCTTCCCGAGATCGAATAAGTCTTCCCAGACAGATCCAGATCCGCCCGGACGGAGTTGTTGTTAACGAGCTGGATGTTCCGGTCAATCGCGTAGCCCGTCGTCTTGTAGACCGCGTGGAGCATGAAATACCCGGTGCCGAGGCCGCTTTGGCTGTAGTTCGCGCTGGACGGATAAATATTAGTGCGGCTCTGATTGAAGTCGAAGGGCGAAAGCGTGATCGTGACGTTCGAGTAATCGGAGTTCGCTCCCGGAAGCGTAATGTCTCCCACGAGGTTGCCGGTGTAAGGCTGGAACGCGAGCGTCACGGATCCGGAACTCGCGGAAACGGTCGCGGTCTTTCGTCCGGCAGGAAACAGCTCGAACCCCGGGAAATTGGAGGAGAGGTCGTAGGTGCCGTCGGTCAAACCGGTGATCTTGAAGGGCGCCGACGTGAATGTCGAGCTGGTGGCAAGTGTCACATCGTGGAAAGAGCTGATCTGCTGGGTCGCCGAGTACGCGTTAACCGGGACGTGGATCTTTCCGTCCGCGCCCGCGAGCGCGGATGTGTCGCCCGTGACCTGGACCGTTCCGTAAATGACGCCTCCGACCGTGAACGTCGAGAAATTGGTCACCGCGTCGATCGAATTCGAAACAACCACCGTCTGACGCTGAGGCGCGAAGCCGGGCGCCGTCGCCGTCACCGTGTAGCTTCCGTTTTCTATGCCGAAAACGTTGTACCGGCCCTGGCTTTCGCTCGCGCCGATCCAGACGCCGCCGTAGTACCGTTTGCTGTTGTCCTGGTTGTCGTAGATTCCATCGAGATTCGCATCAGGTCCTGCTTCCACGGAAATCCACGTCCCGTTTGAGTTCGCTCCTGCAACGGACGGAAGGATGATGTCGCCGGTGAGGTTCGCACTCTGTAACAGGGTGACGCCCATGTCCCGCGTTTCGTTCGTGTTCAGCGTTGCCGTGGAGTCGGCGACTTTAAGATTCGGAATTTCGAAATGAATGCGGTACTGCAGCGCCGGCGCGAAGGTCACGGACGTGTAGGACGTGGTGACCACGTTGTACGTGTCTCCGGCGTCGGACTTCGTCTTGCCGCGAGCGAAATGGATGGTTCCGAATTCCTGGTGGCTCCAGTCGGCAGTGTTGGTCCGCACCTGCCCCCATATTTCCGGCAGGTTGCTGCTGGTCGGTCGCGTGACCAAAAGGCGCAGGACCGATTGTTTGACCATCGTCTTGGTGCCGAGGTTGAGAAGCTGGCCGTTTGAAACGGAACCCGAGAGTTGCAAAGTCGCGTAACCGGTCTTCTGGCACCGGATCTGATAGGCGCCCGCTTTCAGTCCGTAGGCGGTGAAGGATCCGGAAGCGTCGGTCCGTGCGTAACGGTTGGAGGCGCCGTAAATCTGGACCTCAGCGTCGCGAATTGGGGCGCTCGCTCCATCAACGGCGACGCCCGTCACTCCGCCGGTATTGAGAACCATCGTCAAGCTGGTGTCCTGAACGTTTCCATTTCCGAACGAAATCCGGGCGCGGTAGGTGGTCGGGGGCGCGATTGACGGAGGAATGCCAGGGGCTCCGTCCGTGAATCCATCCCAGCCGATGCGGACCTGCGAGGTGCCGTTGAAGAATCGGCGGCAGACGGAGGCGAAGTTGTCGGACGAAATCTCTACCTTGGACTGAAGCTGTTCCGGAAGGTTGTAATTGACGTAGGCGATGTCCCCCACGTTGTCGCCATCGGGCGTGAAGGTGACGGACGTCTGCGTGGCGACCTTCGAGCCGATGTCCACAGATGCGCCCGTGATGCCGGAATCAACCGGCCGCACGTTTGCCTGCCACACGACGGGCTGGGCAGTCTGAATGTCCGAATGCACGAGCTGGATAAAGTCATTTGGTTTGTTCGTCGACGCCCCGATCTTGTAGTAGACGACCGTGCCGGTGCTGAACGACGGGACGTTGGCCGTTATGCTCATGGCCGACGACGACATGTTCGGGAAATTTGAGAGAAGCGCGAGCGAGTCGGGGGAGGAATTAGAAGATGTTTGATAAAGCGCTTTCACGTTCACATTGACAGCAATAGTGGAGGTCACCGTATTCCGGCAGGAGTCGACGACGCGAAGGCCGACGCGGTTGATGTTTCCCACGACGAACGTCTGGTCATAATTTTCAAAGTCAACCCACCGTGCGTCTCCGGGCGCGATCGTGATCGACTGTTCCTGGCCCGTGGGAAACATCACCCCGCAGTCTGAATACTGTGACGTGGCCACGAATTTTCGTGACGTGTTCGCTTCGCACGAGAAGCCGGTGTACTTCAAGGCGACGGGGCCGGACGAGACGGTCGCGCTCGCGGTCAATACGATCGTCTGGTCCTGGATGCTGAGCTGGAGGCCGCCGGGCATTGACTGAATCAAAAGGTACCCTGGATTG
>JAYTIE010000215.1:0-23592 GCA_043732015.1 Elusimicrobiota bacterium | reverse complement strand
GATACATGTAGGAAATGTGCTGCGCCAGGTCCCGGCGGTTCTCGAGGAACCAGACGAGGCGCTTGCGGAAGCCGGGCAACTTGGCAATGACCTCTTCTTCGAGAATTTCGACGGCGATCAGCGGAATCAGTCCCACCAGCGAGCGTACGCGCAGCGTTTCCGACTGACCGTTGTTCTTCAGCTGGTCGTAATAGAATCCATCCTGATCGTCCCACAGACCGCCGCCGCCCAGAGAGTTCATGGCATCTGTGATCGAAATGAAGTGCTCGAAGAATTTGGAGGCGACGTCCTCGTACGCGGGCTCTTCCTTCGCGAGTTCGAGCGCCATCGACAGCATGGTGAGGCAGTAGAACGCCATCCACGCGGTACCGTCCGCCTGTTCCAGCGTTCCGCCGCCCGGCAGGGGCTTGGACCGGTCAAACACACCGATGTTGTCGAGGCCAAGGAATCCGCCCGCAAACAGGTGTTTCCCCTGCACGTCCTTGCGGTTGACCCACCAGGTGAAATTGAGAAGCAGCTTCTGGAACGTGCGCGCCAGGAACAGCCGGTCGCGCTCTCCGCGCGGCGCGGTCATCTTGTACACGCGCCAGCACGCCCACGCATGGACGGGCGGGTTCACGTCGCCGAACGCGAACTCATAGGCGGGAATCTGGCCGTTCGGGTGCATGTACCACTCACGCAGGAAGAGCACGAGCTGCTCTTTCGTGAACGCCGGGTCGACGTTTGCGAATGGAATCATGTGGAAGGCCAGGTCCCACGCGGCGAACCACGGGTATTCCCACTTGTCCGGCATCGACAGCACGTCGCGGCTGAACAGATGCCGCCAGTCCGCATTGCGGCCGCCTTTTCGCTCGGGCGGCGGCGCGGGCTGTTCGGGATCGCCGTCCAGCCAGTCGCCAACCACGTAGTGATAGAACTGTTTGGACCACAGCAGGCCCGCGTAACCCTGGCGCGCCACGCGCCGTTCCTCCGCTGACATCGTCGCCGGAAAGCGCGTCGCGTAGAATTCGTCGGCTTCCTTGATGCGGCCCTTGAACACGGCGTCGAAGCCGGCGCCGAAGCGTTCTCCGGCGCGTTCTTCCTCGGCGGTCAGCCGGAGCTGGAACGTGACGGACTGGCCCGCGGGAATTTGCGCGCGGTAAAGAAACCCCGCCTTGGTTCCAAAGCCACGCGCGTTCACCGCGTCTTTTTCGCCGTGGACGACGAAGCGGTCGAACGCGTTCTTCACGAACTTGCCGGCGTTCGGGACGCCGTAGAGCGTCTTCAGGTCGGTCTCATTCTCGGTGAAAATGATTTCCGGATTTCCGGCCGCCTCCATCCGGAATTTTCCCATCGTCGCGTGATCGGCCAGCACCGATCCGTCTTCCTGGCGCATCAGCCGCGGCTTGGCCCAGCAGCCTTCGTGCTTGCAGCCCCAGCTCCACGTGTTGCGGAACCAGAGTTGCGGCAACACCACGAGCGGAGCCGCCTTCGGTCCCCGGTTGTGGACCGTGATGCGGATCAACAGATCGTCGGGCGACGCTTTCGCGTATTCCACGAACGCGTCGAAGTAGCGGTTTCCATCGAAGGCGCCGGTGTCAGTCAGTTCGTACTCCGGCTCGTTGCGGCCCCGCCGCCCGTTTTCCGACACCAGATTCTCATAGGGATACGCGGACTGCGGATATTTGTAAAGCGACTTCAGGTAGGAATGGGTGGGCGTGGCGTCGAGGTGGTAGTAACACTCTTTCACGTCTTCGCCGTGGTTGCCTTCGGGGCCGGTCAGGCCGAAGAGGCGTTCCTTCAGGATCGGATCGTTGCCATTCCACAGGGCGAGCGAGAAACAGAGACGGCACTCGCGGTCGGTGATGCCCAGCAGACCGTCCTCGCCCCAGCGATAGGCGCGGCTCCGCGCCTGATCGTGCGGGAAGTAGGTCCAGCACTCGCCGGTGCCCGAATAATCCTCGCGGACAGTTCCCCACTGCCGATCGGACAGATACGGCCCCCACCGTTTCCAGTTGGCCTTGCGTTCGGCATCTTCCGAGAGGCGTTCGAGTTCGCTCATGGTTGTTTCACTGGTGCCATCCGCCGTCGAGCCGGCTTTTGAGCCGGAGAAGCGGTAGAGACTGAGCGTATGAATCCCGGTCAAGCGGGGCAATCCCCCGCGGTTGGCCTTACGCTTGCGTTCGGACCACCGCCGCGGCCGCGATCTCGCTGAGCAGGCTCGGCGTCATGAGAAGCGATTCTCCTGTCGCCAGGCGAACGATCTCGATCAGCACCTCGGCCTTGTCGGATGAGTTCGTAAGGAACGCGCCGAGATCCCAGTTGGCGAGAGACGCGCCCTGGAACGGCATCGCGTGCAGGCGACGGCCGCCGAGAAGGGCTTTGAAGCGCCCGGCGACAGCGAAGGGATCGGCCCGCGCACTCAGATCAAACGCCACGCCGGACAGCGCCGCGCCGTGCGGGAGCTCGATGCCCCGGCTGCGAAGGAGCGTCTGGAGGCGTCCGCGCGCTTCATCGGGCGTCAGCGACGGGGAGGCCGTCACGATGACCGCGTTCTTTTCCGACAGCGCAGCCACCTGCTGAAGCGTCCGGTGGAACGCGTCGGTCTGACCGAGTAGCGGATCCGCGTCGGCGGTCAACAGGTCGTCCAGGTCAAAGTGCGCGACCTCAAGGGACGAATCGATGACGGCGTCGTAGGCCGTCCAGGGCGAGCGCGCCGAAAGGCCCGGCTGGGAGCGCGTCCACTGTGCCAGTCCGAGGGTTTCGAGGCCTTGGGCATGAAGGAACTCAATGGCCGCGGCCTTGTCGCCGTCCGTCGCGCGCGGGCTCCGGAGGAATTTCTCCACGGCCTGACGCTGAAGCTGAAGGCGGTTGTGAGCGGCGTGATCGGCGATGGTCCGGTTCAGACCCAACAGGCCGGCCAGGACGACGACGGCGCCCTGGATCGCTCCCATCAACGCCGGGACGGCGAAGGACGTGCCGCCCATCGCCATGTCGAAGACGGCCAGCGGAACCAGCACGAGGAGCGCCGGCGAAGCGGCGCGAAGATAACCGCCGACATAGGCCGACGAACGGGCAAACCGGTGGGGCAGACGGGAGAAAAAGTTCCGCCCGTCGACGAACACGTGAATGATTGCGTGAAGAACAATGGACGCTACGACGGCGGCCGAGAACACGCCGATCGTGAGCGGCAGTGCGCCGAGCGACAGCCACGCGGCGCCCGGTGCCAGCAGGAACAGGGAGATCACCGGCGCGAGCGTGAGTGGAAAGAACCGCGTGGACACTTCTTCCACGACAGGGGCCACGGTGGCGGCGGAAGCGCCGTTGCGGAATGCCGAGTCCGTCAGGGTCGGCTTCGACACCGGGTCGCCGGGCGCGATAACGGGCGTGAGCGGATTCACGGCAAAGTCGTGCGCCGCCACTTCGTTCAGGCTGTTGACGTCGGCAAGACGGTCGTCGAACCAGGCGGACATCGTCACGAGGCGGCCGTCGCCCACATCGATCGAATCGAGGCTAATGAAGATGGCGGGGCGGCCGGCGAATGCATCGGCGGCGAACATCTGTTCCTTGCCGCTGAGGGCCACCACACGGAACCCAAGCGCCGACATGCGGCGGGCGTATTCCTTCACGGCGGCCTTCACGTCGTCCGCCGTAACCGGCTGGCCCAGCGTCGCGGTGATCTGGACGATCGAACCGTTCTGGTTGTTCACCACATCCGTCTGACCGCCGAACGCGACTGGGATACCAGCGCTCGCGAACGCGCGCGCCAGCTGGACGCGGCTCGAGAGGCTTTCCATCTGGGTGTTTCCTTCCAAACGGCGGCCGCGAAGGCGCGGCAGGATGGGCTTTTCACCGCGGGCAAAGACGATTTCCTTGACGCTCAGCTGCGAGACGCGGTTGTCCGGCAGGTTGGTGAGCGGCGCCGTGAGGTGATAGGCCGCGAGCGCCCGTCCCCCCATGGCCTGGACCGGCTGGCCGATGGGCAGCGTGGAGGCCTGGTTGGCCGGCACGACGATCGCCGCGTCCGCGCTGTCAGGACCCATGACGATGCGCGTGCCGTTCGTGGCCAGCGCCGTCGGAAGATTGTGTGTGAGAACAAGCGTATGGGTGACGGGCACCGCGCTCGCGGCGGACGCGTCGGCCGCTGGCAGCATCGCGATCTCGACTGCGGGCGAGGCCGCGTCGAGGGTTCCATAATAACGAAGCACCGGATAAGCCTTCGAGTTCGGACCGCTTGCATCCGACGACTCCGGCATAACGACCGACCAGCGGCCAGGGAGCGGGTCGTACCCCGTGGGCTTCTTCAGCATCTTCGAGAAGGAGGCCAGCAGGTCCGGATTGGACGGAAAGCCGACGATGGCGCGAAGATCCACCCGCCGGTCGCCGCGCAGGAAATTCCACACGTACACGAGCGCGCGGTTCACCTGGACCTTGTCGGTCGCATCGATGACCAGCGAGGCCGTCGGGCGCGGAGCGTCCGTGGGGCCGGTGATGAAGTCGGGAAGCTGGCTGATCTCGATGCGGGAGGCGCCGGCGGACTTCTTCGCCTTGTCGTCCTTCTTGCCCTCGGGGACCTTTAGATCGTCGGGCGCCGGAAGCCGGCCCATGATCAGGTGATCGAAGAACGCGCGCAGGCCTTTCAGGTGCCAGTAGCGAAGCGCGAAGGCGCGGAGGGATTCGAGCGTTCGCA
Source organism: Elusimicrobiota bacterium (assembly GCA_043732015.1). Lineage (GTDB taxonomy): Bacteria > Elusimicrobiota > Elusimicrobia > F11 > F11 > JBBRXR01. The sequence continues at coordinate 18,923 of JAYTIE010000215.1, read as the reverse complement.
TCGAGTATCCCCACTCGTTCGAGTACCAGGAATACAGGTCGACCCGCGTCTCGTCGGTGGCCTCGTCCCAGCGCACCGACAGGTGCGCGAGGTTGATGACCGTGGAATAGTTGGACTGCGTGAATTCGGTGGAGTGGGACTCGTTGTCGGCGATGACGCCGAGGATTCCCTTCATCGGGCTGCGGCGCGCGGCCGCGGCTTCGACCGGGGAAAGCAGCACGTCTTCCACAGGAACGGCCGGTTCGCCGCGGAGAGCCCGGGCCTCGTTGACGCCGCGCATCAGGGCCGAGATGGTCTGCGGATCGGCGACGCCGGCCGCGATGATGTAGATCTTGAGCGCTTTCGCGATGCTCAACTTGCCCGCGACGTCCACGGCGAGTCCGACTTCGGACGGGTTCGCCGGCACGCGGTACGCGATCGCCGAAATGCCTTCGAGCGGCACGCCCGCCGATTCCAGCACCGGCCGGGCGACGTCCAGGAATCCGGTCGTCGAGGGAATCGTCTGGCTGCCGGAGGCCGGGCCGCTCTTCTTCGAGTCTTTCGGAACGTCGACGGTTTCCTGGTCCGAGACTGTCGGACCGTGGGTCGTGGTCAGGTAACCGCGCACCAGACGGATCCGTTCCTCACCGATCCAGTCCGTCACCGCGGCGAGCGCGTACAACAGCGGCACGCCGCCATTGGTGGTGCATGAGCAGTTGGACAGGACCACGTCCACCAGACGACTCAGGCGGTCGTGGTTGACGCCCATCACGTGCAGCGGGATCTTGTCGGCCGCGTTCTTCGGCGGCGCGCCGAGAACGGCGACCTGGACGCCCGTGCCGGTGCCGGCGGCGCCCTGGTAACCGTGGCTTCCCTCAAAAAACGGGACGAGCTTCTTGCGTTCGAGCACCGCGCCCGACGTCTCGGACAGGCCGACGACGTTCAGCGCGCGCGCCGGAAGGTGGGGCGTGCGTTCGCCGCGGGCGTTGAAGAACAGCACCCGATGAACCTTCCCGTTCGCTTCGATGTCCAACCATTCGACCCGCGCCTGGCCGTCCGGAAGTTCGGCCGTCGCCCACACCTTCCGCCAGTCGGGCTGGCGGCGATCGAGGCGGCCCATGAGACGGCGCGCATAGAGGCGGTCCAACAGAAAACGGAAATAGGAGAAAACTCCCGTGCTTCTCTCGGAGGAACCGGCCCACTGCCGGCCGTCCGGCCGCTCGTTGCGGGTCAGATGCAGGTCCCCATTCGCGTCGATCCAGGCGCGACCCGCTGCCTTCACGCGCACGCGGTAGGCGCCGTAGTCGCCCAGAACCTCGTCGTGCTCGAGAAGCGCCGCCGCCTCTTCCAGCTTCTCGGTTCCATCGCGGTTGTTCTCAAGGCCGTTGACCGCCACGAGCCGGTATCCCGGCGTGTGCAGGGCGATCACGATGTTCGGAATGCCCGTGCGACCGGTTCCGTTGACGATGATCCGGACCGGGAACATCGTGAAGATCCAGTTCCACCAATGGGAGTCCGGGAGCCGCGCGTTGTTCATCCCACGGGGTGAGAGCGCCCGGACCATGATCACCACCGCGCCGACCACCAGGGCCGCCGCCGCGCCGATGCCGAGCATCACAAAAGAGCTTCCGCCGTCCGCACCCGTCAGGAACACGGCGCCGAGCGAGGCCGCCACCGACGCCAGCCGGCGACCGTTCCGCTGAAGCCATTCGCCGCGCAATTGCACACCCACGACTTTCTGACCGAGCACGTTCCGGAACTCGCCCTCCGTCGGGGCCACGGACGGACCGATGTCCACCGTGCTGTCTCCGACAGCGACGGAGACGCTTCCCAATTCCCGGGGCGTGATGGTGACCGACGGGACGTTCAGGGTGGACGCCACCGACAACGATTCTTTGCCGGTCACGACACGGTCGAGTCCGGCGGCATAGGCCTGGAGGAGGCCGAGGGCGTTGCGGGCCTCGTCCGTCGACCGGCCGGCCAGCGGACGGGCGCCGAGGAGCTGGGCGGCGTCCGCCAGCGTGAGTTTCTCGGAATGGAAAAGGTCGGCGAGAGGCGCGCGCTCCTGAAGGAACGCCTTCAGGTAGGCGGACCCCTGCGCGGGATCCACCGCGCCGAGGCGCGGCGTCACGAGCGCGACGGACGCGCCCCGTTCATCGAAAAACCGCTGGATGCCCGGCGCGTGAAAACCGCCGGCCACGAGAATGCCGACACTGGCGTTCGCGCGGTCCATCTCACGTTCAAGACGTCCTGCAATGGCCGCGTCGCGCGCGGCGGCGGCTTGGAAAAAATGTTCGAACGGCGTGAGCGCCGACGCGACGGGCGCCGGAAGGCTGGAACGGCCCGCGGCATACTCGGTCCATTCGTCGGGCGTGAGCTCGAACGACACCAACCGTTCGGCGAGGCGCGCATTCTGGAGGCGGTCAAAAAGGGCCAGGTCTCCGGCGTTGCGGGCGGCGCGGCGGGCGGCGTCCCGGGTCATGGCGCGCAATTCGGCGAAAAGTTTCTCCTGATCGATACCGTTGGCCAACGCGAGGTAGCGAACGAAACCCTCGAAAGAGGGATAGGCGGTCAGGTCGACGCCGTTCTCCCGCGCGAGCGTAAGGAGGCGAGCATGGAAAGCGGCGGTGTCCAGCGGATGGGCGCTCTGCTGCTGGGCCAGCGCCGCGAGGGACGTCAGCCCCTTGGGAAGGCGACCGATCTTCTCAACGAGCCGGTCCCGCTCCGCGCGAGCCGCGGTGGTGTCGACGTGGGCCTCCAGCGCGAGCGCGTCCCGCAGCAGCGCGACCTGCGGGTAACGGTCGGCAGGAACGATGGCGGACAGCGTTCGGACGAATCCGGCCACCGGCAGGGTTCCCTTCCGGTACGAAACGGCCGCATCGTGAAGCCCGGCCAACGCGGCCGGAAGCTCGGCCTTGCGGGCGTCGAGAGAGGAAATCAGTTGATCCAGACCTGAGCGGGCGCCCTGGCCGTCCGCGGTGGCGCGGCGGAACGCCTCCAGGTTTGCCCGGTACAGCGCCTCGTCGTCCACACCGACGATCCGGCCCTCCGGCCGGGACGCGGTCAGACCGGCCCAGGACACGGCGGAAATTTTCTTCGAGGCCAGAAGCGCATCGGCGATGTTGCGCGAGGCGGCAGCGTCGGGGAAGCGACGGAACGAACGGAAATCGAAGTCGCCGGCGGCGGCTTCGGCGCCCACCACGGCGGAACCGTCCTGATCGAGAAGCGTCGTGAGCGCGGCGCCGATGTTCTTCTGCGCCTCCACATTCATGTGAACGTCCTGGATCACGATGACCGTTCGGGGACCAGAATGAGCGTGGGCGGACCGGAGCGTGACGAAGCTGGAAATTCTGTCGAGCGGAGAGGTGGCGCTGTCGCGCGTCGCGGCGATGGCGTGCCCCGCGCGCGGCGATACCACCGCGGAGAGAGGCGGGGGAATCGAGGTCAGCGAGGAGGCCAGCGACCGTGAGCTCCAGAAATCGTTCTGGTTGGCCGTCGGAGAGGACGGAGACGCCCAGGCGCGCTGCACGAAGTCTCCGGTGAAGAGAACGTTCGTGAAGATGTAGCTCAGCGCGATCAGAAGACGAAGCGATTTGCGTCGGACCTGTGGGTGGCTCATGGGATTCAACCTCTCCGTTGACTGGATGCTCACCAGTTTAAGAGGGCTGTCTTAAGGCCGGATTAAACCCTTGAAAACACCTGGTAACAATTGTCCGGGGCGGTGGGAGAGGGCAGAATCGGAGGAATAGCCGCGAGAAATCAGCGCAAAACGAGGCGGTCGAGCCGGAGGTACTCTCCCAGGGACCAGGCCTGGAACGGGCAACCACGCGCGGTGTGCGGCGCGTCTCCGTCGGCGATTTCTGGAAGATGGCCGAAACCCGTGTCGTTCAGATGCGACGCGAGCGGCGCCAGGAATCTCTCACGCGCTTCTTTCTTCGACCGCGCATCCGAGCCGCGCACCCGAATCCACGCTTCCACGAACGCGCCCGTCAGCCACGGCCACGCCGTTCCCTGATGATAGGCGGCGTCACGCTCATCCGGAGCGCCCGTGTAATGGCCCTGATAACCGGGGGAGCCTTGAGAAAGCGTGCGAAGGCCGATGGGCGTGAGCAATTCCTTCTCAACGGTCGAGACAATCTGGCCGGCGCGGTCCAGGTCGACAAAGGTCCAGGGAAGACCGCCGACCGCGAAAATCTGGTTGGGACGGAGCGATGCGTCCGACGCGCCTTTCTTGCCGCCGTCGTCCAATACATCGAAAAGACATTTCTTCTCCGCGTTCCAGAATCGCTTCCCGAAACTGTTGTTGGCGCGGTCGCGAAGCGCTGCCCAGTCCGGAGAGAAGTTGGACACGTGCATGAGCGCGGCCAGCCACAGCGCCTGGATTTCCACGGGCTTGCCCATCCGGGGCGTGACAGGAACTCCCCGGACGCGCGCGTCCATCCACGTTAGCTGCGACCCCGGAATGCCCGCGGACAAGAGGCCGTCCGACCCCGCCGAGATGCCGAAGCGGGCCCCTTTCCGGTACGCGGTGACGACCGCCTCGCACGCGCGGTTCAACGTGGGGACGGTGGAGGCCGAGAGCGCGTGCCCGGCTTTCTCCGCCACGCGGATGAAATCATGACAGGCGACGACAAACCAAAGCGACGCATCCACGGAATTGAATTCCGGTTTCTCTCCCGCGTCCGGGAACCGGTTCGGGAACATGCCGTCCGACATGGCGCGCGTCCATTCGAGAAGAATGGATTCAACATCGGAGAAGCGTCCCGTGGCGAGGCCGAGGCCGCGCAGCGCGATGAAAGAATCCCGTCCCCAATCCGTGAACCAAGGATATCCGGCGACAATGGTCAGGCCCGTCCCCCGGCGGACAAAGTAGGCGTCAGCGGCCCGGTCCAGGGGAGACTTGAACGCCGCGCGCCGCGCGCGTTCGCTCTCGCGAACCGTCTGGAAGTCAAATCCGGCCGAGGGTTCTTCCGACGAAAAGAGCAGGAAGCCTTCGCCGCGCGACAGGTCAAATTCAAACACGCCGGGTGAGGCGAGATCTTCCACCGCGTCCAGGCCGCGCGCGCGTTCTTCTTCATAGATGAAATCGCGGTACCACGACGGCTCGTGTCGGTAGGCGCCGCTGGTTTTGACATAGGTGGACGGAACTCCCGCGTAGGGCGTCCAGCAAAGGATGTCGCCTTTCCGCTCGGGCGCGAAGGCGAACGCGTCATTCTGTTTCTGAAGGGCGTGGTAGTCCCGCCCGGACATCAGGGGACGAACGAACAGGCGGATGTCGCCATTGGTCGGTCCGTCCACCTTCCAGGTGAGCAGCGTCTGCGGATGGCCTTTGACGGCCATGACACTGTGGCGGAGCGTGGGACCGTTCGGAATGCGAAACGTCCACTCCGGCCACGGGTCGTGACGGAACGCATCGATGCGGCGGTGACCGTCCGGGTGAACCACGTCGGGGAGATACTTCTGGCAGGTAATCGGGGTTCGGCGGCCGCCCTGCTCAACCCACGCTTCGATTCCGTTGACGAGGACAAACCGGTCGACGGGCGGGCGGCGGGCGGAAAGAAGAAGGGCGTGATACCGGCGGGTGCGAGGACCGGATGCGACACCGGAAGCGAAACCTCCGAGGCCGTCGGCCTCAAGCCAGTCGGTCAAGAGGCCTCCGGAAGGGGCGTCGGGTCAGGCCGCGAGACGCGGCCGGGTGGCGCGAATGCCGTGCGAGCGGCAGAGCTCCGCCCAGTGAGCGGCGGCTTCTTCCACGTGAACGCGGGCGGAATCCAGACGCTGCTGCATCTGGGTCGCAAGATGATCCATTTTCGTCCGGCGGGCTTGCGCGTATTCGCGACGAAGCGTGCCGAACTGAACATAGGCGCGCTCGATGCGTTCACGGGCGGCCGAGATGAGTTCAGGCGAGTGCTTCGGCGCCGCCGTCTTGGCGATGCGCGCCAGAAGGCGCTTTTCGTCCATCTTGAGACGGGCGCGAAGAATGGTTTCGTACGGAACCTCGCGAAGGTTGGAGGTGAGTCCCAGCAGGTTCATGCTCTTCACGAGCCACTTGGTCGGATCCCAATGAAAGAAACGGATGCCGTTGCGGTAGTCGGTCGGAAACCGGTGGTGATAGTTGTGATAGCCCTCGCCGTACGTCGCGAGCGCCAGAATCCACGAATCGCGGCTCGAATCCTTGTCGGAGTAAGGCTGCGTGCCGACGAGATGCGCGAAGGAATTGATCGAGAACGTGAAGTGGTGGTTCATCACGGTGCGCAGGAACCCGGCGATGAAGAACCCGCCAAGCGCGTCGCCCCAGATGGCCGCGATGGCCGTGGGGAGGATGAACCCGAAAAGAACGCCAAGCTTCATGTAATGATTGTTCTGGAAAACCACGAGTGGATCTTCGCGCAGGTCGGCCACGTTGTCGTAGCGGCCTTCGGGGTTGGGGTACTTCACCATGACCCACCCCATGTGCGCGTGCCAGAACCCCTGCTTGATGTTGTACGGGTCCCGCGGGGTGTCCACAAACTTATGATGGGTGCGGTGGTCTGACGCCCACTTGAGCGCGGAGTTCTCGAACGCCGCGGCGCCAAACACCAGCATGAACAGACGGTAGGACCAATGGGCGTCGTAAGCGAGGTGGGAGAAGAGGCGGTGATAGCCGCCCGTGATCGCGAGGCCCGTGAAGGCCATCCAGACCACGGCCAGAACGACGGTGGCCATCGGTATGGTCTGGTGCATGACGAGCCAGGCCGTTCCGCCGAACGCAATCAACGGCGTCAGGGTCAAAAAGGCGGTGTTGACCCAGTCGATACGGTCCCAAAGAGATTTAAGTTTTGTCACAGGTGTTATTTCCTTGTGTGGAGACAGGATGCGCGCTCAAAAAGCGCGGCGGAAACCGGAATCTTCCAGAGTGGCAGGAGATGCGGGGTTGGTTCAAAGTCTTCCACAATCGAGCTTCATTATAACCCGGTATTCCCTGAACCCAACACGGTTTTACGCCTGAATCATGACGGTCCGCATCGTCTCAAAAGCGCTGAGCATGTCGGGTTCTATGCGGATGGCCTGGGAAATGGCGGAGAGGATAAGATAAACCTCCATTTCGGACCGCAGCGAATCCGCAAGTCGCGGGGCCAGCCCCGCCGCCACGAAGTCGAAAAAGCCCGGCGGCATGCCGATGTCGTTTCGGACGAGGAAGCGGAATTTCCGTGTTCCGACGAGCTTCTCCACATCCTTCCCCTTGTGAAGGTTGCGAAGAAGCGCCAAGGCATCCCCCTGTTTCGCCGCGTCGAGAAGCTGCACAATTCCCTCTCCCCCCGCGGCCCGAATCGCGGCCGTCACCTCATCCATCTGATCGGTCGGAACGATGAGAGCCAGCTGGTCTTCCGCGGCATGTTCCTGCGAACGCCATTCTGCGAAGGTCTTCACCGCATCCGCCGCTGCCTTCCCCAGCGCCGGGTCCAGCCATTGAGCCACGTCGGTTGGAGTATGAACGGCGTCCGACTCCGGCGACGCCGTCAGAGTCCGGAGCAGAGACACTTCGTCGAGCTTCACGATATTCCGGCGCGCGGAGCTGCCGTTCGCCAGAAGCGCCGCCAGTAGTTCCAATGCGGGACCGACCTGCGAGCGGTTCAGCCTGGAACCTTTCAATTGTGCCGCCACCGCTACCGCAACCTTCATCGGATTGAATTCAGCGAGCGGGCGGCTGGCCTGCGTCGTCCGGCCCACGCCGACCGCGGGAGAGGTTCCGTCGGAAAGGATCGACAGGAACGCGGTCATCACCTGCGCCTCGCTGACCTTATCCGGACGGTCGGCCCGCGCCTTCACCTGCTCGAAAAGGCGGCGCCCCATCTCCTCTTCCGCTGACGACGCACGGGCTCGCGCCTTCAGTAACGCGCGAACAATTAGGACGAGCCCCACCAAGGCCACCGCCGCGAGCACGAGGGCCCCGGCCGTGAACAGGAGGGATCCGCCGAGCAACGGCAGCGCCAGTCCCGCTGCCGCGGGCGCCGGCGTGGCGACCGCTGCGGTCGCAACCGGCGCGGTCGCCGCGCTGGCCGATTGCAGTAAACCGAAGAAAAAGTAGAGGGCGAATGCCGTGACGCCGATCCGGCGGAGAAATCTGGAAAAACCGTTGCCGCGCTCAAGTGGGGTGGGACGCGTCAGCATCAGAGCGGCGCCCGTTCCGGCGCCGAGGTTCTCGAAGAGATACGCGGATTTTCCGAGCGCCACGTTCACCGCCAGCAATTCGGAAGGAATCGAAACACCCCCGCGAAGAAGCGCGGACCAGACGGCGAACACTTTTTCCGCGGGATTCTTGCTTGAAGCAGCGATTTTGCGAATCTCTCCAACCTGTGAATCGAGGAGGGCGCCGTCCGCCGGCGATAGTCCTTTCAGGATTTCCATCGCACGGTCCGCATTTCCGCTCGCCATGGAGCGAATCAGGTTGAACAGCACCCGCCTGTTCGCGAGGCTGATCTCTTCAACGGCGCCAAGATCGATGAGGTAGGCGCGTCCGCCGGGCGTGATCCGGACGTTCGCGCCGTGGAGATCCGCATGATATTTCCCGTCGATGAAAATCTGCCGGAACAGTTCGAGCGCGAGGTCCCGCTTGATCCGGGCGACGTTATGGCCTGCGGCCTTCAACTTCGCTTCGTCCTTCAGAGCGGTACCGGGAACGAAGGTCTCAACGATGATGTCGGCGCCCACCACTTTCGTTTCATTCGGATCGGCGATCAGGATTCGCGTCCACCCCCGGCCCGCGAAGAACGCAATCAGGCGCTGAAGCAACGGCAAGCGACGCGACCGCATATTCGCATCGATATCAAACTGATTCTGGACCTCGCGATCGAAATCAAGCTCGCGAACGATGCCCGCCTCAATCGTGTCGATAACCGTGTCTGGCAACTTCACCCCGGCGGCATCCATCGCCGGCCGAATGTCCGAGAAAATCTTTCGCAGAAGCGCCATGTCGGCCTTGATCTTCTTCGCCACATCGGGGCGCTTCACCTTCAGCACCGCGACGCGCCCGTTCGCAAGAAGAACCTTGTACACGACTTTGACCGATGCGCTTCCCAGGAGCTCCTGGATCTCGACAGGCCGGCTCCCGAACTTGGCGGCGAGCTTCTCGACCATCGCAAACACGATGCCCTTGTATATGGGACGGGCACGGTCCTTCAAGTCATCGAGCGCCGCTTTCAGTTCGGGCGAGGCATAGCCGGAGCTTGCGATAAACTGGCCGACCTTCACGCCAGTAAGACCGAGCGATTCCAGAAAGACTTTGGCGCCCGTCGTCTCGGTCATCTGAGGGCGCGAACCGTCTGGGGACGCCGACAGGTTTTCTAGCAGCGCGAGGAGTGTCTCCTCCCGCTGGTACTGGTCACTGTGCTTGAAGACCGACATAAAGGATTCGCGCAACAGCGCCCGCATTTGCGGACCCGATGAAGCAGCGGCCGGAATGACTCCGTCGAACAATGCGTCAAGGAACTTTTCACGCTCGTCGTCGACAACGAGCAGCCCGTTTTCTCCGTACATCATCGACTTGAGGAATTCTTCGCGCGCGCCGCGCCCGGCGTCGCGGTAGTGATCGCCGGTGCGCTGGGCGTAGGTGGCACGGAGTCCGTCCAGCCGCACGCCATACTTCGCTTCCAGAGCTTTCACGACGACCGGCTTTTCGCCAAGGCCGAAGAGCCAGAGCAGGAAGATCCTCTTCTCGCTGGCCGGCGCTTCACGGATCTGGTTGCGTACGAGATCACGGATGACGGCCGCTTCCGCTCCTTCCTTGGTTCGGATATTTCCGGAGTGCCGCAACATCTGCGACTCGAGCGCTTTCACATCCGGGGACGTTCGCGCTTTCTCATCAATGATCTGCTGGAAAATTTCGTCGCGCATCACGCTCTTATCGGGGAAGAAGCGGATCACCTGATCGACTTCTCCTTCGAGCGTCGCGAATTCACCGGACGTGGAGCCCGCGCGACGGGCGGCTTCCAGTCCACGAAGCGCCGAATTGTCTCGTGCCGCCGGATCGGCGTAGAGCGGGCGCAGGCCGCGGATGTCTTCGGGGGAGGCGCGTGCGTCAGCGGTCAACCGGTCCAGCAGCCGGTCCCGAATCGCCGACGGATGCGGATAGAGACGCTCCACGGCGGACCGAGCATCGGCGAATGCGCCCGTGGGAAGCGCGCGCTCGAGATCCTGGCGGAGAATGGAGGCGAGAAGGAGATCAATTTGTGAGCCGACGCCGCCTGGTTGGAATTCTCCGAGGTCCGGATAGCCCGCGACGCGCTGGTCATGGTCGGCCGGAACGACGTCGTGGTCAACTGCCACCGCGCCTACGATGGCCTTTCGGTTGATCTGGTCGAGCAGCGTATCGGAGACGAGCAAAGGCAGCAGGTCCGTGATGGCCGACCGAATGGCCGCCGCGTCCTCGGACCGGGACCCGTCCGCGAGAACGGCGGATACCCGGGAAAGGACTATTTTCGGATCGAACCTGTCCGAAGGAGAGAGCACAATTCCCCGCGGTGCCAGCACAAGCGCGTTGAGCGCCGCGTAAAGCGCGTGGTTCCGGTACGCGCTCGGCGGAATGAATTTCTTGAGAAGTTCCACGACCTCGCCAAACGGCTTTCCCGACCGGAACAGATAGTCGAACTGGGCCAGGAAAACGTCCGGGGCAACGGACGTCATGTTCAACCGCGTCACATAAAAAGGCTTCTTCTGGCGCGAGCGGTCGATCATGTACCCGATGTATGGGGAACCGAAGACCCCGAACACCCCTGCCGACCCGTCCCTCCATTCGGCAAAGCCTTCCCGTCCGCCCGAAGCCATCTCTCCCGGAAAGGCTTCATAGGCGTCGTTGGCGGAATAGGTGTTGTTGACGCGCTGTCTCTCCATGGTCACCGGTTGTCCCAGAGAGAGATTCAGCGCCGCGACGCCCAGACGAACGATGTACTCGTCCCAGTTCCGCGCGTGGAAAACCCCGTTGGCGAGCCGGCTCGACTGGCGGAGACGTCCGTTCAGCGAACGGAGGTATAAAAGCGTCGGCGTCATCGCCGACGTGGTGACCCCGGACCCGATGGCGTCGAGCATGTCGTCGGGGCTCAACAAGCCGCCGCTTTCGTGGAGAATGACCAGCAGTTTCATTTTCTGCGGCAGCGCGCGCAGCTCCGGAATCTTCGTGCGGCTGGCGATGCGGTCAATTTCGGCGTCAATCCAGAGATCGGAACCGGCTTTCGCCGCGAAAGCCCTCAGCAGGTTCATCGCGATCGCGTCGAACATCAGCGTATCGTCCCTTTCATCCAAGATGCGCTTGAACGACCCGCTGGCAAAAACATCCGTCAGGCCGGCAATCAGCGCCGGTCCGTCGATGTCTTTCGAGAAACGCGCGGCGAGACGCTCAATGATTTCGCGATTCAGCGCCCAGCGATTGAACACCGCCACAAAACCCGTTATTCCCTGGGCGAAACTTTCGGCTTGAACCAGCACCCCTGGACCGGTCAATTGGGACTCGATCTCAGCGAGGAGCGCCCTCATCGCGCCGTTGACGGCTCCATCGCGAAGCCTCGCGACAAACAAGTCCCGGAACGCCGGATTTCGGCCCGCCTCCGCGTGCAGGGCCTGCGCGATGGCCTTCATGTCGGTGTCACCGTCCTTAACCTTGGATCCAGACGGGATGGTATTAACCAGATCCACTAAGCGCGCTCCTGTATCGGGAGAGGCCGTCCCGCCCGCCGCGCTGAGCTTCGCGGCAATTTCCGCCATTAGCCGCTCCTGCACACTTCGCAGCGTTTCTGACGGATCTCCCGCGCTGAATTTCGAGCGACGCAACAACAATTCCGTGTGGCGTTCGTTAACGAGCACAGCGATCTGCACCAGCTGCTCGATCGACGGAGACATCGCCATTAATCGCTCGACGGCCACTTCGACCATGCTCTCGTATGAACCGTGGGTTTCTTCGTATTCGGCGGGCCCCCCTCTCGTGCCCTTCATGAACGCCAGGAGTTGCGCTCCCGCCGTGCCGGGCTTGACGCGGCGTTGGCCGAGGATGGACTCAAGGGTTCGGTTGTAAATCTCCTGCGCCGCCCGGTCATCAACGGTCTGCTCCCCGATATCGAGCCTGTCATTGCCGGGGATTTCCATCGAAAGGAGCGCGATCAGGTCTTCCCTGTCCAGGATCCCTAACTGCGATGAAATTTCGGAGTCAGGGACGCGGGTGGTTTCCAAAATGGATCCCGGCTCGACTTTGCGGTCACGGTTAATACTGAATCCAGCCCACTCCGGCCCAAAGCCGCTGTAGGCGGTCATCGCCAGCAGGCGCGCGAAAGCGCGCTCCGCGAGTGTGTCTCCCAGGAGCTGTCCGAGCCTTCGTTCAAACGCCCGTTTAACGATGCCAATGCCGATCGTGTCAAGGTTGGCAAGGGCGGAATGCTGACCTCGCGCCAGCGCCGCGAGAAGTTGATGGACCGTCTGCGCGTCCGATAGATGGCCGGCCAACTGAACCGCGCTCATCTTTTTCAGGGACTTTGCCTGATACGCCCGGCGCTGGGATTCGCCCGCCAGCTCAGCCGTCATTTCCGGTGTGAACGGCTGCAGCGGCGTGAAGTAGTTCGAGTAATACGGGTTGCGGACCGCCTCGTCGAGAGCGCGAACGCGCTCCACCATTGCCGGATGCGAATGTCCCATCCGATCACCACCGTCAGCGGCGAGAAGCTGGAACAGGCGAGAAGCCGGCGCCACGCTGAAACCCGCTTTGTCCAGAAGTTCAAGGGCGCGCAGATCAGCGTCGTACTCATCGGCGTAGTTGTCGACCCGCGCCGTCAGCGCGGTGGCCCAGGATCTCTCGGCTACTTCTCCCTTATCTTTGTCTTCACGTGCCTGAACGATATGGATAATTTCATGCGCCAGAACGAATGCAACCGCCTCCAGCGGCAATCCCTCGGTGGCGGCACGGCGAAGCAGGCCGACGTTCATGAAGACCGTGTTGTGATCGGAGATCACGAACGCGTTTACCGACTGCAGATCGACGAAAGAAAACTTGAACTCCCCCGGATTGAGGCCCGCCGCCGCCAGGATGCGATCCGTCATCGCCTTCACCGCCGTGTAGTTCTCGCTGAATTGCGGATCGTCTACCCCGATAAGACCGTCCTCGATGTCCATCTTCCGGATGAACCGGTCCTTCGCCGCCTTGTCGGTGATGTAGTTCTCCTGACTCGCGGTCGCTCCGCGAATGAAGAGACCACCGACACGCGCTTTCACACCCCGCGCGCCGTCGGCGACGAGGCGTGAAAAACGGGCGGTGATACTCTCAGGAGCCGCCGCAACGGCGGGAGGGGCCTTGAAGCGGCCCGGCTCGCGGACGCGGCGCATGATGCCCTCCCACGCCGCCCGAAGGAATCCACCAATATGAAACGTGATCAGGACGCCAAGAAACGGCGCGATCGCCCATGCCATCGGATTCCTCATCTCGAACCGCTGGCGGGGATTCGTGAGGAGATTGAGAATCGTGAGAATCGCAATGACGGCGCCATAGAGAAACTCGAGCGGAGAAAAATTCATCGAGAGGAAAGCGATAATCGCGGATGGACCGATGAGCAGGACCGTCAGAGCCGACATCGTCCGGATCTGTCCGTTCAGGGCGCGCGCCATAACCGCGGGCGCAAGAGCGATCAGGCCCATCCCTCCCACCAGCCAGAGCGGGGTGGTCGCGAGCAGATAAACGGATGTCCAGGCGATCATCGTGAACAAACCGATGAACGTCGCGGGGTCCTTGTCGAACAAGGCACCCACCCAGCGGGATTTCTGTGTGAGAACCTCCGGCGCGGTCGTCATCAGGTCCGTTCGGAGTCGAACCTTCGTGAAAACATCGGCGATCGGCTTCGCGTTAGGGTCTTCTTCCCGGTCGGCCTCGACCAGGAGCTGAGAGAGTTCGAGGTCGCCCGCCTCAAAGGTTCCGCTGTGGCGGTCCAGCGCCGCCATCAACCGGTCGGTCCGAATGAACGCGGCGCCACCCGGGACCGAGCGCGAGAGGACCTTTCGCACAAGCGCGAACCGGTCGAGAAAGAAAAACACGCTTCGGATGCCGCCCGTCAGCCACCACACGAGCGCCTCGCCCCAGGCGATCAGACCCGAACTACGGTTGAGATCGCCATCGATGGGAACACCCATGGCCACGTGCGGGCTGCCCAGGAGCTGGGAAGCGCCGGCCTGAAGCTGATCGCGAACGCCCTCGCCCTCAAGAAAAGAGTCGCTGTCCTGAATCAAGGTTACTTTCGGAAGACGCCCGTGGAATTGGGTCGAGAGGAAAATGAGCGTTGAGCGAACAGCCGCCTCCTTCCGCTGGTTCTCGGCGAAAGAAACAAAATGAAGCTGCTGTTTGAGCAGCTCGTTCTGCTCGGGTGTTAATTCCTTGAGACCACTGGCCTTCTGCGCGTCCGTCAGCTTCGGAAGGCCGTTGGCTTTGATGCTGAGAAGGCGGGGCAGATCGTGCGGTTTCACGACACCATCCCGTTTTACCGGCTGTTCGCCGTCGTTGATGTAGATGACGCGGTCGAGGTATCCCTGCAGAAATGTTTCCCGGATCATGTCCTCAAGTCTCTGTCCTTCGCCGGCAGTCGGAGCGAGTACGAGGAAATCGAGCGCGAGTGCGTCCGCTTCTGTCGGAAGCGACTTACTTTCGCTGGGAGCGAGCAGAGGAAGGCCATCGCGCGCCGGATCGCGCGAGGTGGCCGGAAGGAGAACCGTGGAAAGCGCGACGATCACGATCAGCGTCACCACCGCCAGCAGCGGGGCCAGGCCCGTGGGAACGAAGAGCGCCGACATCGCGCCCGGGATCGCCCAGATAAGACCGTTGAACGCGCGCGTCAGCGGTGTCTGGCGGCCCTCATCCCACGCGTTGCGATTCCACGTCATCAGTGGGAACGTGGACCGCGCCAGCACGCTCGCGCGGACGCTGTCCGTTCGTCCCACCACGGTGGAGAGCCGTCCGGTCCGTTCTTCGATCGCGAGAATCTTGAAGCGGAACGTCGGCGATCCGGCCATTCGAATCGAGGCGCGCAGGTCGGCCGTGAGCAGGCGCTTCCCGTCAGTGGCGGTCGTCGCGAGTTTCGGGTTCCAGTTCACCGTAACGCCCGGCGCCGGGAAACCCCGGGCTTCAGCCTGGGCGCGGAAAGCCCGCATGGCGTCGGCAATAGCGAGCGTGTGCCGGTCGAGGGGTTTTACGACCACGTGTCCCAGGAGAACGCGGCCGGACGGATCCTCTGACCGCAGATGAATGACGGTGGCTCCTTCTGGTGCGTCGGAGACGATTTTCCCGTCCTGCCTGGCGGCGAGCTCCATCACCACGAGACCATCTTCGTTCGCCTGCGCCACGCGGCCGTTCTCATCAAAGCGAACGCGGTCGTCCGTGGAGCGGTAAAAAACGCTGACCGCGTTGTTGTCGATTACCGGTCCCATCAGAAAGCGGGCCACGCCCGGAACATTCGTCGCGGGCTTCTCCGCGACCGCCCGGTTCATGCCAATAACGTCCGGGCGGCGAAGGACCGCGAGGAAGAAAATGCCAAGGAAGACCGCCGCGAGCAAGCCGGCGACGCTTAACGCCACCGTCACGCCCAAGGAGGCGCCGACCAGAAGTCCGGCCACGAGGCCCGCGGACAAGCCAATGATGACAACGCCTGCCGTCCGGACCAGGAACGCCTTGGCCGTGAAGGTGTCCACCACGGATTGCCCGGCGTTGAGGGTCGCGGCTCGGAAAGATTCTGCCAACGATGCCGATTTCGGCCGCACTTCCCGGAGCCGTGACTGCAATTCTTTTGCCAGCGAGGCGTATTCCGCCGGAGATTTCAGCGAGTGCGTAACCTTCAGGATCTTTATCGGCCTGACAAATTTCATGCGGGGCGCGTTCGGATAGTCGTTTCGATCCGTCATGCTCTCTGCGGTCTTCTCACTGACCTCAGCGCCCGCCATCTCCACGGGAATCGTCCGTTCGGCCGTGTTTTCAAGTTCGACGAAGGCTTTGACAAGGCCGACGCGCCGGACCGATTCGACCGGACCGCGCGGGCCGTACGCCCGAGCCTGAAAGCCGTCCTCCGGCCGAAGAATCCAGGGCGCCGCGAATGCAAATCCGCCAACAAAAAATAGAACTGTAAAATCCTCTCCGCCGACCTTGAGCTTGCGGTCTCTGCTCTCGTCATAAAGAGCTTTTGTCAACGATCCCTTCCCGGCCTTGCTCTGACCTTCGAGGACAATTGCGTCTCCGGCTGCATCGAAAAGTACGTCGACAGGCGCCCACTGGGACGATGGCTCAAATGAAACGAACTTTGCCATGTCTGAAAAATTCGTTCGCATCCGGATGATCCAGTCACGAACCCGGGGTTGATCCGGAAAAATCTTGTCGAGTTCGAAAGTCGGGTCTCCAATCGCCTGCAACACATCCACAATTTTGGTGTCTTTCATCCCGCTCTCGTCCGCTAAGGCGTAGATGCTGCTCATGGCCTCTGCGAAAGCTCGCGCGCGCGATTCACTGACGTAACGAAGGCCGTCGGCTGCAATTTCGCCTTTGCTCTCGAGACCGAAGGCGCCCAAAATCCACCGGACCCAACGGACTGACCGAAGCAGGGCGATCCAGTTCCCCATCCGGCCATGGAGGACCGGCTCCTCCACGAACTGTCCACCAGCACGGCCGGTACGGGTGCCGATCAATCGATAGCCGGGCACGCGAGACAGACCAGACATGAAGACCTCGATGCCGCGAAGCACGATCCGCACAATAGGTCCGTTGCGGGTGACCTTCACTCCGGCCGGCAGGGAACCGGGCGAATTTTCTTCCCTCGCGCGCATTGCGCCTTCGGCGGTCACGCGTACTGCGAGTGCGGGGTTCGGCCCGATGTTGGTCGTGGTCGGGTTGACGAACAGTTTCTCACCGAGGAAAAGTTTTTCGAGCGGCGCCTTCTCGCGCGTGAACACGGTCAGGTACGCGGAGCCGCCGGCCAGATCCACCTTGGTCAGCCGCGGCGAGCAGACCACGACGGAGCATCCCCTCTTTTTCAGGAGCGCGGAGATCTCCGGCGTGTGGAATCCGCCGACCACGAGCGCCATCGACTTCGTTCCATTCAGTAACCGGGAGACGATGGTCTCGCTCCGCTTTTCGGCGTAACGGTAAAAATTCCCGAAGTCGGCCAGATCCGGCGACGCGCCGGCTCCCGCTTTCTCGCCGTCCAATCCCGCCAGCGCGGTCTGTAATCCGGCAATCGTGATCTTCTCCGCCTGGAAGCGCTCCCACTCATTCGGCGCGAGCGCGAAATTCTTCAGCTTCTCGATCAGCCGAAAGTTGGACGACGCGGCGACCAGCATTCGCTGTTCGGGCGTGACCGCGAGGCGGGCGAACGCTTTCTGCTCCAGCGCGAGGCGCGCGCTCTCAAGCGCATCGGCGCGAATCCCGTCGGCGAGCAGCGTGTAGCGGACATAGGTGTCGAACGCCGGGAACGCCGACAGGTCGATGCCTTTCTTCCTGCAGAGCGCACGGAGATCGGAATGAAATGCCGCGAGGCCGACGCGACCGGAACGGAAAGCGATCGTACTCTCCAGAAGAGAACGGAGCTCATCAGGAGACATCGCGGCCGCCAGACGTTCCACCACGCTCCGGCGCTCGACCTCGACCCGGGGGAAGTCCAGCCGCTGCTCCATGTCAAAGGCTTCGAGAAAATTGAGAATCGCGGGCGGGGCCTCTCCTGCGGTGTCCGCGAGCCGCTTCAGAAGAACGCCGAGTGATGCGTCGCCCTTGTCCTGAGACTCGACCAGGCCGTCGAGCGACGTAAGCGCGGGCGTGAAATGCCGGACCTTCTGCGCGCCCAGCCGCGCCTTCACCCGGCTGAGCGCGGACTCCAGCGGCTGCTGCTGCGCCTGCGCGGCCCGGTAGGCGGCCACATTGAGATCGTAATTCGCCTTATCGTCCACGCCGACGATCGCGCGTCCAGCACCGGGCACCGCGATGCCGGCGAAGGACGGCGCCCCCATCAGGTTCGCGTCGACGAAGTCTTTCGCGACGCCCGTGATCAGCTTGCGATCCGAGAAGCCGTCCAGAAGCGAGAAGTCGAACGCGTCGAATGCGCCTTCAACGCCGACGCGCGTAACGGCGCCCACCGACAGAAGCCGCACAAGCGCTTCCGAGATGTTCGACTGCGCTTCGGGATTGAGATGGACGTCCTGAATGAGCACGACCAGCGGCGCGGCCGCGCCGGCGTCAATGACGTCGCGGATGAGGATGCGGTCCTGCGGAATCGCGGCGAGCGCGGCGGTGGTCGTGCCCTCGGATTGGGTCGCGGGCATTGCGAGCGCGTCCAGTTTGCGGAGGCTCATGGGGACGGCGGCGGGGAGCTGGCTGGAAATTTGCGAGCCGATCGTCATCGCGCTCGCGACCTGAACAGGACGGGATTTATCCTGCGCCGCGCGACGGTCCTGCCAAAGGTTCGCTTCGGCCAGCGGCGAGAACAGTGACGTGACGAGGAATAGCAACTCGCCGACGGCGACTTTGCGTATGAAAGACGTGCGCATCACGCTTAAGGATACGCGCGGTGCGAAGCGAAACCGATGACAAAACGGTTAAGTATCTGCGAACGAGCTCAGGGGATTCGCGTCAAGAAGACAGGTCGTTTTTGAGGTAAAAATCAGGCCAGAGCGCGCGAAACGAGGTCTTTTTGGGACTCCGTGAGGGGCAGGGAAAGGGCGGCGTTCCGCCCGGCGGGCGACATTTTCGACCATGATTTACGCAGTATTTCGATCATCTTGTCGTCCGGGGTTTTCTCCCTGAGATCGTCGAACTGGGTCTCGAGGAAGACGAGGCACAGCGCGTCCTCCATAATCTGAACATCCGGGTCCTCCGCGATACCGCGCTTCTGCACGATTCGCGTCACCGCCGAGATTTCGGCTTCGCTGTATCCTTCGGCGGACATCACCTCCGCCACCGTGGCGGCGTG
>JAYTIE010000214.1:0-3469 GCA_043732015.1 Elusimicrobiota bacterium | reverse complement strand
GGCTTTCGGCCCGTCATGATGCATTGCAGAAAGTGCGTCAGCTCGCGCTCCAGCGGGTCCACTTTCTCAAGCTTCGGGCTGACGATGGAAATATCTCTCAGCGATCTGAATTCTTCCCCCTTCCGCCGGTAGATCTTCAGGCTGCGTTCGGAATAGTCGAGCGACAGATAGGCGTCCGGCTGGAAGACCCGGATTTTCCGGTAGCTCTTCAGCGTGACGCGGCTGGCCGAGAGATCCGCGCGGCAGCCATTCTGGAAATAGATCGTCGCCTTCACGATGTCTTCGTGCTCGCTGATCACCTTGCCGCCAATCGCATCCACCCGGACGACCGGCTCCTTGACCATGGACAGGATGATGTCCAAGTCATGGATCATGAGGTCCAGCACGACGCCGACATGCGACACGCGCGGGTCGTAGGGGCCGAGGCGGCTCACTTCGATGAACGCGGGCTTGCTGACGTGTTTCACCATTTCGGCGACGGCCGGATTGAAGCGTTCGATGTGGCCCACCTGGAGAATCAGATCCCGGTTCTGCGCCAGGCCGATAAGCTCTTCGGCGTCCTCGACGGTTTCCGTGAGCGGTTTCTCAACGAGGCAGTGGATGCCGCGGGCCAGGAGTTTCTTTGCCGTCGCGTGATGATAGGGTGTCGGAACCGCGATGGTGACGGCCTGGCAGGCATCGGCGAGTTCTTCCATGGTCGCGAACGCGCGCGTGCTGTGGCGGCGGGCGATTTCCGCCGCCTGCGCCGTGTTCACGTCGTAGAGGCCGACAAGCTGAGCCTCGGGAATGTTGGCAAGGTGTTTGACGTGATGCTGGCCGAGATGTCCGACTCCGATGACGCCGACGCGAATGCTCACGGTTCTTTGACCCCCACGATGCAGATCTTGGCTGAATTGGCCCACTCGACGAGCCGGGCCTGATCGAGAATCAGTGTTTTTCCCGCTTCAATGGCGAGAACACCGCCGCCCGCTTCGCTGAAATTCTCAATGGTGTTGAGGCCCACGACAGGAACGTCGAAACGAAGGTCCTGGTTCGGTTTGGACACCTTCACCACGACGAACGGACCTCGCGACATTTCTCCGGCGCGGCGGATGCAGCGATCCGTTCCTTCCATTGCCTCGACGGCGACGACGCCCTTTTTCTTGACGCAGACGGTCTGTCCGACGTCGAGTCCGGCCATACCCTTGGCCAACTGAAATCCGAATTTGATGTCCGCCAGCTCCTCGGTCGTGGGTTTGCGTTTGGTCATGACGCCCAGGGGAGCCAGGCAATGCTGCAAATGGGTGATGGAGGGCATGAGCTTCAGCCCGTCTTTCGCGAGATCGTCGGCCAGGGCGGTCAGAATGGTGTTGGCCTTCCGGTCCTTCAGCTTGAAGAACAGGCGCAGGACGCGCATGTCGGGATGAAACTTCCGGAGGTCCGCGTACATGTTGCTGTGACGGACGAGGCCCGCCATGACGACTTCTTCCACGCCTTCAGACTGGAAAAGCTTGATGAGCTTGTTGAGCTGGCCGATATAGACCCAGTGAAGCTTGTCGACGGCCTGCTCAAGCGCCGGATCCGCCTCCTCCTTGAACGCAACGGCGACCACACGTCGGCCATTTTTCCGGGCCTCTTCGGCCACAAGAAACGGAAAACGGCCGTTGCCGGCGATCAGGCCGAGCGGCTTCATTCGTTGGCGGCCTCGTCCCCAGCTGCGGTCGCGGCACTCTCGGCCGCGCGAATGATGCCGCGTTTGGGGACGCTGAGAAAATCACGGAAAATCTTGACCGCCGGGTTGTCCGCGTTTACTTCCGGCGTCTGAAGCGCGTCCTGGAGCCGGAGGCCCGATAGGAAGGTCGCTTTGTAGGCTTCCTTCACGAGGCGGATGGCGGCGCGGTCGAATCCCATGCGGCGCATTCCGACTACGTTGATGCCGCGCAACTCGGCGCGATCACCCTGCGCGATGGCGAAGGGCGCCACGTCGTACGGAACCATCGAGCCGCCCGAAATCATCACGCAGGTACCGGCGCGAACAAACTGATGTAGTCCCGCCGTGGCGCTGATGAAAGCGTTGTCTCCCACTGCCACATGTCCGGCCAGCATGGCCGCGTTGGCGAGAATGACGCGATTGCCCACCTTGCAATCGTGCGCGATGTGAGCGTAGGCCATGAAGAAGCAGTTGTCTCCGATGGACGTGAGGGACTGGTCGAACGCGGTGCCGCGGTGAACGGTGACGCCTTCACGAAACACCGTGTCGTTGCCGACGACAACCTGCGCCGGTTCGCCCTTGTAGCCGAGGTGCTGCGCCTGCAGGCCAAGGGTGACGTAAGGATAGACTTCACAGCCGGAGCCGAGCGTGGTGTGCTCGATGACCGCGTGCGAAAGAACCTTGCAGCGGTCGCCCAGCCGGACATTGGGCCCGATGATGACGAACGGGCCGATCTCGACGTCGGCGCCGAGAACGGCCCCGGGGTCGACGATGGCGGTGGAATGTATCCTGGGCACCGGTTGGTTTCCTGCTAGCCGCGGTCGGCGATCGCGAAGGAGAACTCCGCTTCGGAAGCAACTTCTCCGTTGACCTTGCCAATTCCCTTGGCGCGGCCCGCGCGGGAGCCCGAACGGGTCATTTCGACATGAAGTTCAAGAACGTCCCCGGGAACCACGGGTTTGCGGAATTTGACGCCGTCGACGCCCATGAAGAATGCGAGTTTGTTCTTCATCTCGGGCCGCGAGAACATCATGGCGCAAGCGGTCTGAGCCATGGCTTCGACGATGAGCACGCCAGGCATGATCGGGTGGCCCGGGAAGTGGCCCTGGAAAAACTGTTCGTTCATCGTCACGCACTTGCGGCCGATGGCGATCTTGGCTTCTTCCATCACGTCCACGCGGTCAATGAGAAGGAAAGGAAAGCGATGCGGGATCGCGTCCATGATCTGGTTGATGTTCAGTGTGCGGACCGGCTGGGCCGGCGTCGGGTATGGCGTGATTTCCATTGAAACGTTCTCCCTGTACTAGATTGTTGCGACGGCGCCTGACTTGAGAAGCTCGAGCAGAAATTTGACGTTGTGACCATGGCCGCAGCGTCGGGCGATGACGCGCGCGCGCATCGGCCCGCCGACCAGCATGAGATCCCCCATCAGGTCGAGCGCCTTGTGACGGGCGAACTCATCCGGAAACCGGAGCGCCGCGCCGGGGTTGTAGATGCCTTCCGGCCCCACCACGATCGCATTGTCCAGCGATCCTCCTTTCGCGAGCCCGCCCTTCTTCAGGGCTTCGATCTCGTAGTCGAAACAGAACGTGCGGGCGGGACTGATGAGCTTCGAGTAGTCCTCTCCCCGGTTGAAAGTGATGCGCTGTTTCGAAATCATCGGGTGGTTGTAATCCACCTCCACGTCCAGTTCGAACCGGTCCGCGGGTTCGATGCGGATGACGGTCTGGTGCGACGCGTATTCAAACGGCGCGGCGACGGTGTAAAAATTCTTGGGAG
>JAYTIE010000213.1:0-23781 GCA_043732015.1 Elusimicrobiota bacterium | reverse complement strand
GTCCCGATGTTCCGGGTGGGAGATCTCATCAACGACGGTCTTCTCATCGCTCAGGCCCGGGAAGCTGCGCGCTCCATGGTGGCGGGGGAGCTTCCGTTGACACTGCCCGAGCATCGAACCCTGAACCGCGCGCTCGTTCGGCGATTCGGTACAAAAATCCAGCTCAGCCGGGTCGGCTGAAAAGAGGCACGTATGAAGAAGTCGCGAAAGGTCATCTATCCCGGAACGTTCGATCCCATCACGAACGGCCATCTCGACATTCTCCGGCGCGCCTCGACCCTCTTTGACGAAGTCACCGTCGCAGTCGCCGCGAGCAGCGCGAAATCGACCATTTTCTCTCTCGCCGAACGCCTCGACCTCATCAACAAGGTGGTTCTGGGATCCCGGTTGAAGGCCCGCGTACGGGTGGAATCGTTCACCGGACTCCTGACGGACTACGCCCGCAAAAAAGGCGTGAAGACCGTGGTCCGCGGCCTCCGCGCCATCTCCGACTTCGAGTACGAGTTTCAGATGGCGCTCATGAATCGCCATCTTGAAAAGGAATTCGAAACCGTGTTCCTCATGCCGGATGAAAAGTACGTTTATTTGTCTTCCTCCCTGGTCCGGGAAGTCGCCCGGCTGAAAGGGGAACTGAAAGGCTTCCTGCCGCCCCAGGTCCTGAAGGCCGTGGAGACCAAGTTCCGCTCCCGCTAAAAACGCATCGTCGCTTGACATCAAATATGTTCCCCTGTACATTCCTTGTGTGGCCCCATTCACTTCATTCTGGCAGCCTCAACCGGCCAAAAACGGCGCGACTCCACGCATCGCTTTTTCGGATGTCGCGGACCCGCGCATCCTCTCGGCCATTGAACGGATCCAGGAAGAACGGATCGCCACCCCCGTTCTCGTTGGCCGCCGCGACGAAATAGCCCGCACCTGCCAGTCCGCCGGTCTCAAACCAACGACCGCTGAGATCATCGACGATTTCGATTCCGTGACCTTAAGCCGCGCCATGACCCTATTGGCCGAGCGCCAGTCCCGCAAAGGCATTTCAACCGAGAATGTCGCGCATCAACTGGATGACCCGCTCTATCGCGCCATCGCGCTCCTCCTGGAAAAGAAAGTGGATGGACTGGTGGCCGGATCGCTTCGACCCACCGCCGATATTGTCCGCGCGGCGCTCCAGTGCGTCGGGCCCAAAGCCGGCCACCGTTTCGTTTCCGGCCAGTTCCTGATCGAAAGCGACCGTCTCGCCTCCGCTGACAAAACCCCTTTCCTCTTTGCCGACTGCGCCGTGGTCCCCGAACCTTCGCCCCGATCGCTCGCGGCCATCGCCGCCGATGCGGCGGAGTCCTATAGATTTTTTACCGGAAAAGAGCCGCGCGTTGCCTTCCTTTCATTCTCCACCCGCGGAAGCGCCGAACATCCGCTCGTCGACCGCATCCGTGAAGCCGTGAAGATTTTGAAAACCCATTCCCCGGATCTCATCGCGGACGGGGAAATCCAGCTCGACGCCGCGCTGGACTCCGTCGTCGCCGGAATCAAGAAGGCCTCGGATTCTCCGCTCGCCGGTCGCGCCAATGTATTCGTGTTTCCCACACTCGAAGCCGGCAACATCGGCTACAAGCTGGTTCAACGGTTTTCCAATGCCCGCATCGCCGGCCCCTTTCTCTGGGGTCTGGACCGGCCCATGAGCGATCTTTCCCGCGGTTGCACCGTTGAAGAAATCACGGACACCACCCGGTGCCTCGCCACCATGGTAAGGGGGTTGAATTAACATGACCGTCCGCTATCTGAACTCCGCGAAGAAACGTCTCGGCGATTACCTGGTGGAACTGGGGTTTATCACCGAAGCCCAGCTCGACGCCGCGCTGAAAGAACAGAAGGAGAAGGGCGGAAAACTGGGAACGCTCCTGATCCAGCTCGGATTTCTTTCCGAAGACGTGCTGCTCGCCATTCTGGGCAAGCAGTCCGGTGTTTCTTACGTATCGCTCACGGAGTTCGGTGAGATCTCGCCCGACGCGATCAAATCCGTTCCCGGAACAATCGCCCGGAACCAGCTTTTGATTCCCATCAAGAAAGAGGGGAATCTTCTGACCATCGCGATTGCCGATCCGCTCAACGTGTTCGCCACCGAGGACCTGAAAGCGCTGACGGGCTGCGACATCAAGATGGTCGTGGCTTCCGACAGCGAGATAAAGGCGGCACTCGAAAAATATTACGTGAAGTCCGAGGCCTCCCCCATGTCCCGTACGGAAACACGCGCGCAAAACAACGCCGCACTGGGAACGGAGGACGATCCCGCCGTTACGCTCGCCAACACCATTCTGCTGGAAGCCATCGATCAGAGCGCGAGCGACGTCCATATTGAACCTTACGGCGGCCGCCTTCTGGTCCGATTCCGGCTCGATGGCGTTTTGAAGAGCCATTCCTCGCCTCCCAAGGAGATGCACAGTTCGCTCGTCTCCCGTCTCAAGATTCTCGCGAACATGGACATTTCCGAGCGGCGCATCCCGCAGGATGGACGCGCGAAGATTCAGGCCAACGGCCGTGATGTGGACGTGAGAATTTCGACGATTCCGACTGCTCACGGCGAGCGGGCCGTCCTCCGGTTTTTCGATCCGCGCGAACTTCGTCCGGACCTCGCGGAATTGGGTCTCGAAGAAAAGGATCTGGAACAGTTCCGTCGCCAGCTTAAATCCCGATGCGGCCTCGTGATCGTGTCCGGCCCGGCTTCGGCGGGAAAATCCACGACACTTTATTGCGCACTGACCTCCGTCAACGCGCCCGACCTGAGCTCGATGGCCGTTGAGAATTCGGTGCGGCATCTAATCCCCGCCGTGAGCCAGGTTCAGGCCAGGCAGGACATCGGCCTGTCCACGGCGAATGTCGTGAACGCTTTCATCAGGCAGGATGCCGACGTCATCATGGTCGGAGAAATCCAGGACGCGGAAGCCGCGACAGCCTCGGCCAACGCGGCCATGGAAGGCCGGCTCGTGCTCGCCGGTTTTCTGGCAGATGACGCGGCCGCGACCATAGTCCGCCTTCTGGAACTCGGCATCGAGCCGTCACTCCTTGCGTCGTCCCTGAAACTCGTGGTCGCACAGAGAATGATCCGCCGCGTGTGCGAGGCCTGCCGCACCGAGGAGAAGGTTTCGGGCGGGGAAATCAAGAATTTAGGCGGGGTCAGCGATCCGGGCCAGAAGCACAAGATCTACCGCGCCTCCGGTTGCGAAACGTGCCACCGGACCGGCTACGCCCACCGGATCGGCGCTTTCGAAATGGCGCCCATGACCGAAGAACTTCACCGGCTGATCGTGAACCGCGCGACGGTTCAAGAAATCCGTGCTTCCATCCGACGTACGGGAACCGATTCTCTCCGCAACGCCGCCATGAAATTGGTTTTGAAGGGCCTCACGACCCTGTACGAAGTGGTACGGGTTACGCATCCAGACGACGCAAGGCGGGATAAATAATGATCAACATGAGCGATCTTCTGCTGATGATGGTTCAGAAGAAGGCTTCTGACCTCCATCTGACGACCGGAACGCCGCCGATGCTCCGGATAGACGGCGAAATTGTCGCCGCGCCCTTCGAGAAAATGACCGCTGATGTCTGCCAGCGTCTCATCTATTCGCTTCTCACCGACCAGCAGCGCCAGCAGTTCGAAGCGAAGAGTGAACTGGACCTCTCTTTCGGCATCAAGGGCGTTGGCCGCGTGCGCATGAATGTTTTCCGCCAGAGAGGCGCCGTGGGCGCCGCGCTTCGTTCAATTCCGACCCAGTTCATGACTTTCCAGGAACTGGGGCTTCCGGAGGTGGTGAAAGAAATCATCGCTCAGCCGCGCGGACTCGTTCTTGTGACGGGTCCGACAGGATCGGGAAAGTCGACGACCCTCGCCTCCATGATCGATTGTCTGAACGATACCCGGAACGGCCACATCATCACGATCGAGGATCCGATCGAATACATCCACCATCACAAGAAGTGCATCGTGAACCAGCGCGAGATCGGGCAGGACACGCAAAGCTTTCCGTCGGCATTGAAATACGTCCTGCGGCAGGATCCCGACATCATCCTGATCGGCGAAATGCGGGACCTGGAGACGATCCAGGCCGCGATCACAATCGCTGAGACCGGACATCTTGTGTTTGCCACGCTTCACACGAATGATGCCAAGTCCACGATCAATCGCATCATAGACGTGTTTCCGTCGCACCAGCAGTCGCAGGTCCGGAACCAGTTATCGATGGTGCTTCGCGCCGTGCTCACGCAGGCTCTGCTGCCGAAATCGGACGGAACTGGAAGAATCCTCGTGGCGGAAGTTCTGATGGTAACACCCGCCATCGAAAATCTCATCCGAGAAGCCAAGACCGAACAGATTCCGATGCTGATGCAGACCGGCGCGAAATTCGGGATGCAGACCTTTAATCAGGCGCTTGCTGATCTCGTGACCCGCAAAAAAGTTACGCTCAAGATCGCGCAGGAAATGTCGACGGATCCCGGAGAACTCGAAAAACTGATCACCCAGCGCCAGGGTGCGATGCGACCGAAAATCGGTTAGGAGAAATAGATGCCCGCGTTTACCTATCGCGCCCGGATGCTGACGGGCGGCATGACCGAAGGAAAGCTGGAGGCCGCTGACGAGCGCGCGGCGGTGGACCAGTTGCGGAGCCAGAAACTGGTTCCGGTGGAAGTGGTCGAGGAATCAATTCCGATCACCGAGCGGCTCATGGCGCTCCTCCCGTTCACGCCGAAGGTCAAACCGAAGGAACTCGTCCTGTTTTCCCGGCAGCTTTCAACGCTGGTCTCCGCAGGCGTTCCCCTCGTTCAGGGACTTACCATCCTGGAAGAGCAGGTCGAGAGCAAACTTTTCAAGCAGATCGTCCACACCATCAAGGAAGACATCGAAGCCGGTCAATCCATCACTGACGCGCTGAAGAAACACCCGAACGCGTTCGAAGATCTCTATGTCGGCATGATCAAGGCCGGAGAAATCGGCGGCATCCTGGACGTTATCCTGGAACGCCTTTCCTCATATCTCGAAGCCGCCGAATCCCTTCGCTCAAAGGTGAAGGGCGCCATGATGTATCCGCTGGTGGTCAGCATCATCGCCGGCGCCGTCACGCTGTTCCTGCTCATGGGCGTCATCCCGACGTTCGCGAAAATTTTTTCCGGCTTCGGCGCGGAGCTTCCGTTTATTACCCAGATCCTGATCGACGCATCGAATGGCCTCCGCCATTTCTGGTACATCGTTCTCGCCGTTCCGGTTGCCTTCGTCGTGGCGCTGAAGCAATACCGGAAGACAGAAGCGGGCCATCGGAATTTCGACGCCTTCTCCATGAAGGTTCCGGTTTTCGGAATCCTTCTTAAGAAGGTGGCCGTTGCCAAATTTACGCGAACGCTCGGCACCCTGATCAAGTCCGGTGTTCCGATTCTCCAGGCTCTCGAGACCGTCGCCAAGACGTCGGGAAACAAAGTCATCGAAATCGCCATCATGACCGCCAGAGAATCTGTCAAGGAAGGAGAAAGAATCGCGGTTCAGCTTCGCAAGGCGAATGTATTTCCTCCGATGGTTATTCAGATGGTGGCGATCGGTGAAGAAACCGGTAATCTCGACAGCATGCTCTCCAAAATCGCCGACTTTTATGACCAGGAAGTTGACGTGGCGGTAAAATCATTGACCTCAATGATTGAACCGATCATCATCGTGGTCATGGGTGTGGTTATCGGCTTCATCGTTATCGCGATGTTCCTCCCGATGTTCGAACTGGGCAACCTGGCCAGCAAGAGCGGCTAGCCGACTTGGAGCCAAGACCCAAAGCAAATCACCCTGCGTCAGGCGCGGCGCTGGCCATTTATGGCCTCGCTGTCTCCGGAATCCTTGGTTCCTATTTTCTGAAGTATCCGATTCCGGAATTCTGGGCCAAGATCCTCGCGACCACCGGCGCCTTCTGGCTCGCCTTTGCTCTGAACGCGCTCGGCGCGTCCGCCATCTGGCTCGTCGGATGGCTCATCCCAGTAGGGTGGATCCGCTCGCTCGGCCCGTGGAATTCGCGACTGCTGAAAGGCAGCGCGGGTTTCGCACTTCTGACTTTCACCGTCTTCATTCTTGGCTGGACTCTTCCGGGCGCGCTTCACCGGAATCTTCAAATTGTTGTGGTTGTCCTGGCCGTCCTTTCCGTGGCCGCGGCGATCCTGAGACCGGTCCGGGTACCAAACAGCCCGCGCGTGGCGCCGGTGGTTCTGGTCATCGTACCTGCCGCGGGCGTCCTCGCGGCATTCCTGTCTTCTTTTTCTCCGGTCACCTACTACGATTCGCTGGTCTACCACCTGGCCCTGCCCGCGATCTATCTCCGCGACGGTCAGATCGGAAGCGTCGCGTATAACCTTTACTCGGCGTTCCCGGGAGGATGCGAAGCGTTCTTCACGTTCATCCTCGGCGTCATCCCTGTTCCGGAATACACGATCAACGTGTTCGGCTGGATCATCGCCTTGTCGCTGGGCGCGGCGGTCGCGGAATGGACCGTTCAGATCTCGGGCAAACGCGCCGGCTGGATCTCGATCGCACTCTGGTGGACGATGCCGCCCGTGCTCCTTCTCTGCCAGGGCGGCTATGTAGACATACCGCTCGCCGCGGCGACCTATCTTTCTGTCAGATCAATGGCCGCGTGGCTCACCGACCCCGAGTCCGGCGCAACACCGGCTTTTGCGGGATTTTTCTGCGGGCTCGCCATCTCGATCAAATACACCGGTGCCATTACCGGCCTCATCCTTTTAGCCGCGCTTTGCATCACGCGCTGGAAGAAGGATGGCGTGCTCAAGCACGCTCTTATATTCGCGAGCGCCGCACTGATCCTCCCGCTTCCGTGGCTGATCAAGAACGCGGTTTCGCTCGGCAACCCTGTTTTTCCGTTTCTTTATCGCTTCCTGGGGGGAGACGTGGGTTGGACCGGGGAAACCGCCAGCGGCTACTTCTCACTCCTGACCGAGTACTCGAACCGGAGCAATCTCATCGTCGACCTTCTGACGCCCTGGAATGGTGTTTCTTCCCGCGGGGGATTCGATGTTCTCGGCGACTTCGGCTGGCCGCTTCTTATGCTGGCTGCCATACCGGCGCCGCTCCTTTCCTCAAAGAAGGAAGTTCGCCTGCTGTCAGGCTACTTTGCGCTGCACGCCGTTCTCTGGTTTTTCTCCAAACCCGTTCTCCGATTTCTTGTACCTGCGATGCCCATCGCGACCCTTCTGGCTGCGGTCGCGATTTCGGCGCTCATCTCTCACCGAAGCATGCTCGCCAGACAGTTCACGGTTCTGATGACGACGGCCTGGATCAGCTCGAACGTCTTTCTCTATGGCCTCGCGGCCGATGAGCTGAAGCTTTTCGCGGTGCCATTCGGGCAGTTTGATTCGAATGAGTTTCTCGAGCGGCGCCTGGCGTTCTATCCGACCTTCGAGCGTCTCAACGCCGAAATGAAGTCAGGGGAAAAGGTTCTCCTCGTGGGAGAGCAGCGGACCTACCATCTGAAGGTTCCGTTCCTGACGTCAAACCTCTTTGCGCCGTCGCCGGTCGCCGGAGTCTGCAATCAGGCCCATTCCCTGAACGACATCTCGCGTTTTCTCTCTGACAACGCGGTCACGCGGATTCTGGTGAGCGAGGGGGAAGTGAAGCGGCTCGGCGGTTACGAGCGGTTCGGATTTACCCAGGCAGGAGAAGTTGCGTTCAAATCCTTCCTAGCGAATCGGGCCAAACCCATGTCATCCGACCGGGGCGTGAACCTCTTTGCTGTCGACGGGCTCCCGGGTTCGCCGCAATGAGTGCGCCCTTGGACTGGGTCCGAACGGCCTTCGTTGTTTTGCTGGGCCTCGAGTTCGGCAGCTTCGCCAACGTCTGCATCTATCGCTGGCCCAAATCCCTTTCCGTCAATTTTCCGAGGCGTTCGTACTGCCCCTGGTGCGAGCACCAGATTGAGTGGAGAGACAACATCCCCGTCATCAGCTTCCTGTTGCTGCGCGCGCGCTGCCGGAACTGCCGCTCGCCCATTTCCATCCGCTATCCGCTGGTGGAGGTGTCTGTCGCTGCCTTGTGGCTCACCGCCTACCTGATCCTTCGCCCAGCGCCCTCCGCGCTCGGCCTTCTTGGCCTGGTCGGACCTCTCGCTTTCCTTTTCGTCGCCGTGATAACGACCATGACGGACATCGACTGGAGGGTTATTCCGGATGAAGCCAACCTCCTGCTGGCAGTGGCGGGCCTTGTCTCGTCTGCCGCCAATCCGCACCTCGGTGGCACGGCCGGAACGCGGATCCTGGGAGCAATCCTCGGGATGCTGGCCGGTGCTGGAACCATCTGGCTCATCGGCGCCATCGGAAGCCGGGTCCTCGGCCGGGACGCCATGGGCGGCGGAGACGTAAAGCTTCTCGGAGCCATGGGGACGGTGATCGGGTGGGATGGGGCGCTCTTCACTCTGTTTCTGGCCGCTTTTATCGGAGGAATTGTGTCGCTTCTGGGGATGCTGAAAGGGCGCCTCAGACGGCGCGAGTACATACCCTTCGGACCGTTCCTAAATATCGCCGGCGTAATGTTATTGTTCTACTTGTGTTCTCAGCGCGATCTGTTAAGTTTATTGGTGTGGACACAGCCGTGACAAACAGGTGGGAAACAAGAGAAATTCCCTTGACAATAAATATGACCGAAAATAGACTTCTTCTAGAAATAACGCATCATTTCATACGAGCAAAATTCAACAAACGCCGAGTGTTGAACATTGCCGGGATCAAGAATCTCCAATGAACACGCGAGGCGTTTTTTTATTGCTCCGATGAAACTGGACCTAAAGAATTTCAAGTTTAAGCCGCCCGCCCTCCTTCGAGCCAAGGATTCTCTTGGCATCGATATCGGCTCGTCATCTATCAAAATCGTGCAGATTTCCGGGCGCAAAGTCATTCGCTGGGCCTACAAGGCTCTCGACGCGAGTGACCCCTCGACCGAGACCCAGGGCGCCGACCGCGCAAACGCTTTAACCCAGCTCCTCACCGAATTCCTTTCCGAAAACAAAAAAGCGCCGAAAACGGGCGTTATTTCCGTCAGCGGCAACTCCGTCATCGTCCGTTACGTGAAATTGCCCAAACTCTCCCGCGCCGACCTGGAACAAACCATCCAGTTCGAAGCGGAGCCGTACATCCCTTTCGCCATTCCCGAGGTCAACATCAGTTTCCACATCCTCGGCGACATCGTCGAGGATGGCCAGACCAAGATGGAAACCGTGCTGGTCGCGG
Organism: Elusimicrobiota bacterium; assembly: GCA_043732015.1. Lineage (GTDB taxonomy): Bacteria > Elusimicrobiota > Elusimicrobia > F11 > F11 > JBBRXR01. Next base: position 14,529 of record JAYTIE010000213.1, on the reverse strand, counting down.
CGAAGAAGGAACTGATCGATCAGCGGCTCGGCGTTCTCAATGCCGCCGGCATTCGCCCCGTGGCCGTGGACGTTGATGCGTTTGCGCTCGAAAGCGCCTACGGCCTGGTTCATCCGGCCACCGAACAGGAAACCGTTTTGCTCATCAACATCGGCGCCAACGTCACCTCCATGATCATCATGGAGAACGGACTTTCCAAGGTCGTCCGCGACGTCTTTATCGCCGGGAACACAATCAACAAATCCGTTCAGCGAATTTTCGACTGCAGCTTCGAAGACGCCGAAAAACTGAAGCGCAAGGCGCGCATTCTCGTGACGCCGGATGAAAAAGAAGCGACGCTGGCGCAGGATGACCAGGACTCCCTGCAGGTCTCAAACACCATCGTTACCGTGCTGAAGGATCTCGTCTCCGAAGTTCAGAGATCACTCGACTTTTTCCTTTCACAGAACCCGGACCGCCAGGTGAACCGCATCCTCCTCAGCGGAGGATCCAGCGCGATCGAAGGACTTGACCGCTATTTCTCGCAGGAACTTCACATGAACGTGGAGCTCTTCGACCCCTTTTCTTCCCTCGATGGAGATCTTCCGGATATTTCGCTGCGCCCGAGCTTTTCGGTCGCCGCGGGACTTGCCACACGCCGGGAGCGTGACCTGTGATCCGGGTAAACCTCCTTCCGCCGGAATACGAAGCAGCCCAGGCGAAGAAAGAACAACAGCTTTATTTCGGCGGAATCGGCGTCATCGCCGTCGTTATCCTTGCCGGCATCTTCATGTTCGAAGCGCACCGCGCATCGGCGCTGGAGGCGAAGATTCTGACCGCGCAGGCTGACCTCGCCCGCTTCCAGACAATTGTTTCTCAGATCGAAAAGATCAATGAGGACAAGGCCCGGCTTTCCGCCAAACGCGACGTGATCCGGAATCTGAATCTGAGCCGGCTCGCATACCCTGTTTTCATCGAAGACCTGCTCCCGCTCATCCCGGCTGACGCGTGGATGACGAACATGACGGTCATCGATCAAGGCAGCGCCATGAAGGTCTCAATGAACTCCCAGGCTCTCTCTAACTTTGCGCTCGCGACCTGGCTGACCAACCTGCAGCAGTCCAAACATTTCAGTGCCGTCGAACTCAGCCCGATCACCTACAGCCAGCGGGAAGCCGGGGGACAGTCGCTCTCCTTCACCATCAACTGCGTCTATCATCATGAGGGCCCTTTCCCACTTCAGGACAGCAAATAGCCATGGCCAACAAACTTACCCAACAGCAGCAGACGATCGTTGCCGCCGCCTTCTTCGCGCTCGGCGGCCTCTATGTCTACTGGAATTATCTCCTGAAACCGGAACTCTCAAAAATCGAGACCCAGACCGTAACGTACAACGATCTGAAGGCGAAGATTGAAACCGCGGAGCGGCAGGCTCGCCGTCTTCCGGCGCTCCAGAACGAACTGGCAAAACTCCAGGTGGAGCTGGCGGCGATGGAGACGCAGCTTCCGAAGGACAAAGATCTTCCGAATATTCTGAGAACTCTTGCGAAAGAAGCCCAACAGGAAGAACTGACGTTCACCCATTTGAGTCCGAAAGGATCCCAGAAGCAGCAGTACTTTGAAATTTTCGCCTTTGATGCCGGGTTTACAGGCACGCTGCACTCGCTGGCCCGTTTTCTGGCTTCCCTCGGACAGCAGGACCGGATTTTTTCGGCTTCCAATATCACGCTCTCGCCCGGCGGAGGAGCCACCTCTGAAACCGGCGTCGCGAACCTCAATATCACCCTGACGATCCAAACCTATGCGTATGCGGGCTAATACTTTTCTGAAAATCGCGGTCGGCGGAGCGTGTCTGGCGCTTTTCGCTTGCGGGAAAAAAGAGGCGGCGTCTCCTCCGCCTCCCGTGCCGGTCATTTCGCAGCCAGCCGCCCCGACAACGGTTGAGGCGCCCAAAGAAAAGCAGGTTTACGTTTATGCCGGCGACCGATTCCGGGATCCGTTTGTTCCGGCGGGATTCAGCGGCGGTTATTCCGTGGATGCCGTGTTTGATCCTGCGAAATCGTCCGTGAGGGGAATCATCTATGGCCCCGGGCAGAAGACCGCGGTCCTGGCGACAGGCGCGGGGAACACCTATTTCGTGAAAAGCGGGAAAATTTACGATGTCATGGGGAAAGTGGTGGAAGGCTATACCGCCAAGGTGTTCCCGGACAAAGTGGTTGTTTCGAACGGTGCCGAAAACGAATTTGAGCTCAAAATCCGGACTGACGAGGAGAAGGGGTCATGAGAAAATATTTGAGGCCTTTATTGGCCGGGCTGTACGCGGTTTCATTCATGATATCCCCCGTCATCGCTGAGGACGCAAGCGCCTCAGTCCCTGCTCTCAACGGTATCCGGACCGATGGAGATCAGGTGCTTCTCGAGTTCTCCCAGCTGATGCCCTACGAAGTTTTCACCCTCTCGTCCCCGTGGCGGGTGGTCGTGGAAATTCCCGGCGTCCAGTACAAGGCGGATTTCGCGAAGAAGGACGTAGGCGGCAAGCTTATCCAGCGTATTCGCGGCTATCAATTCAAGGAAAACCCGCTTGTGACGCGGGTTGTGATCGACGTCGATTCGCCCGTGGACTATAGAACCTCGGCGGATGGCAACAAGGTCACCATCTCTCTTCGGGAAAACAAGGTCGCGACGCCGACGTCGACCGAGAAGAAGTCTTCCTCGTCTTCTACGAAGAAATCGTCTTCCAAGAGTTCGAAGCAGGACCTCCTCGGATCACTCCCGCGCGAGGAAGTGACTCTGGACTTCGAAAGCGCTGATATCCGCGACGTTATTCGTCTCATGGCGGAAACCAGCAACATCAACATCATTTTTGGTCCTGAAGTGGCGGGAACAATCTCGGTCCACCTCAAGAAGGTTCCGTTCGACGAAGCTTTCACGACCATCATGAACCTGAAAGGTCTCGTCGCCTCTCAGCTCGGAGGGAACATCCTCCGGGTTACGACGCCGGACATTCTGGTCAAGGAGCAGGCGAAAGCGGTCCTGGTGACCAAAACGGTCGCCATCAACTATCTAAAAGCGGATGAAATGGCCAAGCACATTGTCGCGGTCATGGGTTCCGAAGGACGCAAGGGAACCGTCACGGTCGCAGCCGCCACGAATTCTCTCGTGATCACGGACTCGCTGGATGGAATTTCTTCCGATGAACGTCTCATCGGACAGCTCGACAAGCAGCCGAAGCAGGTCATGATCGAGTCGCGGATCGTGGAAATCAACCTCAACAACGGTCTGGACATCGGCGTGCAGTGGGAATTCGCGGGCATCAACCAGCGATCCAACGGCCAGACGAAGAACTTCATTGGCTCCAACGGCGGTGCCGCCGCGCGTGTTTCCGACAACGGCCGCACGACGGGCGTAAGAGACGTCAACGGCGACTTCGGACCGAATCCGTTTGCAACGGCCGGTACGGGCGTCGCGCTTCCCGGTCCGACCCAGGCGGGAATCACCTTCGGGTTTGTCGACGCGAACAACTTCCTGACGGCGTCTCTCGCGGCGCTCGTGAACGAAAGCCGCGCGAAGATTCTTTCGGCGCCGAAAGTGGTCACGATCAACGGAGAGCCCGCAAAGATCCAGGCGGTTCAGGACATTCGCTTCCGGAAATCCACCGTTTCCAATGGCGTCGTGACCTCTGACTTCGAAACGGTCAGCGCCGGTGTGATTCTCACCGTGACGCCGACGATCAACGCGGAAGACCGGATCACGCTCAAAATCAAGCCGGAATCCAGCTTCCCGACGCAGGACTCCACGGATGCGGGACCGATCATCCGCACGCGCACCGCGGAAACCACCGTGGTGATCAAGGACGGAGATACCCTGGTCATCGGCGGTCTCATCGACGACCAGGACACCAAGGGCGTCACGAAGGTGCCGATCCTGGGCGACATCCCGATCCTCGGGGCGTTCTTCCGCTCGAACACGAACCGGAAGATTCGCAACGAACTGCTGATCTTCGTTACTCCCAGAATTGTTCGCGAGTAACCTCACTTCCCTACTGCCTTTAGCGGCTCTGGCTCTCGCGTTTGCCCTCCGGGGCGGGCGCGAGAGCTTCGCTTTTGCGGCGGTTTTTCCGCTGCTGGCCGCGTCTCTCTTCCTGCCCCGTATCCGGACCACGCTCCGGTCCCGCGTAACGCTGGCGCTGCCGTTCGCCGCGCTGCTCGTCTGGTGCCTCGTCGCCCTGATCTCCGGCCCACCCGTCGCGCGAGACCTTTATCGCCTTTCACAACTCTTCGCCTATCTCGTCATGATCGTCGTAGCGAGCGCCTGGACGTTCGCCGAGCGGCGGAATCTGATGCTCACGGTGATTGCCCTTGGCGCCATCGATGCGACGGTGTTTCTTCTGAGACGGATGGGGGATCCACAGGCGACCGGTGTGCTCATCGGGAACCCGTCCTATTCCGGCCTGCTCTGCGCCGCGGGCTTTCTGGCGGCCCTCGCCCTGACGCGCGACACCTCGAACCGGAACCGCGCTTTCGGCGCCATCTTCGGCCTGTTGTTCGGCGCGGCCATTCTTCTTCTCCGGTCCCGCTCGGCGCTCATCGGCCTCGTGGCCGGTCTCTGGTTTGTTCTGCCGCGGAAACGTTTCCTCAGCATTACCTGCGTCCTGGCGCTGGCCATCATCGCGGCGGCGCTGGTGGACCGGGAAAGGGCGCTCGCGTACCTGAAAGTGGATCTCACGCAACCGCACGAGTGGCTGGGACGCATTACGATCTGGAGAACCGCATGTGCGAGCCTCTGGGACAAACCGCTGTTCGGGTGGGGACTTGGAAACTTCGAAACCGCCTACCTGCGGCATCAGCTCCCGATGAACGACATCCTGAAATTCGATCGTTCGTCGCCGTTCGCGCACAACGACTATCTTCAAATCGCAATCGAAGCCGGTCTGCCCGCGCTCACAATCTTCTTATGGGGACTGATCCGGTTTTTCAGGGCGCCCGGCGCCAGGAACGACGCCTCAGACCAATGGGCGAAAGCGACGGTCATGCTGTTCGCGGTCGCCGCACTTTTTAATTTCACCGTTTTCCTTCCGCTCTGCGGTCTTATCGCGAGCGCAGCGATCGGATTCAGGATGTCGACGGAAAATGACCCGGCGGCCAATGCACAGGAATGGGCGTCGGCCGCCGTGGCGGCGCTCTTCAGCGTTTCCTTTACCGTATTCCTCACCCTGAATGCCGTCGCGGACCACCTCGTGTCCCGCGGGCGGGCCGCCGATTCCGCCCACATCATGCCGATCCGGGCCGACCTGTGGTATGCGTTTGCGATGGAATCTATCGAGCACCGCGACTGGGTGGGAAAGAAGGAGCGGGAAGGCGAGATCTTCGACGCGCTGAACCGCGCCGCGAAGGCGAGCCCGGAAGACGCGTTTGTCTGGAACCGCATCGGCGTCTTCGCCATGAGTGTCATGAAACCGCCCATCAATCCGCGCGGCGCTTTCGAACGGGCGCTCTCGCTGGCTCCCTCGCACGCGCCCTTCTGGATAGACGCCGGGTTCGAACGGCTTGAAAGCGGCGACGCGGCCGACGCCCGGCGCCATTTCGAGCGCGCCGCTGAGCTGGAGCCGAACGCCTCGATGCCGAAATTCGCTCTGGCGATGACCGCCGCCACAGAAGGAGATGCCGTCCTCGCGAACAGGCTTTCCAACGAGGCCGTGGCGCTGCACTGCGCGTACGCGGACCGCGTCGCCCAATCCGGTTACGCGACCTACCTCTTTGGGCTGGACGAAGAACAGATCCGCCTCCGCGTCCAGCGGTTGTTGCAAGCAAGCAATGCTGCCCGTCACAGCCCGTCTCACTGATATACTCCGCTGGCTCTCATGAAAAACGTTCTGAAAATTCTCGCCGGACTCGGCGTCAGCGCCTTCTTCCTGTGGTTCGCGCTTCGCGGGTTTGACTTCGCCAACCTCAAGGAAGCCGCCATCGGCCTGAAGGTCCGTTACCTCGTCGCCTCATTTTTGATTTTCTCCTCGGTCCTTTCGCTGCGCGCGCTTCGCTGGAAAATCGTCATCGATTCCATGGAGAAGGTTCCTTTCACCGCCGTCTTCCCGGCGCTCGCGGTTGGATTCCTCGCGAACAACTTTCTTCCCGCGCGCGGAGGGGAACTGGTACGCGCCGCCGCGCTCTCGCGCAAAACCGGCATCTCATTCGCCGCCAGCACGGGCTCCCTGATCGCGGACAGGATTACTGACTTCTTCGGTCTCGGAGTCGTCATGCTCATCGCGTCCCGGCTCCTTCCCTGGAACCGGATTCCGATTGTCCCGGTCGTGGGCACCGCGATCGTGGGGATTGTCGGGCTCTACGTCGCCGCGCGATATCTGATTCGTCTTCGGCCGTCGGGAAAAGGCGGACTGAAAGACAAGGTCCTGTCGTTCGCGGCAAAACTTGGCGAAGGCTTCGCCGCCATTCGCTCACCCAGCCGCGTCGCGGCGCTCCTCGCGGTATCAACCGCCGTCTGGACGCTGGACGCCGTGAACATGATGGTGATGTCTCATGCCACGGGAATGAAATTGTCTTACACGGAGGCCACTGGCCTGCTGGTGGGAATCGCCGCCGCCGTGGCCATCCCGGCGTCCCCCGGATACGTAGGAACCTATGAATACTTCGGGAAACAGGTTCTCGTCATGCTGGGCCACGATGCGACCGCGGCGCTGACCTTCGTGGTTCTCCTTCACTTCTTCCAGATCTGCGTCATCACGTCGCTGGGCATTCCCAGCCTATTCCTCGTTGGAGGAAAAAAGCAGCGTCCATGAGCACTGCCGCCCTTTATCTTTTCACGTTCCTCAGCTCACTCATCCTGAGCCTGATCCTCGTTCCGGCCGCACGTTCCGCCGCGGTGATGATGAACATTTTCGATCTTCCGGTGAGCGAGGTGAAAACCCACAAGAAGCCCGTCCCGTATCTGGGCGGAGTGGCCATTCTCATCGCGTTTTCATTCTCATTGCTGTGGATCCGCGTGCTGACCGACTTCCCCAGCGGAACGCTCCGCTCCCTGCGGGGCGTTCTCTGCGGCGCGACGGTTTTGTCGCTGCTGGGACTTGTCGACGACATCCGCCACAAGGGACTTCATTACTCCACAAAATTCATCATCCAGATCGCGGCGGCGCTTCTTGTCGTCTCTTTCGGCATCCGCATCCAGTTCGTCCAGCCGACCTGGTTCGCCATCCTTCTGACCGTTGTGTGGATCGTGGGACTTACGAACGCCTTCAACCTCGTGGACATCATGGACGGATTGGCGTCCGGCATCGCGACGGTCGCGGCTGCGGCGTTCCTCTTCGTCGCTCTTCCAACGGAAGGCATCTATGTGAATTTCGCGGCCTCGGCGCTCTGCGGCGCCACGCTGGGATTTTTCCCGTACAACCTGTCCAGGAAGCTGAAGATCTTCATGGGCGACAGCGGCAGCCTGATGCTCGGATTCGTCTGTAGCTCCCTCGCGCTCGGAACGAGCTACGGGCAGCAGACGCGGCTCTCGGTGCTGGCGCCGCTCATGATCCTGGCGCTGCCGATCTACGACACCATGCTGGTTTCCATTCTCCGATTGAAGCGCGGCATGTCGCCGTTCATCGGGTCCAAGGATCACTTCCCGCTCCGGCTGGAAGCGCTCGGCTGGAAACGGCCGTGGATCCTTACTTTCGCGCTCAGCATGGCCACGCTGCTCGGCTTCGGCGCGTTCGCCGCGACGCAAGTCGGTACTTACGGATCCATCGCCATCTACGGGTGCGGCGCGCTGGTGCTGTTCGTGTTCACCCGCTACATCCTCAAGGCGCCCTTCCGATGACGCCGTCCATGACCAGCACGCTCATTGTCGGCGGCGGACTGGCCGGAGTTTCGACGGCCTACCATCTGCCCAAGGGCAGTTTCATTCTCTCGGAGCGGGAATCCGGCGTCGGCGGGACCGCGCGGTCATTTTTTATCGATGGCTTCACGTTCGATTTCACGGGCCATCTTCTTCATCTGCACAGCGACTACACGAAAAAGCTGATTCCGAAGTTGCTCAACAATGATTTCTATACCTGCACGCGAAAAACCTCGATCTTTTCGAAGGGCGTATACACCAACTATCCGTTCCAGGTCTTCACGCACGGACTGCCGCAGGACGTGATCGATGAATGCGTTCTCGGTTACTTCGATCGGTACAAGAACGCGCTCCCGGCCGAAGAGCGTTCGACCAATTTCGCCGCGTGGTGCGACCAGGTGTTCGGCCCGGGCATCGCCAAACATTTCATGCTTCCCTACAACGAGAAGCTCTACCAGACGAAAGCGTCCAACATGACGACGGACTGGTGTGGCCCGTTCGTTCCGATGCCGAACCTGTCCGATGTGATCTCCGGCGCGCTCGGCAGCAACGAAGGCACGTTCGGGTACAACGCCACTTTCCTCTACCCGCGGAAGGGGGGAATCCAGGCGCTCCCAGCAGCGATGGCGAAAGGCCTGACCGGCATCCGCCTGAAGACAACCGTCACCCGCATCGACTGGCGAAAAAAACGCGCAACACTTTCGTCGGGCGAGGAAGTCGGGTACCGGCAGATCGTCAACACGATTCCCTTGCCCGAACTCCTGAAGGTCATGAAGCCGCTGCCCGCCGATGTCGCTGCCGCTGCGAAGAAGCTGACCTACGCCAGCATTCTCTGTCTCAACATCGGCGTGAAGCGCGCGAAGATCTCCGATCAGAGCTGGATCTATTTCCCGGAACCCGAATTCCCGTTCTACAGGATCGGCTTCCCGATGAATTTCACGCCGCACGTGGTGCCGAAGGGATGCAGCTCGATGTATGTCGAAGTTCCGGCCAGGACCTGGGAGAAGGCGAAGAGCAAGGCGGCGCTTCTGAAAGACGTCCGCAAGGGACTGATCCGTGCCGGCGTGCTGAAGAAATCCGACAGGCTCCCGGTGGTGCAGTTCCTGCCGATCCGCTACGCATACGTGGTGTACGACAAGAACCGCACCCCCGCGATGAAAACCATTTTCAAGTTTCTGAAAGCGCAGGAGATCCAATCCATCGGCCGCTACGGCGCCTGGAAATATTCATTCATGGAAGAAGCCATCCTGGATGGAAAGAAGGCCGCCGAAGCTATTCCCTTAGGTAACCGGTGAATCCACCGACAGCCCGGCGACTGAAAGTCGTCCACCTTATCACCCTGCTGGAGCTGGGCGGCGCGCAGGGCAACACCATTCACACCGTTCGTTCACTCGACCCTACTCGATTCGACGCCCGTCTCTGGTGTGGCCGCGGCGCCTATTGGGATGCCGATGTAGAACGGGATCTGGGCGCGGAAGGCCGCCTCCGTTTCTTTCCGCGACTCGTTCGCCCGGTCCAGCCGCTGATGGACCTCCGTGCCATTTTTGATCTCTGGCGCGCGTTCCGGCAGGAAAAGCCCGACATTCTCCACACCCATTCGTCCAAGGCCGGGATTCTGGGGCGCGTCGCGGCCTGGCTGGCTGGCGTGCCCGTCGTCATTCACACCTTCCACGGATTCGGATTCAACGACCGCCAGCGGGCGCTCGTGCGGTCTCTGTACATCCGCCTGGAAGAATGGACCGCACGGATGGCGCAGGCCCTGGTCTTCGTTTCGATCGCGAACCGCGAGGAAGCCCGGACGCTGGGCATCGGGCAGGACGGACAGTACCGCCTCATCCGGAGCGGCGTGCCGCTGAAGAAGCTGGCCGACATCCGCGAGCACGTCGACCGCGCCCAGGTCCGCTCGGCGCTCGGCCTTCCAGCGAACGCCCGCATCGTCACCACCCTGTCCGCTTTCAAGCCTCAGAAAAACCTGGGGGACTTCGTCGACGTGGCCGAGCGGGTCCTGAAGGACTCTCCCGACGCCGCTTTCCTGCTGATCGGCGATGGCGAACAGCGGCCCGAGCTGGAAGCGCTCGTGAAAGCGAAAGGCCTCTCCGACCGCTTCCGGATGCCCGGATGGCGGCGGGACGCCAGCGAGATCCTGGCCGCCTCGGACATCTTCGTTCTCACTTCTCTTTGGGAAGGCCTTCCGCGGGCGCTCGTCGAAGCGGCCGCTCTGGGCATTCCCAGCCTCTGCTACGACACCGACGGCGTCCGCGATCTCCTGTCCCGGGAAGCGGGGGAAATCCTGCCCCGCGGTGACGTGAACGGGCTGGCAAAAGGCGTCGAACGCCTACTGAACGATGTTTTTGTGGCCCAGGCCATGGCGGACGCCCAGAATTCCCGGATCACCGGCGACTTCGACATCGATCACATGGTCCGGCAGCAGGAACGCGTCTATTCCCAGCTTTGGGACACCCGCCTTGTGGACAAGACCGGACGAAAACATTAAGATCGGTCTGCCTCAAATCCGCCTCAAACGAAAAAACTCCTTCTTTTAAGAGAAATGGCAAAAGAACACATCGTTACACTTATTCCGGGCGACGGCATTGGTCCGGAGCTCGTTGAAACCGTCAAACGCGTCATCGCAGGCATCGGCGTTTCCATCAAGTGGGAAGAAGTCGAAGCGGGCGAAGACGCCATGAAAAAGCACGGAACGCCCCTTCCGGACTTCGTTCTCGAGTCCGTCCGAAAGAACAAGGTGGCCCTGAAAGGCCCGATCACCACGCCCATCGGCACGGGTTTCCGTTCCATCAATGTGGCTCTCCGCAAAGAGCTCGATCTCTATGCCTGCCTCCGGCCGTGCAAGTCTTTCAAGGGCGTTAAGTCTCCCTTCAATAACGTCGACCTCGTGATTGTTCGTGAGAACACCGAAGACCTGTACGCGGGCGTCGAGTACGAAAACAAGAGCAAGGAAGCGCAGGAAATCATCGCGTGGAGCAAGGGCAAGATCAACGCCGGTGCCAACATCTCCATCAAACCCATTTCGCGCGACAACACCACCCGCATCGCCCGCTTCGCCTTCGACCACGCGGTCAAGCATGGCCGCAAGCGCGTCACCGCGGTCTCCAAAGCCAACATCATGAAGTTCACCGACGGCCTCTTCTTCGAAGTGTGCCGGGAAGTGGCCAGGGAATACCCGGCGATCAAGTACGACGAGCGCCTCATCGACGCGCTGTGCATGCAGCTGGTTTTGAAACCTTCCGAATTTGACGTGCTTCTCCTCCCCAACCTGTACGGCGATATCGTCTCCGACCTCTGCGCGGGCCTGATGGGCGGCCTCGGCGTCGCACCGGGCGCCAACGTGGGAAAAGACACCGTTCTCTTTGAAGCGGTTCACGGCAGCGCCCCGAAGTACAAGGGCCTCAACAAGGTGAACCCGACCGCGCTTTTGATCTCGGCCAACATGATGCTGGAACATCTGGGTGAAACCCATGCGGCCGAACGTCTTGCCAAAGCCATCGCGCTGGTGCTGGAAGAGGGCGGGACATCCGTTACTTACGATCTTGGCGGGTCGGCGGGCACCCGCGAAATGGGCGATGCCATCGTCGCCAAGTTCAAGACGCTTTCCTGATCCGCGGGTAACCATGCGATTCCTCGTTGCCGAAATCCGGGATTCCGGTCCCGTCAGACGGGAAGAAACCGTCGAAGCGGTGGATCTTCTTGGACCCGCGCCGGAATCGGTTCAGTATCGCAGCCCCGTCAACGCCAAGGTTCAGGCGAAGATGACGCATGAGGGCGAAATCATTTTTTCAGGCAAGGTGGAGACGGCCTTCACCGTTCAATGCGGCCGTTGTCTTGAGATGTTCGAGCGACCCATCAAGCTGAATTTCGAGCAGGTCATCACGCCGGCAGATCTGGAAGTGGACATCACGCCCGAGATTCGCGAAACCGTTTTTCTGGACCTCCCGGTCAACGCCGTCTGCCGGGACAACTGTCGCGGCATCTGCGCCAGCTGCGGAACCAATCTCAACAAGTCGACCTGCGGGTGCGCGTCGACGCAAACAGATTCTCGTTGGGACGCATTGAAGCGACTTCGCATCAAATAGCGTCTGACTTCGGGAGCATTAAGGAGCTCAACAGCAATGGCCAACCCAAAAAAGAAACACACACCGATGCGCCGCGACATGCGGAGATCGCATAACTTCAAGCTGACCGCCGACAGCGGTTCGATCTGCACCCAGTGCGGCAAGGGCATCATGCCCCATCGCGTCTGCCCGTTCTGCGGCTTCTATCGCGGCGAACTCATCATCGCCCCGAAGCAGGCCAAGAAGAAGGAAGAAGGCAAATAGTGAAAATCGCTCTGGATGCGATGGGCGGCGACAACGGGCCGCCCGTTAACGTCCGCGGCGCTATCCAGGCCTGCCAGGAATGGCGGGACCTTGAAATCATCCTTGTCGGCGACAAGGATGTGCTCACGCACGAGTTGCGTCGAACCGGTGGCAGCGCCAAGCTGCCGATAACGGTGCACCACGCCTCGGAGCTGGTGGGCATGCATGAATCGCCGGTAGAAGCCTGCCGCTCGAAGCCGGACGCCAGCATCATGGTCTGCGCCAAACTCGTGGCCGAAGGGAAAGCCGACGGCATGGTCTCGGCCGGTAACTCCGGCGCTACCATGACGGCGTCCCTTTTCCATCTTCGCCGCCTCGAGGGAATTTCACGCCCCGCGATCGCCACCATTCTTCCCACCATCGACGGCCATTGCGTTATGCTCGACATGGGCGCAAACGTTGACTGCAAGCCGAAGCACCTTCTGCAGTTTGCGGTCATGGGCGCCGTTTATTATCAGGCGATGTTCAAGAAGGCCAAACCCTCCGTCGGCCTGCTGTCGATTGGCGAGGAAGAAGGGAAGGGCAACGAACTCACCATCGAAACCCACTCGCTGCTGAAGAACAGCGGCCTCAACTACATCGGCAATATTGAAGGCCGCGATATTCCGATGGGAAAATCCGACGTGGTCGTCTGTGACGGGTTCGTCGGCAATGTGGTTCTGAAATTCGGCGAAGGCCTGTCCAGCGCCCTCATTAAACTCATCAAGGCTGAGATCAAGAGCCACCCGATCGCCATCCTTGGCGGCCTGCTGGTCCGTGGTGCGCTGAAAGGGATCAAGAAGCGCGTCGATCCGGCCGAATACGGAGGAGCGCCGCTCCTCGGCGTCCAGGGAATTTCAATCGTCAGCCACGGTGGATCCAACGACCGCGCGATCAAGAACGCGCTTCGCGTTGCCACTGAACTCATCCGTGACAACATCAACCTCCACATCAAGAACGAGCTTGCCAACACATCCCAAAGCATCGTTCTCGCCTGACCGGACCGGGGAAACAATGCTGACGACACGCATCATCGGAACGGGCTGTTGTTTGCCGGACAACGTCGTCACCAACGCTGATCTGGCCAAGATCGTCGAAACGTCCGACGAATGGATCACCACCCGCACCGGCATCAAAGAACGGCGCCTTGCCCAGAAGGGCACGGCCACCTCCGACCTTTCCATCCTGGCGGCCAAGCGGGCCCTCGAAGACGCGAAGCTGACCGCCAACCAGATCGACCTCATCGTCATCGGCACCTGCACCCCTGACCATTTTTTTCCTTCCGTCGCCTGTATCGTCCAGCGCGCCCTGGGCGCCACCAACGCGGCCGCCTTTGACGTCTCCGCCGCTTGCTCCGGGTTCATTTATTCCCTGGCCACCGCGCGCGGCCTTCTGGCCACCGGCAACCACAAGCGCGCGCTGGTGATCGGCGCGGACATTCTCAGCAAATTTACTGACTGGACGGACCGCGGCACCTGCGTTCTCTTTGGTGACGGCGCGGGCGCGCTTGTTCTCGAAGCGGGCGAGGGGAACGGCCCCCAGGTTCTCGCCGTGGACATGGGCGCCGACGGCACCGGCGGCGACATGCTGAACATTCCCGGTGGCGGATCCAGGCACCCCGCATCCGACAAGGACGGCGGTGAATTCAAGACGCTCATCCACATGGACGGCAAGGAAGTGTACCGCCACGCCGTGACCCGGATGTGCGAGACGGCCAGCCGCGCCCTTGAAAAAGCGGGCCGGAAACCTGAAGAGCTGGCGCTCCTGATCCCGCACCAGGCCAACCTCCGGATCATCGAATCCATCGCGAAGCGGATGAACATGCCGATGGAAAAAGTATTTCTGAACATTCACAAGTACGGAAACATGTCGGCTGCCACAACCATTGTGGCGCTGGACGAAGCCCGGCGAGAAGGCCGCATTAAGAAAGGCGACCTGGTTGAGTTGATCGCATTCGGCGCGGGCCTGACCTGGGGAGCGGTGGTGATCCAATGTTAAAAATCGCGTTTTTATTTCCGGGGCAGGGTTCTCAGGCCGTCGGGATGGGGAAAGCTGCAGCCGCCGCCTCCGCGCACGCCCGTCGCCTGGCGGAACGGGCCAATGACGTTCTCGGCTTCGACCTCATGCGCTCCATGTTCGAGGGGCCGGAAGACACCCTGAAGGAAACCTCGGTCACGCAGCCGGCCCTGTTCGTGGCTTCCGCGATGGCGCTGGAACTGCTGAAGTCCCGCGGTATCCGCGCCAGCTGGACCGCCGGTCACTCCCTTGGCGAATACTCCGCTCTCTACGCCGCAGGCGCTCTCGATTTTGACACCACGGTCCGGCTGGTCCGCGAACGCGGTCGGCTCATGAGTGAAGCCGG
>JAYTIE010000212.1:0-3476 GCA_043732015.1 Elusimicrobiota bacterium | reverse complement strand
CCCAGCCGGAGTTCCGGCAGGGAAACCCGGTTGTTGGCCATCTGTGCGACGTCGGTATCAAGCGCCGGTCTGCTTTCTTCGATTCTCCTTCCGTAGATCAGGGAATAGAAATCAAAGAGATGGCTGAATGAAGCGGCGATGGTTTGCCGGGTGTCCGCGACGAAATCATGTTCGGCGGCAATGCCGAGGCGGTGGAATTCATCGTGGAGCTGGAACGCGCGGTCGCGGTTGCCGGGCGTGTTGATCCAGGCGCGCAACTTTTCTCCGAGGAGCCCGGTTACCGTGTCCACCGGGTTGGCGATCCCTTCGGCGATGGCGAAATTTTTCCAGGCGCGAAGCTCCGCCATTTCGTGGCGGGCGGTTCGCTCGTTGCGGGCGTAAACGGCGTAGCGCCCGCGACCCGCGTGGTCACCTTGAAAGCGGTCATCGACGATGATGAGCAGGCCGTCCAGCGGGTCGATCCGGAGGTAGCCGTACTTCGTCTCGACATAGCCGCCGAAGTGGGAGACGAAGGCCCGAATGTCCATTTCGCCGTTCTGGTCGGCCGGGACAAAGCTTTTTATCGGAACATCCGTCTTCAGGCGGATACTCTGGATTGTCTTCTTGAAGCCGAGGCGCAGATCCCGCGCTTCATGTCCTGCGCGGGTCATCGGTTCGCTTCCCTTCGAAGAAATGACCGTGTCTTCCTCGTTGAAGCGGTCTTTCAGATTGAGGCTCTCGTACTGAGCGGTGACACCGGGATTCAAGATCCATCGCCCGTTGCCAATGCCATGGACTGGGACCTGACGCCGGGCCGCGAAGCGTTGTGACCCGGCCGTGTCGGCCGCGAATTCAATTCCCAGCGGAATCCGGTCTTTTTCGTGGGCGAACTTCAGAAGGAAGTCCCAGAGTATGTCGTTGACCCCCGTCAGGGCCCGATCGCTTCCGATATTTCGGTAGTAAAGCTCCATCTGGGAGATGCGAAGGAGGTTGGCTTTTGGCTGTTTCGGCCCGGGGCGCATCGGGACGATCGCTCCGCCCATGTATCCTTCGAGCCGCTCGACACCATTCACGGAAGACACGAGCCCGACATTGAAGCTGTCGAACTCTCTGAACCAGGGGAACTCTTCCCCGAACTTATGGAGGTCTCTCCATGCGGCATCCGCTTCCACATCCGCTTTCCATTGAGCGAGGAGGGGCCGGTCGAGAGCAGGATGCAGCAGCCGAATCTTCAGCGTGCGTCCTTCGGCTTTCAGCCGAGCCAACTCTTCCGGACGCAAGTAGTGAGAGAGATCCGCGTCACTTATCGCAATCGCTGGCAGGCGCATCTTTTCTTCCCTGCGACCGGGTTCCCGCTTGTCGCCGGATTTGGCCAGCGGCGCCCACTTCATGAATCTCGCGATCGCGTTGTACGCCGCGTGTCCAGCGATGCCGCCGGCCCAGAACGAGCCGAAGGCCGTGACGCCGAGAAGAAACGCGGACCAGAAATTGGTGAGGTCCACACCGACGCCGAAGTAGCCGATCGCGATCGTGGTGACCGTGGCTCCGATCGCGAAGCCCCAGATCATTCCAAGGCCGAACCGCATCGCGTTCGTGACCTGGCCATGTTCGGCCAGGAAGCCCGGCATGAAGTGGCCGAAAGCGCGTCCTTCCAGCCAGGGTGCCAGCGCGAGTTCAGTGTAGGCGCCGTTCGGATCGTAACCGCGGCGCGCCGCCTCGGCGCGGGTATCCGGCAGCGCCAGGGAGAGGTTGCCGCCCTGGTCAGATTCTTCTTGGGTTCTCCCCTGATCGCTGGGAGGCAAAGTGGCCACCAGCGCCCGGAGGCGCCGAAGCGCCGTCGATTCCATGCTGTCGATCGCTTGCCGACTGACCTTGCGGTCGGCCGCCACCTGAAGTTGCGACTGTCCTTCGATGAAGCGCGCACGTAGGACGGCGGCACGGTCGGGTCCGAGTTCCTCCAGCCGGTTTTGATTGTTCTTTACCAAGGCGAGGTCGGAGAGCGCGCCGTCAGCCACCAGCGCCCGAAAGCGTCGCAGCGCCGTCCGTACCTTGCTGGAGATCGCTGGCGGATTGACCCCGCGGTCGGCGGCCATCTGAAGTTGTGACCGCCCTTCGATGAAACGCGCGCGAAGGACGTCGGCATGGTCGGGCCCGAGCTCGTCCAGCCGGTTCTGATTGTCTCTTACCAGGGCGATGTCGGAGGGCGCGCCACTAGCCACCAGCTCCCGAAGGCGCCGCAGCGCTGTCCTCTGCCTGAAGACCAGTGCGTTCAGCGAGCGGCCGAGCCCGGAGGCGATCTGACTCTGGGACTTTCCTTCGATGAATCGGGTGCGCAGCGCGGCGGCATGGTCTGGTTCCAGTTCGTCCAGCCGGTTCTGGTTGTCTCTCACGAAGGCGAGGTCGGAGGGCGCGCCGCCGGCCACCAGCGCCCGAAAGCGCCCCAGCGCCGTCTTTTCCATACTGCCGATTGATGCCGGATTGACCCCGCGATCGGCGGCTATCTGCGTTTGTGACCGTCCTTCGATGAAGCGGGCGCGAAGGACGCTGGCATGGTTGGGTCCAAGCTCGTCCAGCCGGTTCTGATTGTCCCTCACGAAGGCGAGGTCGGACGGCGCGTCCACGGCCACCAGCGCCCGGAGGCGTCGCAGCGCCGTCCGTACCATGCTGGAGATCGCTGGCGGGTTGACCCCGCGGTCGGCGGCCATCTGAAGTTGTGACCGTCCTTCGATGAAGCGCGCCCGCAGTACGGCGGCACGGTCGGGTCCGAGCTCGTCCAGCCGGTTCTGATTGTCTCTTACCAAGGCGAGGTCGGAGGGCGCTCCGCCAGCCACCAGCGCCCGGAAGCGCCGCAGCGCCGTCGTTTCCTTGCGGCCGATCGCTGGCGGATTGACCTTGCGGTCGGCGGCCACCTGAAGTCGCGACCGTCCTTCGATGAAGCGCGCGCGAAGGACGCCGGCATGGTCGGGCCCGAGCTCAACGAGCCGGTTCTGATTGTCTCTTACCAGGGCGAGGTCGGAGGGCGCTCCGCCAGCCACCAGCGCCCGGAAGCGCCGCAGCGCCGTCGTTTCCAGGCGGCCCATCGCTCTCGAAGTGATCCCGCGGTCGGCGGCCAGCTGCGTCTGTGACCGTCCTTGGATGAAGCGCGCGCGAAGGATGCCGGCATGGTCGGGATTCAACTCATCGAGCCGGGTTTCGTTCTGCTTCACGAAATCGCGCACCTGTTCGCCATCCCTCGATAGCGGCGCCCACTTCATTAATCGCGCGATCGCGTTGTACGCCGCGTGTCCAACGATGCCGCCGGCCCAGAACGAGCCGAAGGCGGTGACGCCGAGAAGGAACGCGGACCAAAAATTAGTGAGGTCCACACCGATCCCGAAGTACCCGACAGCGATCGTGGCGATGGCCGCGCCGATCGCGAAAATCCAGATCATTCCAAGGCCGAAGCGCATGGCCGATGTGACCTGACCGTGCGAGGCGAGGAAGCCGGGCATGAAATG
>JAYTIE010000211.1:0-3503 GCA_043732015.1 Elusimicrobiota bacterium | reverse complement strand
GCTCGTAATTCCGGGTGAGCGTCAGATGGGTTGTGGTCTCGGTGAATTCCATGTGAACCATCTTCATCACCATGTTCTCCATTCCTTTCGACATGGCTTCGGCTTCAATCAGATGCGCTTTCGAGCCCCTGGCCATTCCGATGGGCCGGTTGATCCACAACGGAACCGAAAGGCCGATCCCGAAGGTGCGGCCCGCAGGCCCTTCTTCAGAAACTTCGCGGTCGTACATGAACTCGAAGTCTGGAGCGAACTCAAGCCGGCTCCTCCGGAGCATCGCGGCGGCATGGTTCTTCTCGTGCATGGCCGCCAGATATTGCGGCGCCGTTTGACGCGCCGCGGACATAAATTCTGCCAGCGTCGCCGGAAGATCAACGACGTTCGGGGGCGCGGTGGGGCCAACCGGAGTTTCCGTGGGACGGTCCAGGAGGGAGTTCAGTTCAATCTCACCCAGGGTTCGCTCCTGCTGGTCCTGGAAAAGGAGGTTTTCCATTTTTCGCAATTCCATCTGCGCCATGAAAACATCGGATGTGGACGACTGGCTCGATGCGAGGCGGGACTGCGCGGTTTGTAAAACGCTCTTCAGTGCAGAGACACTTCTTTCAGCAACGTCAATCTTCTGATCGGTCTGGAATAACTGGAAATACCGCATCCGAACCTCCGCCAACACCTCGATCTCCTTCGCGTGGAAGTTGGCCTCCGCGATCATCGCCTCGTGATGGCGCATCTTCGCGTCCGTGGTCAACTTTCCCGGAAAGGGAATGGTCTGTTCCGCCCGGTAGTGGCGGATCGTCTCCGCCGGCGTTCCAGCCATTCCGCTCGGAAATCGCTCGTCCTCGAAAGTGAAGGTGGGATTTGGCCACGTTCCCGCGGGACCGATTTCAAACCGTCGGACCTGCCACGCCTGCCGGGCGGCGCGAATATCGGGGTTTTCCTTTCCGGCAACATCAAGAATTTGCGCCAGTGAAATGGGCGCCGCCGCTGGTTCAGCCGCCTGCGCTGAAAGCGATAGGGACAACACAATGGGAACGACGAACTTCTTGAACGTGGTCATGCAACACTCCAGGAATGGTAAACGGAAACGAATCTAACCAGGGAGAAGGACGTGGCCGGGACGGCCGACGCCGGAATTAGGCGAGGAACGCGGGTGGAGCGCGGAGGGAGACGGAAGAGAGGAAGACAGCCGGACCGGGCGGTGCCTGTGCCTCATGAGCGAGAAAACGTGCCGCGGCGCTGACAGCGGTCGGGACCTCGGGGGAAGTCCAGAGGACAACGATCAGGTTCGGCGTGAGATATACGCCGTCGGTGAGGATGGCGGACGTGGGAGAAGGTGCGACTTTGGCCATCGGGCAATGCCCTTTGGTGCCAGATCCCGCCTGTGTGCAACAGCAGGAGGAATCGGAGGCCGGCATCGAACAGGCCAAGGCGACGGCTGGAGAGCCGAAGAACAAAACCGCTGCTGTAGCCAGACCCAGAATCCTATTCATGACCGGACCAGTATACCCGAGAACCCATGAATTGTGTTCCTCATGAAATACGCTCCGGCGTGACGCCTCGTTTAATGCGGCGTAAACTTCAGTAGGAAGAGACCGCCGATCGCCATCGCGACGCCGAGGAGGCGCAAGGGGTGCGCCGATTCCTTGAAAAAGACCATTCCGGCGACCGCCATGAGCGCCGCGCCGCCGGCCAGGATCATCGGAACAGACGACAGAGGGCCGCCCTTCTGGAAGAGAATGAAGAAGGACACAGTCCCCACGCCCACACATATACCGGTCAGTACCGAATAAACGACCCCTGGGACCGAAACCGGTTGGTCCCAGTGACCGGATAGCTTTAACCCCAGAAGGTAGATCGCAATCGTGAACGCAGCGGTCGCTTCGACAACGAAGCCGCCAACGCCGTCGCCGATACCGTTCGACGCAAGCTTGGTAAATATCTGGTGAAGGCCATAAAGAACCGCGGCACCGACTGCATATCCGAACCAATTCATATTTCCTCCCGTTTCTTGAACAGATTAAACAAAAAGCCCCTGCATCTCTTCAGATACAGAGGCGCTAAATGGAAACTTCCCGTATTCGGTGGTCTGAGCGGGTTGCTTCATACGGATCCAGATCGCATCGATCCTGAATTCGTTAGAACATGTAGCCCACGCCTAGGTTGAAACGGTCTTCGTGCGTATTGCGGCGATTCCAATGATAATCCGCCTTGAAGACGACAGAGGACACGGGCTTCAGGGAAAAGCCCGCCGTCGTCACCCAGTCCTTGTTCGCCGGGTCGGCCGTAATGCCATCGGGCAACTTCGCCTGCGTGTCGAAGGCTTCGTATCGAACGAATGGCGCGAGGGAAGCGTCGCCGCTCTGCCACACTATGTACGCCGCCTGCGTCAGCCAGCCGTTGAAACGCTTCGGTGCAAAAGGACGATCCTCGCCGGTCGCGGTGTTGAACTTGGCGATGGCCGTGTCGAACGCACCAGCCTGCGCCATCAAACCCTCGGCAAAAAGAGCCTGCAAGTCCAGTCCATGGCCCTGCCAGCGCGTGTGGGCTTCATAAAGGGTGATTTCGGCGTCAATTCCCGCGAGGTTCGGCTGCGCCGGATCTTCTCGGAAAGCGGCGTTCTTGTGGCCCGATCGGCCGTGGAAGGCCGCTCCCCCCACGAGCAATCCCGGAACGCCCTGGTAATTCAGCGCGCCGTAATAGGACACGTCACGGGCGCGCGCCAACGACAGCTCTTGATGAACCGACGAGAGTGGACGCGCCGGATCATCGAATTTTGAAATGTCGAAGCCCGTCACGAGACCCAGACTGGCCCGAAGCCCGAACGGTGTTGTTCCGTCAAAGACCATGCCACCTTCACGCCACGTGCTGGGGATGATGCGCGTTTCAACCTCGTTCCGGTCCACGCCGTAGAAAACCGGAGGCTCATGAGATTCGTTAATGAAACCGAACGGCATCAGGAAGAGGCCTGTCTTGATGTTCATTCCCGGCCGGAACTGGTAGTTGACGTAGGCCTGCTCGATTGCGGTTTCACCCGCATCCTCTGAACTCGTGACCGTGTGCTCCCACTCCACCTCGCTGTCAAACGACCATTTCTCGCTGAAGCGATGGCCCACGAACAGGACGAAACGCCTCAGATCTGCCTGGTTCCGGCTGGCCTCGTGCTTGTACGCTGTGTAAGACGCCTCACCGTACCCGCCGATGGTCGTGTCGGAAACCGTCGGGCGATCCCCCGGGGCTTCGGCCGCACGAAGGTCCTTCAATTCCCGTTCTTGCGAGTCGACCTTTCGCTCCAACTGCTCAAACCGCGCATTCATAGCGGCTTCATCTGCCAACACCGGCGTTGCGAGCAGCAATCCAATGGCCGCAATCCACATCCCTCTCTTTAATGATTCTCTCTCATGCATGAAGGTGCCCTCTCCTGATTGATCGTTGAGTGCCGGGCTCAACGCCTCCGGCGTCTCGCAGGCTTCTGTCCCACTAATGAAACATTATTTCATTAAGGATTGGCC
>JAYTIE010000210.1:0-9152 GCA_043732015.1 Elusimicrobiota bacterium | reverse complement strand
TCTTTTTCAGATCTTCCCGCCAGCGAAGATAGCCCCCGCGCCCTTCCGGATAGGTCGAACGCGCGATGGCCCACCGGCGGACATGCTGGCCCCGGGCCGCAATCCAGAGCGCTTGTCCCGGCTCGGGCTTCAGACGAAGAATCCACGCTTCGAGGCGATCGGCGAAGACAAGTTCTCGCGCGCGGGACTTGCCGTCTACCGTCACCTGAACCGGATCTTCCGCGTTCAGGCGGTCGAGAAAAGACCGGACGCTCTCCAGCCGTTCAAGGCTCATCGGGAAGCTCCTCGGCCAGAAATCCGCCGGTCGCCTGGATCGTGGCGTATCCGCCCGCCGGAGAAACCCAGAAGGCCGCCGCCTTTTTACCGGGTTCCGCCTTCGAATAGTTCGGCAGCGTCATCCGCACCGTGTAGGTGCCGTTGTGAGACTCCAGTTTCTTCATGGACGTTCCGAGCACGACAAAATCATGGGTCAGTTTTTTCCCCCGGTTCTCCCCCGCCGATACGTTCGAGGAAAGATCAAAACCAAGAAGCGCTCCGTAGACGTCGAGCGGCTCGCTGGAGGAACCCGTTGGCGTGAATTCCACGATGAACTCGCGCGCCGCGGTCTGCGTGGCGCGCAGGTTTCCCACATCCACCGGCTTCTCCGATGGCAGCGACTTCCCTTCGAAGAAACCGCGCCACTCGGCGCCGCTGATGAAGAAACCCGGCGTGTACGTGGTCGTGTTGACCGCGCCCGCTTCGGATTTCTGCCGAATGCTGTTGTTGCGGGTTGCGAACGGATCCCGCCATCCCAGCTGGTCCCAGTAATCGACGTGCCACGACACCGGGACGATTGATTTCCAGAGCGCGGGATTCGTCTTGAAGCCGCTGAGCCATGCGTCGGCTGGCGGGCAGCTGGAGCAGCCTTCCGAGGAATAGATCTCCAGAAACGGGACCTGATTCATGCCGCTCTGGAAAACCGTGGCAGCGCGCGCCGGAGTGACGGCGGCAATAACGAGAGAAAGAAGAACGATTCGTTTTTTCATGACCAACCCAAGCATAACTCTCCATCAGGAGAACGGCCATTCGCGTTTGACAGCCGGCGGACGGGGTGGTACGGTTTGCGCATGTACCTACTCGTCGAAGACAATCCCAATTCCGCCGGAGAAGAGCGCGTGTTCGCGGAAGCGGGGCCTGAAAAATCCATCCGAAAGGTTCACCTCGATCTCCCTTCGGGTGAAACCGCGTGGTGCGATGTGACGGGCGTGGACGAAGGCGGCGTGTTCGCCCCTGCGCGGACGCGCCTGATGGACGATTCGGCGGCTGGAACCGCTTGGCTGGTCACCGGCGGCAGCTGGGGCCTCCGGATGCGGCCGGCGGGAAGCGGCGAATGGTCTCTGACCGACAAAAACCAGTGGGGCGTCCCCTTCCTCGTTCTCGACGCGCAAGCCATTGAGCTGGGCGACCGGTAAGGTTTGACTTCTTAGCGGGCCGGTTTGGCCCAGAGTTTGTCGCGGTAAAGCTTGTAGACCTCGCGGGGCCGGCGGAGGAACACGCTGTCTTTCCCGTCGCCGAGACCGACCATGCCGTACCACTCTTCCGACGACCAGCCGTCGGTGAAGGCCATCGGAGAATCGTTTCCGGTGTCATGGACGGAATCGGAGCCGCTCTGACTCTTCCACCACTCGTCCTGGAATTCGAACACGACGGCGCCGATGGAATTACCTTCCGCAGCATCGCCCGCCAGGTGACGCTGGATGTCTTCCCAGTTCCCCTGATGGTAGTCCGCCTGCATCTTCTCGTTTTCCTTGTGCGTGCGTGAATCCCACGCGTCACAACCGAACTCGGTGATGAGGAACGGGCGGTCGAATGTTTCCTTGATCCGGCGCCAGGAAGCGCCGAAGCCGTTGGCTCCCAGGTAAAGATTTCCACCGAAGATGTCGACGGCCGGGGCGTATTTCGGAAATTCTTCCAGCTTCATGAGGCCGAGATTTCCCACCGCGACCGGATGTTCCGGATCGAGCCGGTGAATCATTTCCGCGATTTCATTCACGAATTTGAGATAGGCCTCCACCTGGCCGGAGGCTTTGGTCCGGGTGGCGTTGACGCCGGTGTAATCAGACGGCATCAGGTTCTCGTTGCCGATCAGCCACATGAGCACGTACGGCTCTTCGCGGTGATCGACGACGTAATCGCGAAGGCTGTTGCGCATGTTTTCCAGCTGAACGGGATCGGTGTAGTCGGTGCCTGCGTCCCAGGAAGCGCCCGAGCCAACCGTGTAGGCGCCGAGGAAGTCGCCCATGATCACGGATATGCCGTAGGTGTTGTAGAGCTCGCGAAGAACCTTCTTGTCCACGAAGCTGGCGTCATAGGCGGTGCCCTCGCCGCCGCGGTAGATGCGGATGGCGTTCGCGCCCATGTCTTTCATTAGCTGAAAATCCCCGACGGACGGCTCATCGTCGTCCTGCTTGCCGTTGCCGTTCGTGTCAACGAAGGAATCAAACGGGGCGTCCGGGCGCCCGTTGTTGTCTGAATCCTCACTCAGACCGCGCAAACCGTAACTGTTGATGTGTTCACCGACGGGAATCGGGTTGTAGGTCAGGCCGTGCACGACAAAGGGTTTCCCATCCTTGATCAGCTGCCACTGGCCGTTGGAGTACTGCACCGCGTGGACTTTGCCGAAGCCGCGCTGACCGGTCACTTTCAGTTTCGTCAGATCGACGTTGCCGCTGGGTTTGTACTTCACCCACTTGCCCGGGTTCACCTCAACAACGTCGTTCGAGGTGTCGGTGTCTTCGCCGTTCGAGATCTTGATTCTGGCGCCTTCAAGGCGGTAACCGATTTCCGGATGACGGTTCGTCAGGGATTCAATCTGGTCCAGCGCGCCCGGGCCGATGTACCACACGAAGGAATGATCGGCGGACCAGCAGGCTTCGCCGGGAAAATGAACGATGGCCGCGTTGTAGGCCTTCAGCGCCAGTTGAATGTGCCCGGCGTCCGCGAGCGCGCGGGCCGTGAACAGGAGTTTCGCGCCGGGCCCGACGTCTTTGGCGCTGACCCAGGCGTAGAAGTCGGACTGCAGATCGCCGGAGCTCACGTGAGACCACGGATCGGTCGAGACCTTGTTCTTTCTGGACCATTCCCTGAAAGCGGGATCGGACTCGAGGGACGCGGCGATGTTCGGATAGATACCTTCCCCCATCGCCGCCACCAGCGCGTGACGGTCGGTGATCTTGTACTTGTATTTCGGGGTGCCGACACCGGTGAAGGTGCCGTATTTCTCCCAATTGATCGGGAAGGACCCCGAGTCCTTGATGGGGAAGGACGCCGCCGACACCGCGCCCGAGATCAGCGCGGCCAGCAGGAAAAGGCTGCTACTTCTTCGCGCCACAGGACGCACGAATCACGAGTTCCGGGGCGGGGATCTGGAAGTCCGGCGCCTGTGGCTGGGGAGACTGGATCCGCTTAAGCGCGTAACGCGTGGCGGCGTCCGCGATGGAGCGGATGTTGTAGCGAACGGTGGTCAGCGGCGGATTCAGCCAATTGGAAATTTCCACGTCGTCCATTCCGACGACAGCGATGTCTTCAGGGACCCGCTTGCCAGCTTCCCGAAGCGCCTTCAGCACGCCGTAGGCCATGACATCGCTGGCGGCGAAGATCGCGGTAACGTTCGTGCCGATGAGGCCCGGCGCCACTTTTTCCGCGAGGGAGAAATCGAATTCCGCCTGAACCACCCATTCCGGGCGAACCTCAAAGCCGGCCGCCTGCATGGCCGCCCGGTAACCGCGTTCGCGGTCACGGCCGCGGGAAACGTTCGCATTGCCCGCGACGTGCGCGATGGCCTTGTGCCCCAGCTTGATCAGATGCTCGGTCGCCATGCGGGCGCCCGTGAAATCATCGCTGCGCGCGCAGGGCAGACTGGTGTTTTCGACCGTCGACGCGACCAGGATGAACGGATAAGGTTCTTTCTCCATCTCATTCAGGAACGTGTCGTTCAATCCGGCGGCCAGATAGATCATCGCGTCCGCGCTCTGCTCTTTCAACATGCGGAGGTAGTAGCGGCGTTCGAGGAATCCGCGGCTCGCGGCCTCAACGACCATCTTGAAACCGGCGGGTTGCGTCTGGTCGTGAATCCCCTGCAGGGCTTCGTAGTAAAAAGCTTTGTCCCGGGTGAACGCGTGCTCGGGCAGAATCACGCCGATGGTCCGCGAGATCCGCCGCGCGAGACTGCGGGCGAGAACGCTGGGGCGGTATTCCATCGCTTTAACCGCCTGAAGCACGCGGCGCGCGGTGTCTTCGGGGATTCTTGCGTCGCCGGAAAGAACCAGCGACACGGTGGAAATGGACACACCGCACCGGTTGGCCACGTCCCTCATGCGGACGCGCTTGCGACTGGTGCTGAGCGGCTCGGGCTTGATCTCGTTGTTCTCCACCATACATTCTTCCTTATTCGAGGATCGGGACTGACCGCCGGTCCAGCCGGCTGGTTTTGAGATGCTCCGCGATCACGACGGCGGTCACCTGGGAAACGGCTTTTTCAAGATCGTCATTAATCACTACGTACTCGTAGTGAGAAAGATAGGAAAGTTCTTTGCGGGCATTCGCCACGCGGAGGTCGACGGTCTGCGCGTCGTCGGTGGCACGGCGGTTGAGGCGCGACACAAGAATGTCCCAGGACGGCGGAACGACGAACAGGAAAACGCCGTCCGGGTGGACGCGCTTCACGGCGAGCGCGCCCTGGGGATCGATGGTCAAAACGACATCCTGCCCCTGGGTCAAACGTTCTTCCAGCGCGCGAAGCGGCGTCCCGTAGTAATGGCCATGAACAACGGCCCACTCCAGAAACGCCCCTGATTCGATCTTGCTCTTGAACTCATCGACGCTGGAGAAGAAGTAATGCTGGCCGTCGACTTCACCGGCCCGGGGCGCGCGGGTGGTGCAGGACGTGGAAAGGACGGCACTTGCGAGTTCACTCACCAGGCGGGAGGCGATGGTGGACTTGCCGGTTCCCGACGGGGCCGAGATGACAATCGGAAGCCCGCGGCGAGGAGAGTGACGGGTGGCTTCCGGACCAGCTTTCATGACGCCGATCGTATTAATTTTAATGCCTCCTGAAAATCCGACGGCAGCGGGGACTCGAACGTCATTTCCTTGCCAGTCGTGGGATGTTTCAGCTGAAGCGCATGCGCGTGCAACAGGTGCCGCTTCACGAACGCGAACTCCTTCTCCTGAAGGCCATACACATGGTCTCCCAGGATCGGATGGCCGAAGTGGGACAAATGGACCCGAATCTGATGGGTGCGCCCGGTGAGCGGCGTCATCTCCACCAGCGTCGCGCGGCCCGTGATTCTTTCCAGAACCTTGAATTTCGT
This sequence comes from Elusimicrobiota bacterium, assembly GCA_043732015.1. GTDB lineage: Bacteria > Elusimicrobiota > Elusimicrobia > F11 > F11 > JBBRXR01. The sequence goes on along the minus strand of JAYTIE010000210.1, from coordinate 3,801 downwards.
GCTGGACCAGCGTCCTTTGACGCCCGAAACGGCGAAGCGCTGGCGCTTCCCCGGGTCCCGGGCCAGATGGGATTCCAGAACGCCCTCGTCCTTCTCGATGATGCCTTTCGTGAGCGCGAGATAGGTTTTTTTGGTCTGACGGCGCGAGAACTGAAGCGACAGCTTCCGGTGCGCTTCCGGCGTCTTCGCCATGATGATCACGCCGCTCGTGTCGCGGTCCAGGCGGTGAACGAGGCCGGGGCGCATCTCGTCGGGCCACGGGCCTTTCTCGAGCTTCGCTTCCACCAGCTCAACCAAGGTGTCTCCGCCGTGATGGCCGGCGGCCGGATGGACGACGAGCCCGGCGGGCTTGTCGATCGCAAAAATGTCGTCGTCTTCGTACAGGACCGGGAACGGAAGGTCTTTGGAGAGGCGCGGCGCGCGCTTTTCCGGTTCCCCGGGCCACTCGATGCGGATGGTCTGGCCTTTCCGAATCTTGTCGTGCGGAGACGCGGGATGCGCGTCCACGGTGACTTTCCGGGTGTTGATTAATTTCTGCAGGCCCGTGCGGGACCAATCCGGATAGCGAAGCGCCAAAACGCGGTCAAGCCGCCCCTCATCCGAGGGTTCGGCCACGATCACGTCCGGCTCTTTGTCAGTTCTTTTTTTGGATTCTTTCGACATAAATTAGAAGGACCATTCCCACTGCAAAACTGACGGCGGAGACCGCCTGGCCGGGAGACATCCCAAACAACGGATGACCACGGTCGTCGCCGCGCAGGAATTCCATGAAAAAACGAACGGTGGAATAAGCCACCAGATAAAAACCGGTCACTCGGCCCACGGGCGGATGACGGCGGATCATCCAGTACGAAATACCAAACAGAAGCGCCGTCAGCACCGATTCATAAAGCTGTGTCGGAAAAAGCGCGACGAAGGTCGGCGCCAGCGAATTCGGCGACGTAAAGATGACCCCCGGCCAGAACCCGCTCGTCTTTCCGTAGCAGCACCCGGCGGCAAAACAGCCCAGCCGCCCGAACGCGTGTCCCACCAGCAGGGCCGGTACGAACGCGTCGGTCAGGACGAGAAACGGGATCTTCGTCCGGTGCGAATAAATCGTGAGCGTGATGATGCCGGCCACCACACCGCCGTAAAAAACCAGCCCCCCCTCCCAGATGCGGAAGAACGACATCGGGTCGGCGGCCAGCGCGGTGAAGTCATCCACCGCGAAGAACATGATACGCGCGCCGAGAATCCCCCCGAACAGAAGGAGCATGGCCAGCTTGTCCACCAGCAGTGCCGGCAGCAGGTTCATCGCGAACGTCCGCCGCGCGACGGCCGTTCCCGCCAGAAACCCGAAGGCCACCATGAGACCGTACGTGTGAAGCGTCAACGGCCCGAGATGAAAAAGAACCGGAAGCATCAGGCCTGCGGGCGGGAGAACCAGATCCCCCGCACAATCACGATGACCGCCCCCACGCAGATCGCGGAGTCCGCCACATTGAATACGGGCCAGTGATGAATTCCGACGAAACAATCGAGAAAATCGGTGACCCGGCCAAACCAGATCCGGTCCAGCAGGTTGCCCACCGCGCCGCCGATGATGGCGGCCATCGCGAAAGCGCTCGGGCGGTCGGTGCTGAGCGTTCTCAGCGCATAGCCGACCAGCGACGCCGTGACAGCGATGCCCACGGCGATGAAAAAGGGATTCTTTTCCTGGAACATGCCGAACGCGATGCCCGTGTTGCTCACGTGGGTGAGCGAGAAAAAGGGCAAGAGCGGGATCTCGGTTCCGGCCGGCATCCGGGTGCGAACCAGAATCTTACTCACGAGGTCGGCCACCGTCACGCCCACCATGATCAGGAAAAACGGAATCATGCGGAGGTCAGGCCGTGGCCGGGATGGCCGCGACGACGGCGCCGCAGCGGGCGCACAGGGTCGGGTGTTCGGCGTTGGAACCGACCTCGGGCCGGTACCGCCAGCAACGCTCGCACTTTCCAGCCTTCGCCGGCGCGATGCGGACGGGCGGCGCATCGGACGTCCCATTCTCGATCGCGAAGGAAGCGGCCTGCATCACGAAAGGCCAGTCGATGTTGTGTTCGCCAAGCGGGTTTTTGAGGGCCGCGGCGTTCAAGGTGACGGCGGCTTCCTGCGACGTCTTTAACGTCCCGGCCTGGCGCAATTTTTCAAGTTCGTCGTTCACAAGGCCGCGGACGTCGAGCAGTTTCGCCCACTTCTCCGCGAGCGCGGCATCGACGGGCGCAGCGGCCAGATTCGCGAGGTCATCCAGGAAAACGCTCTCCGGCAGGTCCGGCATCGAGGCGCGGCGCAGTTCAACGTAGGCTTCTTCCGCGGTGAACGACAGCATCGGCGCCAGCAGGAGCGACAGGCCGCGCGTGAGGTGGGCCAGCGAAGTCTGGACGCTGCGGCGGCGCTTGGACGACGTCGCTTCGCAATACAGGGTGTCCTTCTGCGCGTCGAGATAGAAACCGGAGAGCGACACGGCGGCGAAGCGGTTCAGTTCGCTCAACACCACGTGGAATTCATAGGCGTCATAGGCCCGCGTGACGCGCGCTTTCAGCTCATCGAACTGTCCCAGCATCCAGCGGTCCACTTCTTCCATGTCCGCGAATTCGACGCGGTCTTTGTTCCAGCTGAAATCCGAGGTGTTCTGCAGCAGGAACCGGAACACGTTCCGGAACCGGCGATACACGTCCACCATGTGCTTCACGATGTCCTGCGACAGTCGGACGTCTTCCCGGTAATCGCTCATGGCGACCCAGAGACGCAGAACGTCGGCGCCGTACTGCTTGATGATTTCCTGCGGCGCCATGACGTTGCCCAGGGACTTGGACATCTTGTGTCCCTTTCCATCCACCACGAATCCGTGCGTGAGCACCGTGTCGTACGGCGCTTTTTTCCGGAGGGCGACGGACGGGATCAGCGACGTTTGAAACCACCCGCGGTGCTGATCCGATCCTTCCAGGTACAGGACCGTCGCCGGCTTCGGGGTCGCAAATTCAGTTTCCACCACGGCGCGCCAGGACACTCCGGAGTCGAACCACACGTCCAGGATGTCCATTTCCTTGCGGAACGCGGTGCCTTTGCACTTGGCGCAGGAGCGCGTCTGGCCGTCCAGCGCGGTCAGCTGTTCTTCCGGCATTTCGTAGAAAGCGGTCGCGCCCTTCTCAGCGATCAGCTTCACAATCGCGGCGTTCAGGGACTTGTCCCACAGCAATTCGCCGCAGGCCTTGTCGGCGCAATGGAACACCGCGATGGGCGCGCCCCAGTGCCGCTGGCGCGACAGGCACCAATCGGGGCGGGATTCCACCATGCTCTTGATCCGGTGAATGCCGTAGGACGGCTCCCAACGAACGGCGTCGATCTGGTCCAAAAGCGCTTTCCGAAACGTGTCGCTCACTTCCAGGAACCACTGGCTGGTCGCGCGGAAAATGATCGGGTTTTTGCAGCGCCAGCAATGCGGATACGAATGGCGGAAGCTGAGGTGATAGACGAGGTCTTCTCCCAGAAGCTCCATCACTGCCTTGTTGGCGTCCTTCAAAACGTGTTTGCCGACGAGTTCGGCCCGGCCCACCTGTTCGGTGTACAGTCCGCGCTCATCGACGGGCGAAGCGACTTCCAAGTCCCACTGCTGGCCGACGCCGAAGTCTTCCACGCCATGGCCCGGCGCGATGTGGACGATACCGGTACCATCTTCCATCGTCACGTACCCGGCGGTGACGGCGCGCGAATCAATTTTGTTCAGCGGGTTCACCGCCACGAGTCCCACGTAGGATTTGCCCGAGTAAGCAGCGCCATTGG
>JAYTIE010000209.1:0-24150 GCA_043732015.1 Elusimicrobiota bacterium | reverse complement strand
GATTTTCTTTTGCGCAACATGAAATCATCTCCTGCCTGTCGGCCGCCGCCGGGAGGGGCGGTCTTTGCGGGAGGGATCGAATCAGGAGCGGGCAGAGTAACGCGGCGCGGAACGCGCGCGCGTCAGCCCCGAATCATTTTTTCGTCAGGTGAGACTGCCAGGCGGGCGACGCGGTTCGGAAAGCCTGAGAGAATTTCCGGAAGCTCGACGGAACGGCCCTGGACCAGTGTCCAGAACCTTTCTCCCATCGCGTCCGGATGGAGGAGCTGCTGCACGGCGCGCTGAATCGAGGCGGGATCAGGCTGCTTCAGCGCGTCTTCGATCACGGTCCGCCCCGCGTGCGCCAGAAAAATTCCCTGCGAGGCGAAGAGCTGAGGCGTGAAGTCGGCGGCCGACCCGGCGCGCGCGAGCTGCGAAAAATCGACATTCGCGGTGATGTCCTGGCGTCCGATGTTTTCATACGGAGACGCTTTCAGTTCGTGGCCGCGAAAACAGCGCCAGGTTCCCCCCGGCGCGCGGCCAGCGATGGCGGCGGGATGCCCGTAATCGACGGTGACGATCCAGCCGCGCGACAACCGCGACGCGATGTCTTCGTACACGCCCGGCACCTGCGTTCGCACTTCCACCTCGGATCCGGCGACAGCGGAAATTCCTTCGAGAGCGCCCCTCGTTTCCGGAGACGGCTGTGCCGGCGCTTCGGTTTCGATGAAAACGCCTTCCTTCAGGCCGACGGAAATCTCGTTCCACCCGCTGTCCGTCCGGCGCAGGCGCTGGAACGGCAGCGCGTCAAAAAATTCATTCGAGAAGACGCAGCCCTCGAGGCCGCCCATCCAGTCGATGTCATCGAACGACGCGACGACTTCGCATTTGGGAAAGCGCGAGAGCCGTTTCCAGAGATGTTCCCGCGCGGGACGGCTGCGCTCAACCGCCCACACCCGCAGGCCCTTGCGCTCGTCGGGCGTCAACGCTTTCAACACCCCTTCCAGGAATTCCCCGCCGCCGCTGCCAAATTCCACGAGGGAGAACTGTTCGGCGCCAAGCGTCTCGCGCATTCCCTTCAGGACTTCGGCGAAGATACGCGGGAACAAACCGGAAACCTGCATGGCCGTGAAATAGTCCCCGGCGCGGCCCCGCTGTGCGCTGCCGCGGTTGTAGTAACCGTAAGCGGGGTGATAAAGCGCGATGTCGACGAAACGGTCGAACGTCATGGGACCTGAGCGCGCAATTTCCTGGCGGATCAGCTGCTCGGCGGGTTCCATTCTTGGCGCCTTTGTTTCAGGCATGCGATTCCTCCATCAAAATCTCCGCTTCGGCTTTGACCGCCGCGTCCGGATCGGAAACGACGAGCGCTTCCGCGCGGCGCCTTCCCTTCGCGTGATCGAGACGCGATAACGCCCACAGCGCGTGCCCACGAACGACCGGCTCCGCATCCTCCGTCAGTGAGGCCAGAGAGGGAACGAGCGACGCGTCCCCGCTGTTTCCGGCGACGACACACGCGTTCCGGAGCAGGCCTCGCCGCTTCGCCCGCGCGAACGGCGTGGTTCCGTATTTTTTCTTGAACGAGGCTGCGTCATGCGAGAGAAGGTCCGCGATATTGACCCACGGGCCTACGCCGCGATCGGCGCGAAATTCCGGCCAGCGGGTTTCGAACGCGCGCGCGTTGAACGGGCATACATCCTGACAGAGGTCGCACCCAAAAAGCCATTCGCCCACCGGCGCCCGCATTTCACGCGGAATCCACCCCTTGTTCTCGATGGTGAGATACGCGATGCAGCGGTTCGCGTTCAATTTGTAGGGCCCATCGAAGGCAGACGTCGGGCAGACAGTCTGACACCGCGTGCAGGCGCCACAGCTCGCGCGAATCGCCGGCGCGGGGGCGTCGACGTCGGCGCTGAGGAGCAACTCCGCCAGGAATACGAATGAACCCACATGAAATGTCCGGTTCGCCACACGCGGCACAATCAGGACCGTATTTTTCCCGATGAAGCCGAGCCCTGCCTGACGGGCCAGCGCGCGCTCGAGCAGCGGCCGCGTGTCGATGGCTGACTGCGCTTCAATCTGTTCTCCCAGAACCTCAGGCAATCGCGCCTTCAGTGCGTCCAGGCGTTGGAGAATGAGCGGATGATAATCCTCTCCCCACGCATAACGCGCCACGCGGCCGTAGCCCCCGCCGGGCTTGGCCGGAATCGGGCCCTGGTAGTAGCTGATGCCAAGGGTGAGAACACTGCGGGCGCCCGCAAAGCGGTCGCGCGGATGAAGACGGGAGGATGGATCGGCGCTCATGTAGGCCATGCCGGCGGCGGAGCCGCTCTCTACCCACGCCAGATAGGCGTCGCGGTCGCTGTCCGGAATGGTCAGGGGCGAGAATTCACAGTGATCGAAACCGAGATCAAAGGCGAGATCGCGGACGGCTTGTCGGCGGGAGGAGGAGAGAACGTCGGTCGGCATGAAACGTGACGGCCCCAGGGGCCGTCAACCGGCGTCAGCGGTCGTAGAACTCGATCAGCCGGTCCGGATAGTTCGTCGCGATGGCGTCGACGCCCCAGACCACGAGCTTCCGGAATTCATCCAGACGGTCCGCGGTCCAGGCCATGACGGCCATCCCGTTTTCATGCGCTTCGGTTACGAGGTCACCGGTCACACGGTCTTTGCGGGGAAGGAGGTGGTTGACCTTGAGGGCTTTGGCGCGGTCGAGCGCGTCATACAGGAAGTCGGAGTAAAGGAATCCGGTCGCGGTGGTGGGGCTGATCTTGTGGCAGAGCGCCAGCGACGGCTCGTCGAAGGAGATGATGACGGAGCGGTTCAGAACCTTGTATTCCTTGAGCTCTTTCAGCACGGCGTTGATGAGGGCCTCCCGGCGGCTTTCATCGCGGTCCACTTTCAACTCAACGAAGAAGGAGAGGAGTTCGCCGGCCTTGTTCTTCCTGTTGGCGGCCCATTTAAGGAGCGTGGCCAGGCGCGGAATGCGCTCGCCGGCGAAACGGAGGTCGAACCAGGAGCCGGCATCGAGCTCAAGAAGGTCTTTCGCGGTGAGTTCAGAAACGAAAAGGGACTTGTTGGAGGTGCGATCAAGGTTGGCGTCGTGAACGATGACGGGAATGCCGTCCTTCGTCAGGCGGACATCGAACTCGAGCATGTCGGCGCCCAGGTCAACGGCGGTTTCGAACGAGGTCATCGTGTTTTCGGGAGCGTGGCCCATCGCACCGCGATGTCCAACGACCCACGGGGATTTGTTCTTCCCTTTTTGCCGCACGCTGAAAGGTTTCAACGATGCTCCTCCGGATGCTGATCTCGATAGTACTGCCATGGGATGTCTCCTGAATGAGGACGGATGGTAGCAGATTCGAAGGTCGATCCGAAGGGGAACGGTTTCAACGGCCTGGCCCCTTCCGACGGAAACCTAGTGGACCGCGGCCGCCCGCTTCTTCTGCGATCCGTTCTTTCCGCTTCCCAGAACGAGCGTTTCCCCGGCTTTCTGGAGTACGGCGAGCTGTTCTTCCGAACTGCCTTCGAGATAAATGCGCACGATCGGCTCCGTTCCGGAAAAACGGACGCCGAGCCACCCGCCGCCCTGGAAAATGAACTTGAAGCCGTCGATGTCGACGATCCTGCGCACATGAAGACCGTCAATCTGGACGGGCGGACGCGTCGCGAACTGATCCCGGAGAGCGCCGACGATCTCCGGCGTGGCCTGGATGTTGAGGCGGCGGGACAAAAACACGCCAACGTCCTTGTGGAGATCCTTAATCTGCTGGGCGATGGTCTGGCCGGTGGCGGCGGTCATCTCGGCGACAAGAAGGCAGGCGAGCACGCCGTCCTTCTCGGGAACGTGGCCACGCATCGTGAAACCGCCGGACTCTTCGGCGCCCACGACAAACTCCCCCCCCGTTGAGGGGTAAATGGATTCGGCTTCCCTCATCACTTCGCCGATGTGCTTGAAGCCAACCGGCGTTTCCTTGATGGAGAGACCGTACTTCTTCGCCACCGCATCGATCGCGTGCGTGGTCATGACGCTTTTGGCGACAACGCCGTTCCAGCCGCGCGACTTGTGCAGATAGCGCGTGAGGAGCGCCAGGATATCGTTGGCGACGATAACCGTTCCGTCCGCGTCGACGACGCCGAAGCGATCGGCGTCTCCGTCGGTGGCAAGGCCGAGGTGCGCCTTCTTTTTCTTGACCAGCGCGACGAGTTCAGCGAGCCCGGAATCTGACGGATCCGGACCACGACCGCCAAAAAGGACATCGCGGTTTTCGTTAATGACTTCCACGTCGCAGCCCAGCTCACGCAGGGTCTCCGCCAGGTATCCGCGGCCGGTGCCATGGAGAACGTCGACGATGATCTTGAGGCGATTCTTCTTGAAAGGATCCGTGTGAACCAGCGTGCGGATCTGTTTCAGGTACGATTCGCGGAAGCTCTCGCGACGGATCAGCTTCGCCGTCAGGGTTGCATCCTTGGAGCGCGGCTTCATCGCAACTTCATCTTCGCGGATCACCGTGCAAAGGGACTCGATCGCCTTGGTGGTTTCCGGAAGGGCCGGCCCGCCCCAGGCGGTCGAAAATTTCAGGCCGTTGTAAGTGTAGGGATTGTGACTGGCGGTGAGGTTCAGGCCGGCGGCGGCCTCGTTCAGGAGAATCTGGAACGCGACCACCGGCGTTGGAACGTCGCGGTCGCTGAACCGGACTTCCATTCCGTTGTTCGACAGGATGCGCGCGGCTTCCTCGGCGAATACCTCGGAGAAAAATCGGGTGTCGTAACCGACGATGACCGGCTTGTTGTGGTTTTTTTCTTTATAGATCTGCTCGGCGATTGCCTGAACGCAGATACGAAGATTGGGGAATGTGAATCCATCCGCGATAATGTCGCGCCAACCGGAAGTACCGAACTTTATAGCCACAGCGGGATTTCCTCTCTCGGAGTGAAGGGTGGTCGGCTGGTTTTCCGACGGAGTCAGGGTTGGCCGGAATCTAGAACAGCGTTCGGCAATTGTCAATTGCGGTTCCTCCTGATAATGTTGCTTTCCCTCCGCCCACCCCTCCGGCCGCCGCCCCCCTCCCCAAGGAAGATCCATGCCATCGGACATGAAAAGCCGTCTGTTCTCCCGGATTTCCCTCGAAATTCGCTCGATTCCTGAGCTCTATCCCTTCCGCCGGCCGGCCATTCTGGCCTTCGTCGCCGCGGTCATTGCCGTCGGGAGCCTACACTGGCTGGGGCGGCTGAACGCGGGAACACCCTGGGACGCCTACGCGGGCCAACGGTGCGCTCTGGTGGGTGTCGTTCGCAGCCAGCCGGACGTTCGCCCCACCGGCGTGGTCTATGAGGTGGATGCCGAAACCATTCAGCCGGAGGATGATGACCTGGCTGCCGTTCGAGGCCGCCTGATGATCCATGTGCTGACCGCGACCATGCCTGCGGCCGAGGCGGGAGACCGGATTCGCGCGTTTGGCCGCGTGAACCGGCCCGCGGCCTCCCGCACACCAGGTGCGTTCGACTACCGGGCTTTTCTCCAGGCGCGCTCCATTGGTGCCATCGCCTACGCGGGGCCGAACGGATTCCAGAATCTGGGCCGGGCCCGCGGATTCGGGATCCGGCGAATCGGCGGCAGAATCGAGCACTGGGTGGCCGGCTGCTTCTTTCGCCAGCTATCGCCGGAATCCGCGGCGGTGCTGGCCGGTCTCACCGTGGGCGAACGTCCGCGGTTTTATCCGGAGGTTCGGCGCGCCTTTATCGAGTCGGGCACCATGCACGTCCTGGTGGCCTCCGGCTCCAATGTCGGTTTCATCCTGGCGGCGCTCTGCATTCTCGCGGCGGCGCTGGGCGTTCCGCGGGAAACGGCGATGGCCGCATCGCTCCCGGTCATCTGGCTTTACGTCTTTGTCGTCGGAGGTGACGCGCCCATCGCGCGGGCGGGCGTGATGGCCACTCTTTTCGTCGCGGCGCAGCTGATCGGGCGCGAAGACCGCGCGTTCCACGCGCTGGCGGTCGCCGCGCTGGCGCTCATCCTCGTGGATCCGGCGTCCCTCTTCGACGTGGGGCTGCAGATGTCGTTCCTGACCGTGTTCGGATTTCTCTATCACCTGCCGCCCATTGAAAAAAAGCTCGAGAGCGCTCCGCGCTGGGCGCGCTGGCTGCTCCGCGCGCTGACCGCGTCCATGATCGCGCAGCTGTGGCTGATTCCGATTTCAGCGGCCGTCTTTCACCGGCTCTACCCGGTCTCGCTGATCGCGAACCTGGTCATCGTTCCCGCCGCGTCCGCGGGTCTCGGCATTGGTTTCATTCTGGCGGCGCTGGACGCGGCCCGATTCTCGTTCGCGGCCAGCGCCACGGCGCGCGTCACGGATGTCTACGGAAGCGCGTTGCTTCACGCGGCCCGCTTTTTCGCGAATCACCCCGGCGTTTCCCTGTGGTTGCCCACTCCGCCGCCGGGACAGATCGCGGCATTCTTCCTGGTCATCCTCTCCGCGCCGTTTCTCCGGCGGGCGGTTCTTCCGCGGTTCATATTCGTCGCCGGCCTGGCGGGACTGGCGTTCATTCATGCGCCCGCCATCGCCTCGACAAAATCCTGGGGCCTCGTCTGGCTGGACACCGGAACCCGCTGCACCGCCGTGCTGGTGGATTCCCGTCGCAACGCGGTGGTAATCAATCCCGGGCCCGCGACGCCGGCGGATTCATCTGAACGGATCCTGGGCCCCTTCTTCAGCGAGGCCGGCATCTCCACCGTACAGGCCGTGGTCGTCAGCGATCCGCGCGTCTCGGACGCGGATGTCGCGGCGCTGGTCCGTGTCCTCCCCGTACAGCGCGTCTATTCCACGACGGCCGCCGCCTGCCTGTTCGGGGCCTGGGATCCGCATGGGAATGCGGCGCCCGCCGCCATCAACGTCGCGGGATTCCGTCTGCAACCCCTGCCCTCCCCGCCCTATGCGGGAGAGCGGCCGCTCTGGATCAGCCGGGACGGCCACGCGGCGCTGCTCGGACACTGGATTGAGCTCGAAACACAGGGCGCGGCGCTCGAACAAAAAGAACAGCTCGATGTCGTTCAGGCGCGGTTCAGGAAGGAAGCAACGTGGAGTCCCGCCTTTCGCCGGCGGTATAAACCTGTCCTGCTGGTGGAATCCGCGGGCTCATCGAAGGAGTCCGTTCCACCCTGGAAGCGGGTGGCGCGGCGGCCTCAGGAGGAAGGATGGATCTGGTGGGACGGGGTCAGCGCGCCTCTTCTGAATGCGACGAGGAATAGGAAAAGCGGCGGCCCCGATCGATGATGGGCGCCTCAAAACCGGTTCGCGACAATTTCGAGATCTCCACGGTGAACGCAAATGAAATCACGAAAAGGGCCAGTTGCAATGGTGTCCGCATGGCAGGTACGTCGCCGAAGAGCGCGAAGATGATCACCGCCACGGGCTGATGAAGGAGATATACCCCGTAGTCCGTCGAGTCTGGGATTTCTCATCGCCGAAATACCAGCACCGAAAGGAGGCCTGCCACGAATCCGCCCGCATGCGCCCACCAGGCCACACCGCCGATTTCGCCGCGAACGGCCTCGGCCGACAAGGCGCCCAGCCCGTTGAAGGCCTGCGAAAGAAACCAGAACAAAAGAAAAAAGAATGCGGGGATGTCGATGAACCGGACGAACACAATGAAAACGAACAGGGTGGTCACCCGCGCTTTCGGATACAGGAAGAAGTAGGCGCCCAGAACACCTGCGATGGCGCCCGACGCGCCAATCATCGGAACATGACTCGCCGGAGACGCGGCGATCTGGGCGGCCGCCGCGCCGAATCCGGTCAAAAGATAGAAGAACACGTAGCGGATGTGACCCAGCGCGTCTTCCACGTTGTCACCGAAAATCAGGAGGAACCACATGTTGCCCACGACGTGCATCCAGCCGCCGTGCAGGAACATGGAGGAGAAAACGGTCAACAAACGGCCCGAGGGATCGGCCAGGAATTCGGCGGGAATCAACGCGTGGGTGGCGAGATAAGGAGTGAGGGAGCCCGCCGCGTTCAGTTTCAGCTGCTGAACGAAGACGGCGATGTTAAGCGCGATGATTCCGTAGTTAACAAACGGAAACCGACGCGTCCGGATGTTGTCATGAAGCGGAAACAACTAGAGCGGGCGTTTCGAGGCCACGCCGATGCGGCGCGGATAGTGTTTTGACGTGGGACGCACTTTTTTCACCACCACGAGCGCGCGAGGGCCGCCCAGTTCCGGAATTTCATAGTGGCTGATCGATGTGATCTCTCCGCCAAGCTCCTGAAGGGCCGTGTTCACACGCGTGGCTTCCTCGGCCGCCGTGCGGCCGCGGTGCGCGACGAGATATCCGCCCACTTTCAGGAAAGGCATTCCGTATTCGATCAGCGTCGACAGGCTGGAGAGAGCGCGCGCGAACGCGAGGTCGTAGGTTTCGCGGTGATCCTTCTGGTGCCCCAGCTCCTCACCACGCGTGTAATGCACTTCCGCCCGCGCCATTTCCATCGAGGCGATGACGGAGCGCAGGAATTCACACTTCTTTCCGACGGAATCCACGAGCGAGAGATGCCAGTCGGGATTCACTATCTTTAGCGGCAGGCCCGGGAATCCCGCGCCGGAACCGATGTCGATGGCGCGCGCGCCGCGGGCTTCGAACACCATGTCGAGCGTCATGGGAGCGATGGAATCCGCGAAATGGCCGAGCGCGATGTGCTTGCGTTCCCGGAGCGAGGTCAGATTGAATTTCTCATTCCAGAGAATCAGTTCATCCAGGTACACCTGGAAAAAATCGATGCGTTCCTGGGAAAGGGAGACGTCCCAGCGGGCCAAGGCTTTCTTCAGGGGATCGGACCACTCTTTCGGATCAAGCGATTCCGTCATGACGCTCCTCGTTGCGGGGCGCCAGCCAGGGGCGACGCGCCGCGTCGTTTGAGAAAGATTAACAGAATGGAAAGGTCAGACGGTGTGACGCCGGGAATACGCGAAGCCTGGCCCAGCGACGCCGGCCGGATGCGGGACATCTTTTCGCGCCCTTCGCGCAGCAATCCGGGAATCGTCGCGTAATCAAAGTCCGCCGGAATCTTTTTCGCCTCGAGGGATTTGAAGCGCGCAATTTCGGCCTGCTGCCGGTCCAGGTATCCACCGTACTTGTGCTGGACCCAGATCTGGTACCGGCGGGATGAATCCGACCACGGCCCGTCAGCAACGTTCATGTGCCGGAGCGGATCGTCACCGGCCGCCGCGCCGTCGCCCGCGTCTTCCGCGGCTTCGGGAGAAAAGGCCTGCATCGGAGATCCGAGAGATTCGCGGTCTTCCAGCGCGGACCGCACGGCGGCGCGATGCGCATCGAACCCCGCGCACTGCGCATCGGAGAGAAGTCCCACGCGCCGTCCATGATCCATAAGCCGGAGATCGGCATTGTCCCACCGGAGATGCATGCGGTATTCGGCGCGGCTCGTCAGAAGCCGGTAGGGCTCGTCGACGCCGCGCGTCACGAGATCATCGATCATCACACCAATGTACGCTTCGTCGCGTCCCAGAACGAGCGGCGCGCGCCCCTGAAGGCTGAGGCCCGCGTTGATGCCCGCCATGAGGCCCTGCCCGGCAGCTTCTTCATAGCCCGTCGTGCCGTTGATCTGTCCTGCGAAATAGAGGCCCGGCACCGCCTTCGTTTCGAGTGTCGCGTTCAGCTGCGTGGGCGGGCAGTAATCGTATTCGACGGCGTAGCCGTAGCGGATGAAGCGGACGTCTTCGAACCCGGGAATCGTTCGCGTCATCAGCTCCTGAACGTCGGGCGGGAGGCTCGTGAAAAGGCCATTCACATAAACCTCGTCAGTGAAATAGCCTTCGGGCTCGATGAACACGTGGTGCCGTCCGTGGTGCGGGAACTTCACGATCTTGTCCTCGATCGACGGGCAATAGCGCACCCCGGTGGTGGAAATCTTCCCCGAGTAGATCGGGGAGCGGTCCAGGTTATTGCGGACGATCGCGTGCGCGCGTTCATCGGTGTGCGTGAGCCAGCACGGAATCTGTTTCTGCGGGATGCGGCGCGTGAAGTGCGACATCGGCATCGGGTTCTCGTCACCCGGCTGTATTTGGCAGAGCGAATAGTTGATCGTGCGGCCGTCGACGCGCATCGGCGTGCCGGTCTTCAAACGGCCCACGCTGAAGCCGAGGCGCCGCAGCGCACCGGACAGATGCGCGGCCGGCGGCTCGTCGCAGCGTCCGCCCGGGGTCGAGTCGAGTCCGCAGTGAAGAAGGCCGTTCAGGAAGGTGCCCGTTCCGACGATCACGGCGCGGGATTCATAGCGGCGGCCCGAACTTCCCAAAACGCCGGCGATGCGGCCGCCCGCCTCAATGAAATCGATGACTTCGTCGGCGATGACGGTGAGGTTCGGCTGCCGGGACACCGTGTCCGTCATGACCGTCCGGTAAAGCACGCGGTCGGTCTGAACGCGCGGGCTCCAGACGGCCGGTCCCTTGCCGCGGTTCAACATGCGGAACTGCATGCCGGCGCGGTCGGTGGCGCGGGCCATTTCACCGCCCAGGGCATCGATTTCGCGCACGACCTGGCCTTTCGCGGTTCCGCCGACCGCCGGGTTGCACGACATCTGGCCGATGCGGGCGGGGTCGAGCGTGATCATCGCGACGCGCAGCCCCATGCGGGCGGGCGCCAGCGCGGCTTCGATGGCGGCGTGGCCGCCCCCGATCACAATGACGTCAAAGGAAGTTGGGGTATTCATGGACGGAGAACCGATTGTAACCGATATCCGGCGGCCGTGTCAGGCAAGGCGGGCGGCGGCGCGGCCGCGGGCCTCGTTCACGGGATAGAGAATCCAGCCGCCGATGATGAAGAACACGCCGATCACGGCCACCGCCGGGCGAAGCCCCCAGAATTGCGACGTCAGCCCGAACACGAACGGGCCGCCGAGAGAAGACGCTTTCCCCACGACGGAAAACAAGGCGAAGAGTTCGCCCGCTTTCTCTTCCGGGATGAGCAGGGAATAGAGCGACCGGCTCGCCGCCTGATTGCCCCCCATCACAAGCCCGACCAGAACGCCCAGCGCCCAGAACTCACCCTGGTGCCGCATGACCGCGCCCCAGATCACCGCGACGAGAAACATCGCGACCGTGAAACCGACAATCTTCTTGTGTCCCAGGGTGTCGGCCAGGCGTCCGGCCACCATGGCGCCCACGAATGCGACGAACTGGATCATGAGGTAACAGGCGGCGATGGCGGCGGCGGACATCCCCAGTTCCTTGGCGCCGAAGATGGACGCCATCAGGAGAACGGTCTGAACGCCGTCGTTGAAAATGAGATAGGCGACCAGGAACCGCCCAAGGTCCGGCCGGCGGCGCGCTTGCGCCACCGCGTCTTTCAGGACCCGCAGGGTTCCGCGCGCTTTCGCCGCCGCATGCTGAACCGCCGGCTTGTCCTTCACCCAGAGCATCATCGGAATCGAAAACAACAGCCACCAGGCGCCCGCGACCAGCACACAGGCCCGCGGCGCCAGCGACGTATCGGCGCCGTCCAGATGAAAGAGCGCGTGGTTCGACAGCATCCAGATGTTCAGCGCGAGACACAGCCCGCCGCCGATGTATCCGACCGCGAATCCGAGGCCGGACAGAAAACCCCGCTCATCTTCCGTGCCGAGATCATTCAGGAACGCGTTGTAGAAAACGAGGCTCATTTCGAATCCGAGAATGGCGATGAACGCCCATGCCGACGAGAACAAAACACGGCCCGGCGTGGCGAAGAACAGCATGAGGGTGGCGAGCGCGCCCAGGACCGCGGTGATCACGAGCAGGGGACGCTTGCGGCTGGTGCGGTCCGCGTAGGCGCCGGCCGGCGGCGCCAGAAGCAGCGTGGCCGCCATCGTCGCCGAAATCAGGTAACCCCAGAGCGACTCTCCCGGAATGAGAATTCCGAAAAGGCGGACGCCTTCCGCCGGGACCACCGCCCGGGCGAAATAGACGTTGAAGACGACGGTCAAAACCGAGGTCGCAAACGCGGAGTTCGCGAAGTCATACGAAGCCCAGGCCCACATCTCCCGGGTCAGGCGGGATTTTTGCATGGGCCGATTATGACATGGTAGGATGCCGCCCAGCTCCCGCCCTTCTATGGAAACTTCCCTGGTCTTGATCCGTCATGCTGAAACCGTCTGGAACCGCGAGGGCCGGATGCAGGGATTTCTTGATTCGCCCTTGTCCCCGCGCGGACAGGAACAGGCGGCGCGGTTGGGCCTGCGCCTCAGCGCGCGACCGTTCACGGCCGTCTACACGAGCGACGCGCCGAGGTGCCTGGAGACGACGCGGATCGCCTTCTCCGGATCCGGTTTAAAGCCCGGTGTTCTCCCCGGGCTCCGGGAACGGAATCTGGGCCAGTGGGAAGGACGGCTCTGGAAAGAAGTCGCCGAGTCGGCGCCGGAAGAGGCGAAGGTCTATAAGAAGGATCCATCGTTCCGTCCGCCCGGCGGCGAAACCTGGAACGAACTCCAGGCCCGGTTGATGTCGGAGATCGAGAAAATTTTGAGCGCCCATCCCGGCGGGCGCATTGCCGTTGTGACGTCGGGAGGATCGCTTCGCGCAGCCGTGTTCGGCGTGATGTCGATTCCAGCTGCGCTTTGGCCCAGCTGGGCCACCTGGAACACGGGGCTCTCGCGCCTTGACCGTCGCGACGGGAATTGGAGACTGATCAAATACAATGACGTGGGCCATCTTTCTGGAACCGGAGACGGGCACGCCGTGTTTTAAGGGGTATGAAAATGGAAAAAGAAGTCATCATCATCGGAAGCGGACCGGCCGGGTACACGGCCGCCATCTACACGGGCCGGGCCAACCTGAAACCCCTCGTTCTCGCCGGATATTCGGCGGGCGGGCAACTGCTCACCACCACCGACGTCGAAAATTTCCCCGGTTTTCCTGACGGCGTCATGGGCCCGGACCTGATGGAAAACATGCGCAAGCAAGCCGAACGCTTCGGCGCTGAAATCATCTACAAGGACGTCACGAAAGTCGATTTCTCGAAACGTCCCTTCGCCGTCACTTATGAAGACACCACGGTCCACGCGGAATCCGTGATCATTTCCACCGGCGCCGCGCCCCGCAAACTCGGGCTCGAATCCGAGACGAAACTCTGGGGCCATGGCGTCACGTCGTGCGCCACGTGCGACGGCGCGTTCTACAAAGGCAAGGAAGTCGCCGTGATCGGCGGCGGCGATTCCGCCATGGAAGAAGCCACCTTCCTCACCCGTTTCTGCACGAAGGTCACGCTGGTCCATCGCCGCACGGATCTGCGCGCGTCCAAGATCATGCAGGACCGCGCCCGCAAGAACCCGAAGATTGAATGGAATCTCGGCCAGATCGTCGAAGAAGTGGTCGGCAATCCGAAAGTCTCCGGACTTCGCCTGAAGGACGCCGCGACCGGCAAGGAATCGCTGCTCAATGTGCAGGGCATGTTCCTGGCCATCGGCCACATCCCGAACTCGTCGCTGTTCGCCGGCCAGATCACGATGGACGACGAAGGCTACATTCTCACCGACGGTAAAATGCAGACGAACGTGCCCGGCGTGTTCGCCTCCGGCGACGTCGTAGACCGCACGTTCCGCCAGGCCATCACTGCCGCGGGCAGCGGCTGCGCGGCCGCCATCTCGGCGGAGCGCTTTCTCGAGTCCGTCTAACCGCGTTCCTCGCAACAGTCAGGCCGTCTTTCTTTTCGTCCACGCCGCCAGTTCTCGACGCGATTTACCGTCGACGGGCTGGCGGCGTTTTTTTTACTTGAAGTCTGTTCTCCGCGGACTTACCTTGGGAACAGAAGTACCGATCTTTTCACCAGATTTGGGATGGTTCGCTGGGCGAGGTCACCCTACCGATTGTGGGTCACCAACCAATATTCCCCCCACGACCTCCCAAACATTATCCGAAGTCCGTTGTGTGGACTCGCGAGAAAGGGGTCACTAGACGCCGTTCCTTCGGGAACCGCCTGGTGACCCCTTTCTCTTGGAACGGATCACCCCCCTAATTGTTGACAGGAAAGGTAAACTATCGACGATAAAGTACCAAGAAGGAGGCTTCACCATGTCCGTTACACTCACCGACCGCGCCATTTCCAAAATCAAAGAGTTTTACGTCCAGGACAACTCACTCAAGGGCAAAGACCTGAGAGTTGTGGTTGAAAGCGGCGGATGCTCCGGATATTCCTACGGTTTCCGTTTCGACGAAGCGAAGACCGAAGACGCGAAGCTGGAATTCGAAGGATTCAAGGTTCTCATCGACACCGACAGCGGCAAACTGCTGAACGGCGCGACCATCGACTACCGCGAAGAGTTCGGCAACGAAGGTTTCGCGATCAAGAACCCCAACGCCAAAAGCTCCTGCGGCTGCGGCAACTCGTTCGAAGCTTAAAGGAACCCCATGCCTGAGATGTTCACCGTCAGCGAACTCGCCGCGAAAAAGGCCCAGCAGCTTCTCGAGAAGTCCGGGAAGATTGGCGCCGCCCTTCGGGTGCGTGTCATTTCCGGCGGATGCTCGGGCCTCGAATACAAGATCGAACCGGACGCGGAAGCTCCGAAGCCGGGAGACACCGTCGTGGAAAGCCGCGGCGTCAAAGTGTATCTGGATGCGAAAGGCCTTCTGTATCTGGCCGGTTCCGAGCTCGATTACAAATCGTCGCTGATGGCATCCGGCTTCAAGATCCACAACCCGCAGGCGGCCGCCGAGTGCGCCTGCGGTCAGTCGTTCACCGTATGACCGAGAAAGTGAAGCTGGATCCCTCCGACGTGGCCGGCGGCCGCGTGGAGTTCGCGAGTTTCCCCACCAAAGTGGCCGCGTTCAACGTCGACACCTACCGCGGCCAGCACGTTCAGCTGGAAGGATGTTCCCCCACCTGGGCGCACCTGCTCGTGGCTGGCAAGCTCATGAACGTGGTCTCTGCGCTGGATTTCGTGATCGACGACGGCAAGGAAGGAAAAGTCGTCGAGATTTACCGAAAAGCCTAACTGCCCGCCTGTTAAATAGTCTTGCCCACCATGAGGGCAGATACCTCCAATAACTCAGAAGTAGCTGTTCGTTTAACCTCCCGCCTTCAACGCATTCGAGGTTTGGTGCAGGATGGTGAGCGACTATGCGCAGTCGCATTTATTCGCAGCTCGACGGGCCGAGATTTCACGTGGAAAGATGGCCCTCATTTTTTGAACTGGCCGGTAATTACGACGCCCCGTGCGGTTGGCTCAACGATCAAGGTCGCACTTTATTCGGCATTCCTTGAGACCTTCCCTAAATCCATTGACGAAATTTTCAACGATGAGCCTTTCTCTATCACCTTGGGTGGAAAGGTTTGCTCAGTTCGAAATAATGATGGGCAGTATCGCGGCTCGGTTAACTTGAAAACGGCCTTTGCACAGTCCCTAAACGTGATCGCCATGCAGCTGATTCAGCGCCTTGGCGTTTATGCGTTCTCCTCGTACCTTCGCGCCTGTGGCGTAACGCAACCGATACCGAATTCACCCTTTCTGGCATTGGGAACTATAGAGTTGACCGGGGCTGAGCTTCTGTCCACGCTACGCCCAATCGCGTACTCCTCAATTCCACTTTCTCCTCCCATTGCCTCAGTTATGAAAAAGCTCTTAGCCGCCACCGCAAAGGATGGGACTGCAGCGTATCTTCAGCGACATCTAGGTGAATTGTTCGGAGGAAAAACCGGGACCTCTGAGGGAAGCAAAGACCTTTGGTTTATCGGACAGATCTCTAGAACTGAGGTGGGGCTAGTTTGGCTGGGAAGGAAAGATCGGCGAGAAATCAGGTCTCTAGACGGAATTCCGGCTTCTGCTGCACGCTTTGCTGTTCCGCTATGGTTTGACTTACTAGAGGCGTGGAAGAAGAACCCTGCCCAATAGTCTGGAAGAGGCTTCCTGATTCGGGATAGAAACTATCCTTAACGTATTTGTAGAGATTCGTTACTTCGGTGCGATAGAAATTTCCGCCGTTGTACCGCGAAAGAACCCCATTCAGCAACTCGTCATCCCGAATGAAATCGACGTACGCTGGCGACGCCCTGTATTTCGAGAAGTCCTTCGCCGCAAGGTCACGCTGAAGCTCTAAAGCGTCGTCTCCGATTTTTTTACACGCCAAGCGCACACTTTCCGAGTCAGAAATTGGCGTGTACGTCGTGACCTGCATAATTCCTAGAGTTCTTGCGCGACCAAATCTGAATGCAAGATTCTCCACTGCCCTCATAACACGCGGCCTATTAAATGCCTCAAAGATCATAATTGCATAGACCAACGCCTCTAATGGAGGAGCCTTGATGTCAGAAGAAACGATTTGTCCAAACTTAGCCTTGTAGTCCCAAAATCGATTCTTGATGTACGCATTCTTACGTGCAATCGATGTTTCCGGAGATGATCTGAGATTATTTATCACCGCATAGACGAAGCCAAATATCACCAACCAAAGCTCGTTTCCTAGAGTCGCAGGGTCCGGAAATAGATAACTCTTGTTGTCGATCAACCTGACCTGCGCAAGATACGCAAGTGCACAAGACACGAAGATTTGGCCCGTCATGTTTTTCCAATTGAGAAGACGGGCCTTACCCATAACCGCGTTCCAGCCAATACGGAACGCGAAGTAGTAAGCGACTACAAGAAAGATGCGCTTGGCCAGGAAATCTAAGTGAGCGAGATAGAACGCTGCAGCGGCGATAACAATGAAGACTACCGGCGTCAAAACCCGAAATAGAAGATTAAATGCAGGCGCTTCGTCGACTTCAAAAAGAATGGTTAGCTGCTTATAGCCAAATGACTTCGAATGCTTACCGAGCCAATTGATGAGGAGAAAGAGTCCAACGGCGAGGAGTGAATGTACGCCAACAGAAAGCATTTGGCTATGCGCCTAGAGCTTTAAGATCTCTCAATGCACTCAGCGGATCGGGCGCGCCGAAGATTGCGTTGCCCGCCACGAGAACATCCGCTCCCGCCTCTATCGTCGGACCCGCCGTTTTCATGTCGATGCCCCCGTCCACTTCCACCTTGCAGGACAGGTTGTGCTTCCGGATGTAATCCTTGAGCTCCCGGACTTTGGGCAGGACTTCCGGCATGAACGATTGTCCGCCGAACCCCGGCTCCACCGACATCACGAGAACGACGTTGAGATCCTTGAGAAAGGGAATGACCGCGGAGGCGGGCGTCTTCGGTTTGATCGAGGCGCCCGGACGAACGCCCAGACGCTGAAACTCGCGGATGACGGCGGCGGAATCCTGCACCGCTTCCACGTGAAAGGTCAGTCCCCATGCGCCCGCTTTCGCGAACGGCTCGGCATACTGGATGGGATCGGTGATCATCAGGTGAACGTCCATCGGAAGCTGTGTGTGCTTCTTCAGCGACTTCACGACGACGGGACCGATGGTGAGGTTGGGAACGAAGTGGCCGTCCATCACGTCCACGTGCAGCCAGTCCGCGCCGCCTTTTTCCAGCATCTGCGCCGCGTCGGCCAGCCGCGCGAAATCCGCGGACAGAATGGACGGCGCGATGAGCACGGTCACGGCTCGACGACCCGCTCTTCCTGCAGCACGTCGTTCACATAAATACGAAAACGGGTCGTGGTCTGGATCGCGACGGGCACTTCCACCTTCTCTCCGCCCTTGTGCTTGCCCTGATAAACCTCGCTCTCGCCCCGGTTGTCGCGCGCGACCACTTTCACGGTCGCCTCATCAACGTCGGAGGGGACATCAAAGGAAAGACGGGAGGCGTTGCCGCCACCCATCGGTACGATGGTGACGACCAGGTCCTGGCCTTCCAGGAGCGGCTGGCCGGCCGGCGGTTCCTGACGGACGATGGTGCCCGGCGCGCCGACGGCTTTCGGCTCTTCCTTAATCTTCAGCGGCGCTTTGACGCTGGCGGCCCACTTCGTGGCTTCATCCGACGGCTTACCGGAGAAGTCCGGGGCGAGCGGCAGGCCCGACGGCGGCGAGCCCTTCGAAACGTCCAGGTCCACCATCGCGCCGCGCGTGACCACAGTGCCGGACGAGGGGGTCTGCGACAGCACGACGCCCTTGGCGGATTCCGCGGAATAGGATTCGGTCACCGCGCCCAGCTGGATGCCCTCGGCGGCGAGAATGCTCTGCGCTTCCGCCATGCGCTTGCCGGCGACGTCCGGAACGAAGGACGCCTGTCCGCCGCGCGAAACAACCACGCGGATGGAACGGCCTGAGCGGACGCGCATGCCGGATTCCGGATGCTGCCGAATGACCGTGCCCGCGGGCAGGGTTTCATCGAAATCGGTTCCTTCGTGCTGGAGCGACAGGTCGAGGTTGGAAACTGCCTGAAGCGCGTCGGAAAGACTTTTGCCTTCCAGCTTCGGGACGGTCACTTCAGGGCGGGAATGAAGAACGGTGCTCATGACCTGATTGATCGAAAAAATTCCCACGATCAGGACGAGGACAAGCCCGACGGCGAGGATGAACCAGGGGCGGCGGGTGAAGGTCCAGCGGCTTTGTGATCCTTCTGTCGGAGGCTGTTCGGAAAAAATGTCGATTGGATCGCTCAACGCGCTTCTCCCAGTTGACCGCATCCGGCGCCAATGTCCGTGCCCTGAGGTTTTCTCAGGCGGACCGGAACGCGCCGGGAGGCCAGGATTTCTTTGAAAGCTTCAATCTTCTCGTCGGAAGGCCGTTTGTACGGCAGGCCCGGAACAGGATTATACGCGATGAGGTTCACCCAGTAATCGCCATGTTCCGCCGGGCCGCGAATCAGGTTGGCCAGACGCTTCGCGTCCTGCTCGGTGTCGTTGATGCCGTCCAGCACGATGTACTCGAACGTCACGCGGGATCCCGTGGTCATCGAATAGACCTTGGCGGCGTTCATGAGTTCCTTGATCGGCCACTTGGACGACTTCGGCAGGAGCTGTTTGCGAAGCTCGTCGTTGGCGGCGTGCAGGGAAATGGCGAGGTTCACTTTGGGCGCATCGACGGCCAGCTTCTCGATCTGCGGCGCGAGGCCGCAGGTCGACACGGTGACGTGGCGGGCGCCGAAGTTGAGCGCGAGCGGCGAGCGAATGACCTGTAAGGCGGCGACAAGGTTGAGGTAATTCGCCAGCGGTTCGCCCATGCCCATGAACAGGATGCTGTCCATCGGCTTGCCGGTCGCTTTCTCAACCAGCATCACCTGGTCGACGATTTCACCGGCGGTGAGGTTGCGCTCGAACTTCACGCGGCCGGACGCGCAGAACACGCATCCCCACGCGCAACCGACCTGGGAGGAGATGCAGATGGACCGGCGGTTCTCGAAAGGAAGAAAGACGCACGAGGTCATCTGGCCGTCGCTGGTCTTGAAAAAATAGCGGGTGGTTCCGTCGATGTCGGAGGTGACGGCGTTGTCGATCTCCAGCGCGCCGACGGTGTAGTCCTTGTCCAGCTTTTCGCGGAGCGCGGCGGACACGTTGGTCATCTCCGACCACGCGCGTGCGCGGCGTTTGAAAATCCAGTCGGCGATCTGGGCGGCGCGGAACGTCTGGTCTCCCAGCGTCGTCATGAGTTCCGGCCATTCGGCGAGCGGGACGTCGAGGATGGACCGTTTTGGTTTTTCGGTGACTTCGGTGATGGGGACGACTTCAGCTTCCAAGTTTTTCTCCAGGCTTTATCCGCGCGCCCTGCCAGAAGGACCACGCGTTCATCGCTTTCTTCCCTTCGGGCTGGACTTCTTCCAGCCGGACGGCGGCGTCGGACGCCTGAACTAGTATTCCGGCGGCGTCAGCGGATAAAATTTCTCCGGCAGGCTTGTTCCGTCCGGGCACAGCGGACGCACGGAGCACCTTCAGCTTCTTTTCGACCGTTCCGTCGGACCGGAACGTGGTGACCGCACCCGGCCACTCTACCACACCCCGGATGAGGTTGACGATGTCGCGGGCGGACCGGCCCCAGTCGAGCCGCCCGTCCTCTTTCTTCAGCTGAGGCGCAAGCGTCGGGGTTCCGGACTGATCCTCGCGACGGGCGGCGCCCGCCGCGGCGTCGGCCAGGACCTGATCCAGCACGTCCAAACCGACCGAAATCAGTTTCTCACGCAGGGAAACGGCGTTGTCGGTCTCCGCGACGGCGGTTTCCGCCTGGCGGCAGATTGGACCGGAATCGAGGCCCTCTTCGAGCCAAAACGCGGTCACGCCCGTTCGCTCTTCGCCGCTAATCAGCGACCACTGCATGGGCGCCGCGCCGCGGTATTTGGGCAACAGCGAGAAATGGATGTTGATGGACCCCTGCGCGGGGGCCATGAAAACGTCGCGCGGCAGGATTCGGCCGTAGGCCACGATGACGCCGAGATCCGCGTTCAGCGCCCGGAGAGACGCCAGGAAATCCGGCGTCCACGGTCCCACGGGCTGGAAGACGGAAATGTTCCTTTGAAGGGCCAGAACCTTGGTCGGGGGCGGCGTGAGCGTGAGACCGCGTCCCACCGGCTCGTCGGGCCGGCAGACGACGCCGACCACGTTGGCGCGCTCGAGCGAGCGCTGAAGGAATGGCACCGCGACCTGCGGCGTTCCGAAGAAGAGGACCTTTAACATGACGCCCACTTTGTCATCGCGAGGTCCGGCGCTGTTTGCCGGGCCGTGGCGATCTCATTAATTGATTCGTGAGATTGCCACGTCGCAAACGGCGCTCCTCGCAATGAAAGCCTACCTACCACAAATCGTCTTTCTTGAGTTTCTTGATGGCCCACATCATTTCGAGGCGCCGCTTCAAAGACGCGCGGTGAATGATCATGCGCCCATCAAGGTGATCGATCTCATGCTGCAGACAGCGGGCCAGCAGGCCCTCTCCCGTGATGGTGATCGGAAATCCTTTTTCGTTCGAGGCCTGAACGACCACTTTCGCGGCGCGCTTGAACAGCGCGCCCCCGACGCCGGGAAGCGACAGGCATCCCTCTTCGCTTTCCGTCTCGCCTTCCCGCGAAACGATCTTCGGATTGACGATGACAAACTGACTCTTCCGGTTGTCCGGCGTGACGTTGATGACGGCGAGCCGCACGGAGAGTCCGACCTGGGGCGCGGCAAGACCGATGCCCTGAGCCGCATACATGGTTTCGTACATGTCGGTGATGAGCTTCTGGGTGGAGGGGCCGAGATCGGTCACGGGCGCGGCGGGCGAGGCCAGAACCGGCTCACCGAATCGTGTGATGCGGAGGAGGGCCATCGGAAAAACCTAGTGGGGCTGGGGGACGCCGCCCGTTCTGTGCCGCCGGAGGCCAGCAATCTTGATTCGGAGAAGCGCGCGGCCCAGCGACTGCTCGAGCTCGGCCATCTCCACCGGCGACAGGTCCTGCGCCTGAAGACGGGCCTTGGCTTTCTCGGCGGCCTGGTTGGCGCGCTCAACGTCAATCTCGTCGGCGAATTCCGCGGTCTCGGCGAACACTTTCACAACGCTGCCCGGACGAATTTCAATGAATCCGCCCGACACAGCGACCGAACGCGTCGTCTCGCCGGTTCGCAGGCGAAGTTCCCCCGATCCCAGCTGCGCCAGAAGCGGCGCGTGGTTGGCGAGAATTCCGATTTCGCCGTTAACCGCGGGCGCCACGACAAAGTCGACGGCGTCGCTGAACACGAGCTTCTCGGGCGTGATGAGTTCGATCTGGATCAACTGATTTTAGTGACCGGCTTCCAGCTTCTTGGCTTTCTCGGCGGCTTCTTCGATGGTGCCGACCATATGAAACGCGGCTTCCGGCAGGTGGTCCCACTTGCCCTCGCACAGTTCCTTGAAAGCGCGGATTGTGTCCGGGAGCTTCACGTAGCGGCCTTCAAGGCCGGTGAACTGCGTCGCCACAAAGAACGGCTGAGAGAGGAATTTCTGAATCTTGCGCGCGCGGTTCACGAGCTGCTTGTCGTCTTCGGACAGTTCGTCCATACCGAGGATCGCGATGATGTCCTGGAGTTCCTTGTAGCGGTTCAGGATCTGCTGAACCTGACGCGCCACGTTGTAGTGCTCGTCACCGACGATGCGCGGGTCGAGGATACGGGAAGTGGACTCGAGCGGATCGACGGCCGGGTAAATGCCGAGCTCGGCGATCTGACGGGAGAGAACGGTCGTCGCGTCGAGGTGAGCGAATGTCGTCGCCACGCCCGGGTCGGTCAGGTCGTCGGCGGGCACGTACACGGCCTGCACCGAGGTGATCGATCCCTTCTTCGTCGAGGTGATGCGTTCCTGAAGCGAACCGACCTCGAGGCCCAGCGTCGGCTGATAACCGACGGCCGACGGCATGCGGCCGAGCAGCGCCGAAACTTCGGCGCCCGCCAGCACGAAACGGAACACGTTGTCGACGAACAAAAGGACGTCCTGGCCTTCCTCATCGCGGAAATATTCAGCGTTCGTCAGCGCCGTAAGACCGACCCGGAGGCGCGCGCCCGGCGGCTCGTTCATCTGACCGTAAACAAGCACGGTCTTCGAGAGAACGGAATTGCCGTCGGCCAGCTTGGCTTCCTTCATTTCGTGATAAAGATCGTTTCCCTCACGGGTACGTTCGCCGACGCCGCCGAACACGGAAACGCCGCCGTGGTGCGTGGCCACGTTGTTGATGAGTTCCTGGATGATGACGGTCTTGCCGACGCCGGCGCCGCCGAAGAGTCCGATCTTGCCGCCCTTCGAGTAAGGCTCGAGCAGGTCGATGACCTTGATGCCGGTTTCAAAAATCTGCGGTGTGGTTACCTGGTCGGTGAAGGCCGGCGGTTCACGGTGAATGGGCGAGTGGATCTTGGACTTGATTTCTCCAAGGCCGTCCGTCGGTTCTCCCAGAACATTGATGAGGCGGCCGAGGCAGGCCGGGCCCACGGGGACCGAGATCGGCGCGCCTGTGCCCTCGACGTTCATGCCGCGAGAGACGCCTTCCGTCGGGCCAAGGGAGATCGTGCGCACGACGTTGTCGCCGATATGCCCGGCCACTTCAAGCGTGAGGTTGACTTTCACTTTTGTGTTGCCCGCCTCGTATTCGTCGACGAGCTTCAGCGCGTCGAGAATGTTGGGAAGCTGTCCCTGCTGGAATTCAACGTCGATGACGGGTCCGATGACCTGGACGACTTTACCTTTCATGTGATGACTCCTCTGGAAATTAAATTCTGGAAACGGTCAGTTGCGGATTGATTCGGCGCCGCCGACGATTTCGGCGAGTTCTTTCGTGATGCCGGCCTGGCGAACCTTGTTCATGGTGAGCGTCAGGTCGGTGATGATTTCCTTGGCGTTGTTCGTCGCCGATTCCATGGCGGCCATCCGCGCGGCCAATTCGGCGGATTGGGACTCGAGAAGGATGCGGAAAATCTGAGCTTTCACGTAACGCGGCAGCAGTTCGTCAACGATCGCCTGCGGACCGGGTTCGTAGAGGAAGTCGAGTTTCGGCGCGAGGCCCGGAATTTCAGCGATCGGCAGCAACTGGCGCAGCGTCAGCTTCTGCTGCAGGCGCGACTTGAATTCGTTGTAGAGGATGAAAACGCCGCGCGTCTCGCTCTTCAGGAAAACGTTCATGAGATCGGTTCCGATGACGTCCGCCTGCGCGTAGGTGAGTTTCTGGAAAATGTTCACGTACTCGCCTTCGATCTTCTTGTAGAAGCGGCGGGAGAAATCACGGCCCTTCTTGCCGACGCACCAGAGACGGATGTCCGCTTCCGGGTGTTCACGAAGGAACTGCATCAGCCGGCGAAGCAGCGTGGCGTTGAAGCCGCCGCAAAGACCGCGGTCCGCCGTCACGAGAACCAGATCCACGCGGGACGCCGTCCGCTTCTTCAGGAACGGATGATCGAGATCCGACGTCGGACCGGCGACCTTCCGGTGAAGATACGCGAGCTGGCCCAGCAGCTCTTCCATGCGGTCGGCGAAAGGCCGGGCCGCGAAGATGCGTTCCTGGGCACGGTTCAACCGCGCCGCCGCCACCATTTTCATCGCCTTGGTGATCTGCTGCGTCGATTTGACCGACTTGACTTTTGTGCGTAGTTCGCGAAGGGACGCCATGAAAGATTATTTCGCCAGGAAGCCTTTCTTGAAGTTCTGAATGAGCTCGGTCATTTTCGCCATGAGCGCGTCGCTCATCTTTTCGCCATTGGCGATTTCTTCGAGCACTTTCGGCGCGACGGTCTGGACGTTCTGGAGAAGAGCCGTCTCGAAGTCTCGGACGCTCTTCACCGGCACGTCATCGAGGAGACCTCTCGTTGCCGCGAAGATGATGA
>JAYTIE010000208.1:0-24421 GCA_043732015.1 Elusimicrobiota bacterium | reverse complement strand
GCCGGAAAGCCCGTCATCGCCCAGCGGCTCGGCATCAACGCCCAGGTGCTGGGAGAAAAGCAGCTCCGGGAAGGCGCGGGGCAGGATCTCCGTAAATTCGACGAGTACGTTACCATTCACCCGTCGGGCCTCGAGATCGTGGAAGTGGATCCACGCACGATCAGCGAGCGGACGCTGGATCACCTCTACCCGTTTTTCTCCCTGCTGAAAGACAACTACGACATGTGCGTGGTCTGCCTTCCCGCTATCCTGGCCGGGAAGGCTTCGTCCGTTCTTCAGCAATGCGACCGGACGTTGATCGTCGCTGGACCGCAGACGTCACCCGCCGACATGGCCTCGGCGATGAGTCTTCCCCTGATGCTGCCGGGCAAGAAGCTGGAACGCGTCTGGCTCAGCACGAAACCGGGTTCACAGCCCACCGATTTCCCCGCCGACATCCGCTTCGACTGGAGCCCGTCGATGGCCGGTGAAATGGTTTCCCGCGGAGAGATTTTTCTGGGCCCCGCTGCCGCCATCGCGCAGCGGTGCCTCGACCGGCTGGCCCGCAATCTCGCTCATCTCGTCATCGGCTTCGCGATGGGATCGGGCGCGGCGTTCGGCTACGCCCTCATCGGCATGCTGAAGGTGCTGGAGCGGGAAGGAATTTTTCCGGATGTCATCTCCGGCACGTCGATGGGCGCATTGATCGGCGCCTTTTATGCCTCAGGGAAATCCCCCGACGAGCTGGAAGAAATCGCCTGCTCGATCAACCGCCGGAAGCTCTGGGAGTTGGCCGATCCCATTCTTCCCCGCACGGGACTTATCCGCGGGAACGGTGTTCTCAATTTTCTGCGCGGCCATCTGAACGACCGCAACTTCAAGGAACTGCTGCTGCCCTTCAGCTGCGTCGCCACCGACATCGAGACGGGCCGCGAGATCGTGCTCGATCACGGCAACGTGGCGGAAGCCGTGCGCGCGAGTCTGTCTCTCCCGTTTTTCTTTCAACCGTTCTATCTGGATGGCCGCTATCTCGTCGACGGCGGCCTGGTCAATCCAGTGCCGACGTCCATCACGCTGTCGCAGGGCGCGAACATCATTCTGAGCGCGAACCTGACGTCAAAGGCGGCGGAGCGGAAGGTTCCGAAGGTCATTGGCTGGTGGCGCCGCCGGCTGCCGTCCATGATGCGGGGGCCCGGCATCGCCGAGACGATGATCAAGACCATTTACATCATGCAGTTCGAGATCGCGCAGGCGCGTTCGGAACTGGCGCACGTGGTCATGGAAATCAAGGCGCACGACCTGCTGTGGTGGGATCTTGATCAGGCCAAATCGATGATCAAGATGGGCGAGGCCAGCGCCGAAGAAGTGCTTCCGAAGATCAAGTCCATGCTTCCCTTCTATGCAGACTCCTGCAAGTTCCGCATCAACCGCGCCGGCCGGCGCGGTTACTAACTTCCCTCCCTGCTCCCCCCGCTGTCATTCCCGCGAAGGCGGGAATCTATACCTTGAACCCTGGGAATTGACGGAGAGAGAGAAAAGGCCAAAGCCCCGTAGAGTTTGCAGGGATCGGCCCTTTCCAAGGATTGCGGCATCAAGAGCGACCCGGCTAGATTCCCGCCTTCGCGGGAATGACGGAGACGGCCGGACGGCCCTCAGATGGGAAGCGTCAGCCTTGACCGCCCACGATCAGTTTCTTGATCCTCACCGTCGGCAGTGCGTCCGATACGGGGACGCCCTGGCCTTCCTTGCCACACGTTCCGATGCCCCAACCGTGATCACGGCCGACCATGTCGATCAACTTGAGCGTTTCCGGGCCGTTGCCGAGGAGGGTCGCGCCACGAATCATCTGGCGCTTGCCGTCTTTGACGGTGAAGCCTTCTTCAACTTCAAAAACGAAATCGCCATTGGCCGTGTTCACTTGGCCGCCGCCCATCTTCGTCACGAGGAATCCGTTCGGCATGGATTTCAAAATCTCCGCCGGATCGTCGGGGCCAGGCGCAATGAACGTGTTCGACATTCGGGGAATTGGGCGGTGCGCGTAGGACTCGCGGCGACCGTGGCCGTTGGACGCGCGTCCCCCCTTTCGGGCGGAGAGGCGGTCCCAGATCAAATCTTTCAGCACGCCGTTCTCGATCAGCTTCGTGGCTTCCGACGGCGTGCCTTCGTCGTCGAACTTGAAGGAACCGCGTTTGGACGCGACGGTCGGGTCGTCGTACACGGTCAACTTCTCGTTGGCGACGACGGAACCGATTTTTCCTTTATAGGAAGGCGACGTGCCTTCCAGCACCGCGTCGGCTTCCAGCGAATGGCCGACCGCCTCGTGAATCAACGTTCCCCCCGCGCTGGCCGCGATCACGATGGGCATTTCTCCCGCGGGGGCCTGGGGCGCGTCGAGCTTCGCCTGCGCGCGCGCCGCGACTTCGCGCGCCAGGCGCTCCACCGCGTCGCCGTCGAACAATTCAAGACCCAGCAGTCCGCCCATTGAATCGTAGGCAGTCTGCATGTCGCCATTGCGCTCGACGGTCACGGTGAGACTGAAAACCACATAGATCCGGTTCTCGACGAAGGACTCTCCCAGCGAGTTGATATACCCAACCTTCTTGTTCTTCTCGCCGTAATTCACCGTCACCTGCCGCACGAAGGGACCCGAGACGGCGGCCTGGGCGCGGCGCAGGAAATCGATTTTCTGCTCCAGGGTGAAACTCGCGGGAACGATGCGAACTGGATGGGTCCCGACCGACGTCGCTTTCATCGGCGCCAAGGTCGAGAAGGACAGCCCGGGAGAAAGCCGGTCGCGAAGTTTCAGAAGGCGCGCGATTCCATCGCCGGACGGAGAATCGATCGGACGGGTGAGGTCGAGATGGCCATAGCGGGTTTCTTCGCCGGACAAAAACCGGAGGCCCGCGCCGGATTCTTCGTTCATCGAAACAGAATCAAGACGGCCTTCTTCCCAGCGAAGGGAGATGCTGGAGGTTTCTTCCAGGAAAAGGTCCGAGAAATCACCGAACCCGAGGACGGGCGAGTAGAGAGGCAGGCTCATTCGGCCTTTCTGACGCGCGGGAGATCGATCGAGAGCTGGGTTCCTTCACCGATCTGGGACGTCAGAAGAACCACGCCCCCCATGGTCTCAACGACCTTCTTGCAGAGGGACAGCCCCAGACCCGCGCCCGGCACCTGGCCCGTGAAATGATTCTCCACCTGATAGAACTTCTGAAAAACCTTTTCCTGTTCTTCCGGCGGAATGCCCACGCCGTTGTCGGCCACGACGATGCGCACCGCGTTCGTCAGCTCCGCGCAGGAGATGGTCACCGTCTTTTTGGGCTTGTCGTTGAACTTGATCGCATTCTCCAGCACGTTGCGAAGCGCTTCCACCGCGAGAGAGGAATCAACCAGCACATCGCGTGCCCGGCCGACGGACGCGTCCAGATTGATTTCGGCGTTCTTTTCCTCGCGCAGCGTGTCGATTGACCGGAGCGCTTCCTGCACAAGGGCCGCGGGCGCCACGGCCTTCGGCTCCTTCGTCGGCATGTCGCTTTCCACGACCGTGAACCGGAGCAGCTTGTCGATGAGACGGTTCAGATGCTCGCCCTGGGCCGAGACGGCGCCGGCGGCGCGTTTCTGGAAATCAGTCATGTTGTCGTTGTCGGAGAGAAGCGTCGGCGCGTAACCGAGGATCACGGTCAGCGGCGTCTTCAACTTGTGCGAAACGAGCGAAATGAAATTCTGTTTCAGCATGGTTTCCCGGCGCTCATCGGTAACATCCCGGAGGAAGATCAGCCAGCCTTCCTGGCCGCCGGCGGCGAGTTTCGAAACCATCGCCGACATGATGAAATCCTTGCCGGACTTCCGGCGCAGCTCCACGCGGGTGACCGTGTCCCTGAATGAAATGGGGTCGGAAATCTTCGGGTGTGACTCGAACCCTTCGAACAGCTCCGTCGCGATCTTCTTCCCCACGGCCTTGTCGCCCGATGTTCCCAGAAGCACGCCGCAGGCGGGATTGGCGAGGAGCGCGCGGCCGGCGGCGTCCGCGATGAGAACGCCTTCCGACATTGATTCGAACACGCTGCTCAGTTTCGCGCGCTCCCGGCGGATGCTGGAGAAAAGCCGGGCGTTCTGGATGGCGATGGCGGCCTGGTTGGCGAAGAGAGTGAACGCTTCCTGATCCTCGGTCGTGAAGCGGCCTTCGTTTTCCTTGTTGATCGCTTCGACGACGCCGACAAGTTCCCCGCGGGCGATCAACGGCACCGCGAGAATGGATTTCGTCTTGAAACTGGTCGACGCGTCCACCTTGGCCGTGAAGCGCGGATCGGAAGAGGTGTCGTTCACGATCAGAGGCTGGCGCTCGCGGGCAACCCAGCCGGCCACCCCTTCGCCGACCTTCAACCGGATCTGTTTCACCTGATCCTTCACTTCACCGACGGCGACGTCAAAAAACAATTCGTTCGTGGCGGGATCGAGCAGGAGAAGGGATGAGGCTTCTGCGTGAACAACGTCGGTGGCGAGCTCCATGACGGCCTGGAGGACTTCCTGGTCGTCCAGTTTGGACGAGAGAATGCGGTTCGCCTGAAGAAGAAGTTCGAAGTCGGATGCGGAAAGACTCATGTCCGCATCTTACCTGCGCGAGAGAGTGTTGTCATGAACCGTCGGATTCTCATCCTCGGAATTTCAGACGGCGCGCGCGATTCCTTTTGTTGACCTTGTTCGTGTGCTCGCGGTAACTGCTCGAGAAGGAGTGATGCCCGTCTTCGGCAGCGACGAAGTACAGGGTGTCGGTCGGTGCCGGCCACAATGCTGCCTTGATGGAATTCTCGCCGGGGTTGCAGATGGGTCCTGGCGGAAGTCCCGTCACGCGATAGGTGTTGTACGGAGAATCGGTGTTGCGGTAATCGGCGTAGGTCAGACGCGTTTTCCAGCCGCCCAGCGCGTACTGAACGGTCGGGTCGGCGTCGAGCCGCATGTTGATGTGAAGCCGGTTCAGATACACGGCCGCGATCATCGGCGCTTCATCATGGACGCGAACCTCGCGCTCGACGATGGACGCCAGCGTGATGATCTGGATTCTCGTCATGCCGACGTCCTTCGCGCGCTGCTCCATGTCCGGCGTCCAGACGCGCTCGAAGCGCGCGCTGAGACGGGACGCCGCGGTGTCCGGAGACAACGCGACTTCGAAATCATAGGTCGCCGGGAATAGGAACCCCTCCAACTTCCGGGCGCGCACCACATCGAGGAACGCTTTCCCCGCGCACACGCCTTCGGTCTCAAGCCGCTCAGCGATCTGCCAGGCCGCCCATCCCTCGGGAATCACGACGCGGACTTTCTCCGTCCGTCCCTGAATCAGGTCATCAACGATCCAGAACGCGGACCGGCCCGCGGTAAAACGGTAGCGACCCGCGTGAATCCGCGCGGCGGCGTTGAGAACCCGGATCCATCCGAGCAGCGGGAACCGCGTCTGGATCACACCCGCATCAAGAAGCTGGCGCGCGACCGCGTGCCCGGTGGCGCCTTCGGGGATGTCCACCTGGACCGTGGCGCCACGGCCCGGCCAGAACGCGGCAACGGCACCGATAAGGGCGAGGGCGAAAAGTATCAGCCAGAAACGGAATCGGGAACGGCGGGGTTCCGGCGGTGAAGACGTCGCAAGCGGCGTCATGCGAGAGGGAAAGTCGTCAACATTTCATATCGGGGGCCCACCGGGCCCAAATGGCTTCGGAACAAGTCGATCTCCTTTACATCGAAAAAACGCGATTCGTATCCCGCCAGCGATCGCCGGAAAGCCACGGCGGCTTCACTTCCCAACCGACCGCCTTTGCGGGCCCGGCCCAGCGTCAGATGCGGCGAGAACCTGCGGCTGTCCGCTGAAAACCCCGCGCTGACGAGCGCTGTTTCCAGAGTCTGCGCGATGGCGGACATTTCCGCCACCTCTCCGCCAACACCCGCCCAGAAAACGGTCGGCGCCCGGTCATCCGGAAACACCCCCGCGCCTTCGATCCGGATGGAAAGACTCCGCTGGGCGGCGATCGCCGCGCCCGCGACTTGAACCGTCGCCACTCGCGCCGGCTCTGTGTCGCCGACAAAACGAACCGTGATGTGCAGGGCCTCCGGCCGGCTCCGGACCAGGCCTCGAAGACCGGGTTCCAGATCCAGACGCCGGGCCAGGTCGGCTCGAATATCGTCCGGGATGGTCGCTGCGAAGAACAGCCTCACATTCAGATCATATCACACGGTTCTGGTCGGACATTTCGTCAAAAACGTATTGATTTTCGTCCTTGAAACGCATTTTACAGCGGCTACACTTATCGGGAGAGACCCCCATAATGATTGAAAATCAAAAGCTTACTGAGTCCTCCGACAACGGACCACGCGCCACCGCGCTGCCGTTCCGGCTGCGTCTTTTCCCCCGCTTTCTCATCCTGCTGGTGCTGCTCAGCGTTCTGCCAGTTCTTCTCGTCGGCCGGATCGTGGTGAACATCAACAGCGAGAGCCTTCAGTACGAGGTTCAGCGGTATCACCTGCGTCTCGCCCAATCGATGGCGGAGAAATTTGACGAGCGCCTCTCGTCCACCCTGTCACAGCTCGTGTTCGCGATCGAGACATTGAAGAACCCCGGCATTACCTGGCCGGAGCGTCAGAAACTTCTCAGCGCTCTCATCGATTCATCCGCGAACTACGGAATCATCTCGGCGGTGACCCCGGCGGGCCAGGAAGTGATCAAAGCCTACAATCCGCTCGTCGCGCCTGAAGTCGAACAGAACCCGGCGCTGCTCTCGCACGCGGACGACGATCTGTTCAAGGCGATGATCAAATCACGCGAGCGTCAGGTTCGTGTGGGACGCTCCCCCAACGGACTGGCCTACGCGGAAGTTTTTCTGCCCTTCAGCACGCCGGCCGGGCTGAACGCCCTTTTCGTCAAACTCTCCATCGATGATGTGTGCACGATGGTGGCGAAGGAAACCATCGGCGCCACCGGTTTTGCTTTCTATGTGGACCCGAAGGGAGATGTCCTCTCCAAACCGCCCCTGATTCTGGGTGGAGGGCATGTCGGCAAAGACCAGACCATTATCCGCACCGCGCTCACCGGCAACATGGGCGCGCGTGAGTTCACCGACGAATCCGGCGTCGCGTGGGTCGGCGCCTCGGCGCCGGTCAGCCAGCTGGGCGGCGCGGTCATCACGCAGCAGACGCGAGCGGAAGCCTTCGCCGCGAGTGAAAAAGGACGCAAGCAGGCGTTCCTGGTCGTGATCGGCACCGTGCTGCTCGCGGTCATTGCGGCGCTGCTCCTCACACGGTCATTGGTCCGTCCGCTCATTTCGATTTCGCGCACCGCGCAGGCGGTCGATCTCTCGTCAGGCCGTTTTCCGGAACCCGTCGTCATCGAGAGCCAGGATGAAATCCAGGAACTCGCTCAAACACTGAACAGCATGATCCACAAGCTTCGTGGCTACGCGGATCTCCAGGTGGAGAAGGTCATCATCGAGCAGAAGAAGACGGAAGCAATCATCTACTCCATCCGCGACGGCATCGTGATGACCGACTATCAGGGCCGCATCCAGCTCGTGAACCAGCACGCGCGCGACATCCTCTCGATTTCCGGAACGGAAGATCTCATCGGACAACCCATGTGGAAATATCTGCCGACGCCCGATTTCAAAACCGCGTTCGTGGATCTTCTCACCCGATCGGATGAGAAGAAAACGGCGGAAGTAAAAATGTCAGGCGAGTCGAGCGACCGCTGGTTCTTCCTGTCCGCCGAGCAGGTGCGGACGCCAGGCAAGAGCGAGTTTCTTGGAATCGTCACGGTCATCCACGAAATCACGCTCGAGAAGGAGATCGACTCGATGAAGGAGGAATTCCTTCATTCGATCACACACGATCTCCGGAATCCTCTCACCGCCATCCGCGGGTTCATCCGTCTTTTTCAGGCGGGCCAGACGGGCCCGGTGTCCCCTATCCAGGCAAAAATGTTCGACACGATGGACAAGGCGTCGCTCCGGCTCATGAACATGATCAACGACATCCTGGACCTGGCGCGCCTCGAGTCCAACCGGATGGCACTCCACATCGAATCCACGGTGGTCGAAGATATCGCCAACCGAGTGGTCGAACTTTTCGTTCCGCAGACGCGGAGCACGAATCTGAAACTGACGGTCGAAACGTCCGGCCAGCCGATGCCGATCGCCGTGGATCCCAATCTGATGGAGCGGGTCTTCGCGAACCTGATCGGCAATGCCGCCAAATTCACCCCCGACGGCGGCGCCATCACAGTTCAGATCGAGAATGGGTCGGAGATGCTTCGCTGCGCCGTCATCGACACGGGAGACGGAATCCCGGCGTCGTATCTCGAAAAGGTTTTCGACAAGTTCCGCCAGGTGGAAGGCCATCTGAAAGGCGGGGCAGGTCTGGGCCTCACGATCTGCAAACGAATTGTTGAGGCGCACGAGGGAAAGATCTGGGTTGAGTCCGAAGTGGGCAGGGGCAGCCGTTTCATCTTCACGATTCCCCACAATGTCAAACGCCTCGAGGTCAACGCGGCATGAGGCGGCGCGCATTCCCCATTTTCATGGCGGCGCTACTCTTCAGCGCCCTGGCGATGGCCGAGGAGGCCATGCAGGAGATCACCGTCAATCCGGGCGACACCATGTGGAGTCTGGCGAACCGCTACCTGAAGGATCCGCAGCGATGGCCGGAAATCGTGAAGCACAACAAGCTTCTCAGCGCCGATCCCACCCTGGCACTCCCGGGGACGAAGATCCAGATTCCGGTGCAGCTTATCAAGGAAGAGTACCGGAACGCCCAGTTGATCCGCATGATGCCCGAGGTGCGCTACAAGCGGCGCGACGAAACGGAATGGAAGCAGGCCACCGTCGACATGACGCTGAAGTACGAAGACAGCCTTCGCACGATGAGCGGCGGCCAGGCCAACGTTCTATTTCCCACCAAGGAAGAAGTCCAGATCAACGAGAACTCCTACGTGGTGCTGAAACCCGAGAAGGTGGTCCAGGAAGTCCAGATCTTTCAGGGCGCCGTTCGCGCCTCGCGCGCGAAGGTGATCATGCCCGGCGGCGCCGTCGTTCGCCCGCGCGGAACGAACGCCGACTACCAGGCCAAGGTCAAGGAAGACAAATCGTCCGTCGTGTTCGTCTACAAGGGTGAGGTGGACGTGACCGCGCAGGGACAAACCGTCCGCGTGCGCGAAGGTTACGGAACGCAGGTGAACGTGTCGGCGCCGCCCACCGCGCCGATGCCGCTGCCCAATTTCAAGGACTTTGACCCGAAGGACATTCTTGATCAGGCCGCCCCGGCCATCCCCCAGGACACGAAGCCCGTCGTCGTTCTTCCCTCAGACACGAAACTGGCCGAACCCCGTCCGGTCGAGAATCAGCCGCAGAGCGCAGCGCCGGCCGGCCGCTCAAAATCGATGGTGTCGGAAAACATCATGGTCAGCTATCAGATCCAGCTTTCGAAGACGGCGAAGTTCGACGACCTCGTCATCGACCGCTCGGAGAAGATCGGTCAGAATTTCGACATCAAGAAACAGAACATCCCCGACGGCGGGTACATGATGAGAATCGCTTTCATTGACGCCTTCGGCGTTCGGGGCCCCTGGTCGTCGCCTTCGCAGGTCATGAAGGACACGCTTCCGCCGGACATCGTGAGCCTCACGCCGGAGAACAACGCCCGGTTCACGGGCGACGATTCCTACTGCGACGTCATCGGCATGGTTCATGACGCCGCCATGGTGGCCGTGAACGGCGATCTGGTGTTTCTGGGTCCGAACGGCCGATTCACCAAGTTCATCAATCTGGTCCCGGGGAAAAACGACATCACAATTCTGGCCCGGGATACCCAGGGCAACGAGACCGTGGTGCACAGGATCATCGAATACCTCCCCTCCCAACACAATTCGCGCTGATATTTCGATGCGAATCTCTCCTTTTCAAAGTTTTCAATTTCGTTACTCCAGCTTAAGTCCATCTTAATGAAGCGCCGGTACCCTTAAACCATGCTCCCCAGCGACAGGCCCCTCTCCTGCCTGACCCTTCGCATTCGCCGGTTGATCGGCGGATCGCTGGCGGCTGTCCTGCTCGCGCAGGCCGGACTGGCCGACGCAGCGGCGACGTCCGTCTGGGGCGACCGCCACCAGTCCATCACCCCGAAGCCGGCGCTGCCTGACACCACCGCGCTCGCCTCCGCCCTCAACACCCGCCTCAAGACCGATGGAACGCGCCTTTATTCCTCGCTCGTTCCGCCGTCGCAGGGCACGATCCGCGTCGCGGCGCCCCGCACCGGCGCTCGCAGGGGATCGGTTCTACTGGTGCAGGACGTCCACCTCAATCTCGAAGCGCAGAAGAACATCTCCAAAGCGATCGGGAATCTCACCAATGGTCACGTGGTAAATCTCGTCGCGGTAGAAGGATCCGCCCGCGCGATGCCGATCGCCGCGTTCCACGAATCACCCGACCTGGAATCCCTGAAGCTTGCCGCTGATTTTCTGCTCAGCAAAGGGCAGATTTCCGGCGCCGCCCATGCCGCGCTCATCGCCAAGTCCAACGCCCGTGTGGAAGGCATCGACGACAAGCGCCTTCATGCCGAGAACGTGGCCGCCTATCGCGCTGCCGGCGCGGATCTTTCACGCTTTCAATCGGCCATCGCCACCGAGAAGGCCCGGGTCGACGGCGAGAAAGCCACCGCCTACAATGCCGCCCTCTTGGCCTTTGACGCCGCCGTGTCGGACCGCCGGAGCGAGAAAGCATCCTTTCATGACTATCTCACCGCGCTCACGTCCCGGGCCGCGCTCCTGAAGATAGAGGTGCCGGCCAACCTGACGGCGTTCGCGGAAGCGGCGACGCTGGAAAAATCCCTGAACATCGGCCTCGTCGAAAAGGAACGCAGCGCCATCCTGTCGAAGCTCGCGGCACATCTCTCAGCCGAAGACGCGACCGGCCTTCTCCGCGCCGGCGTCGCTTTCCGCGCCGGCGAAATGGACCACGTCGATTTCTATCGCGCGTTCATGGCGTACTGCAAAAAGGCGGGGCTGTCCGACGGAAAAACCCCCGAACTCCAGAAATATGTCCGGTACCTGGCGCTGGCCGACAGCATCGATGGCGGTGCGGCGATGAACGGCGCGGACGTGCTGGAGCGCACGATCTATGACCAGCTCGCCCGCACAGACGCGGAACGCGCGCTGATCGAAGCCGACCGCGCCGTGTACCTCGCCGGGAAACTTTCCCGCTTCTCGCTGACCCGCTCCGAATGGGCGGCGTGGTCCCGGGCCCACCGCGATTTCGCGGGCTCCCGGTCTTTTGAACAGTTCTACGCGGTGGCAGCCCGCCGCGATGACGCGCTGGCCGACAATCTTCTGGCCCAACTGGACGGGGACAAGGCGCCGGCCGCCGTCGCCGTGGTGGGCGGCTTCCACGCCCCGCAACTGGCAAACCGCCTGGGCGCCGCCGGATACGATGTCGCTCTTTTCACACCTGCGCTGACGCATGTTGATGGAGACGGCTCAGCCTATCTTTCGGTTTTCTCACGTGACAAGACGCCGTTGGAAGGCCTCTTCGAAGGCCAGAAACTTTTCCTCGCGGCGGACGCGATGTCGGATGCGGCTGCTGTCTCCCTTTTCACGCTCACGTCCGCCCGCGCCTTTGTTCTGGGCCGAGCGGGCGACTTCGCAAGTTTCGCCCGTCGCGCGTTGGGGCTGACGCTCAAGGACCGCCGAAGCGTGGACGGCGGCGTGCGGCACGTGTTCACCGGGAACGATGGACGGGATCGCGCCGTCGACGTCGAGGGTGTGAGCGTCACCGGATTCAGGGCACTGCCCCTCACGGGTCGCCTCTCTTCTCGCGCCCGAATTTCTCAATTCATCTCGAAGGTACTGAAGCGGTTCGCAAAAATTATTGAGCCCGCTCCGCTAACCGCGTCAGAACCGTTCCTGGGACTTGTCCGTCGACATTTCAGTGCTCAAGATCAGATTTCGTTCGTGGACCTTGAATCGGGGACAGGAGCTTTTGTCGCCAAATTCAAGAAGTTGCTGAGCGGTTCCTTCAAGCAGGTAGAGGGCGTTGGAATCGACACGGTGACTTCTTATGCGGAAGAAGTCGGCAACAAGGTCCTGTTTGGAATGCCGGACGTGCCCGGCGACTATGAAAAAGCAGGCCTCACCGACGCGTCACGCGACATCGTCACGATCAACGCCATCGAATCCAACGTCGCCGCGCTGATGGACCAGGCCGCACGGATCGTCAAGCCGGACGGAATGATCATCGTCACCTTCGAGGCCTACGACATTCCGGAAGGATACCGGGTGGATCTGGCCGCCAAGAACCGTCTGAAAGAACTGGGGTTTGCGGTCCAGGAACAAAAATTTCCGAACGACTACCCGAGATCGGAAAGCTTCGCTCAATACGATGAACTCATTCTCGTCGCGACGCGCGAAAAAGTACCGGGCAATGAAGCCGCTGTCCAGCCTAGCGTGTCGAACGCGCCGACCATTCCAGAAGCGTCAACTCCCGCCACGATGATTAAAAATCTGAAAGCTGGATGGCGCGCGGCAGCCCGCGAAATCCGGAAAACACTGGATCCCCTCCGATTCATCTTCAGCGACCATACGAATTCCGAATTCCTGGGCTGGCAGAAACGCGCCATCGGCCTCGGCACCATTTATGCCGCGATGATTTTTATTCCTTTCCAGATTGGCCTTCTGATGGCATCGAATACGTCTCTTGGGACGATCGCCATCATGCTGATCTCCGTGGCGCTCATCCCGGTCGCCAACGTCGCCTCTCACGGAATCGTGAACACCTTCTGGGCCGTCGTTTCGCCGCTGCATGGCCTTCTGCTTCGCCTGTCCATACAAACCGAGAACCTTATGGCCCGCCACACGGCCGGAT
The DNA here is from genome assembly GCA_043732015.1 of Elusimicrobiota bacterium. Lineage (GTDB taxonomy): Bacteria > Elusimicrobiota > Elusimicrobia > F11 > F11 > JBBRXR01. The sequence continues at coordinate 11,555 of JAYTIE010000208.1, read as the reverse complement.
TCGCCGCGTCGATGTTCGAACCGGCTCCGCTCGTCCTGGGCACGTTCGGGCCCAGCGAGAAGCCGGGAACCAGCAGCTACGCCGAGCGTCTGCGCACCTACCTCGCGGCTTTGAGCGGTGCGCCTGACACCTTCGACACAACCACCACCGCTTACCAGTTGATCGCCAGCGAAACCACCGAGCTCCTTCGCGACGTCAGCCGCCATCCCACCCTGATCGAAGCCTGGTACCCCGTTCTTCAGCACTACCGGGTTCCCTTTGAAGATTTTCTGAATGCCGCGTTCCAGAGCTGGACGCAGAGAGATCCTCACCACGTCATCGAGCCCGTTTCCAATCTCATCAAAACGATGGCGCGCCAACCGGAACGGGACGCGTTCGGTCCTCTCATCACCTTCGTCACCCGCGTTTTCGCCTCCGCTCTTCAAGACATCTTCCTGCGCGGCCGGGATGAATTGTGGGCCCGCGACTCCGAACCGCTCCGCATTCTTGAAGTGACACCGGAAGTCCGCCCATTCAGCAAGGCAGGCGGCATGGGCGTCGTCAACGGAGAGCTGCCGAACGAACTGAACCGCTTTCACGCCTGGGCCACCACGGTTTCCCTTTACTACGACGACGGAAACTACGATCTGGACGGCGAAGGCTCGCCGTTCACGCGCAAACAGAAGATGCCTTTCGAACTGAAGATCACGATCGGCGGAGAAGCGCATGTCGCCGAGGTCTACCAGGTCCGTCGCCGCAATGACGACGGAACCTACGCCGCTTTCTATTTTCTGAAGGACACCTACCTGAACCCGGGGAACCTGACGAAGTCTCTCTATCCATCCGAACGCGGGCTTCAGCAGGCGGTGTTCCTCTCGGAAGGGTCGCTCCAGCTCATGAAAGAGCTGCACAAAACGGGGCAGAAGAACTTCGACGTTCTCCGCGCTCATGACTGGGTCGCGGGTCTCGCTCCCGTTTTCCTGAAGACGCGCACCTATCCCGAGGACTCGGAAATGCGCGAGGCCCTGAAAGGCGTCCATCCGATGGCGTTCCTCCACAACCTGGAACCCGGATACAAGGGCGCTTTCTCCGTCAAGGACTGGCCGCTCCTCGGACTCGATGAATCGCACAAGCAGGCGTTCGGGTGGACGAGCGTCACGAACGGTCCCGATTTCAGTCACCAGCTGCACGGCTTCGCCGAAAACGAAATGAGCATCGTAAAAGCCCTGACGCATCACGCCGAGGGCCTTTTCGTGCCCTCGCCGACCTACGGCAAGCTCATTCAGTCGGAGAAGTATGGGTACGAGATGGCGTCGATGTTCCGGGCGCGGGACCATATCCTCACCGGAATCCTGAACGGAACCGAATACGATCCGAAGGACGAACTTCTTTTCCCGATGGGCCGTCGTCCGGTCGACGATTTCCTCAAAAATCAGGCTCAGGCAAAACTCCTTATTTTAAAGGAGAGCGGCCTTTACGAAAAAATTGAAGAGGAAGTGAGAGCACGGCTCCTGGCGCGCGCCGGTCACGTGGACAAGGCGGCCTTCGACGCGGAAATGGAAATCGAAATCGACCGCCCCATTCTGGGCGCGGTGGTCCGGCTCGACCCGAAGATGAAGGGCGTCTGGTTCTTCCACAGCCTCGGCGAGCGGCTCACTCGCGAAGACACGCCGCGCCCCATTCGGATCATCCTCCTGGGAAGCCCGCTGAACGGTCCCAACAGAAAAGGCGATGAAGACGGAAAGATCACTCCTTTTACAGAGTCAGAAATATTCGTGAAGAAGATGACCGAGCTGGCGGCCAGTAAGCCGGCCAACATCGCGTTCTTCCCGGTCGGCAGAAAAGCGCTCTCGAAGGCCGGGGCGGCCGCCGCCAAACGCATCAACGTCGGGAAGAAAATCGAAACGTTCAATGACGCGCTTCAGGCCGCCGTGTGGGGGCTCTATCCGTCGAGTGTCGAACCGGGCGGACTGGCCGACGTGGAATCCATGGCGCTCGGGGCCCCCGTCATCGTCAGCGACAAGGGCGGATTCAAAGACAAGGCCCGCGACTGGCGGGACACCACGACCACAGACCGGGACGTGACCGGCGCCGTGTTTACCGGCGATTACACCGACCACGAAGGGATGATCCGCCTCGTCGAAGATTTCGTCAATTTCTATTACGACCACCGCGAAGAATTCAACCGCATCGCCGTCAACAACAAGAACCGGCGCTTCACAATGACGACGATGGCCCGCGCCCACGTGGTCGCCATTGCCAAAGCGGTTGGACGGAACGATATCGCCGTCACGCCGGAGAAGCCAGTTCACCGACCCACCGCCAAATCCGACGCCACCGAAGATGAGGACGGAATCATGTCGGATGAACGCGGCGCACCACCACCGACCGCATTCAAGTCAAATCCGCTTTATGCGCGCGCCCTGAGCCGGGTGGCGGGAGACTACACGCGCGCGCTGGCGGAGCTTGAAAGGGAGTTAAACGGCACCGATGCCGAGGCGCAGTCCCTGGCCATCCAGATTCTTTCCGACGTCGCCCGCGAGCATCCCGTCCGCATCACCCAGACGGTCGTCCAGAAACTGACCGACATGCTGACCCGGTCCGCCCTCCGGACGAATGATCTTCCGCAGGCCGCCATTATTTTCCTGAACCGCCTGAATTTCACGACGCCGGAAACGCTCCGGGGGATCGAGAATGCGATTGCGGCCGGGAACCTCCCGCCCGTCACGCTGAGCAACATGCTTGAAGCGCTCTCGGTCATCGGCAACGCGCGGGCGGAATGGATTACACCCGTTACCATCGCCACGATCGAGACCGTCATGCGGACCGAGGGCAGCCGTCCCGCCCTTTACAATCTCGCCGCCAAAACGCTGAAGATATTTCTGGAACGCCGCAAGGATCTGGCCGTCCCGGGTTCGTTCATCGCCACCGTTCTCGCGATGCCGGAATCCATGCAGCGCCAGCCCTGGTCCCATTTCGAACTTTTTAAGCTGAATCCCTTCCCGGAAAAAATGAGCCTCCATGAAAAATACACGGTGGGCTTGCTTGCGTACCGCCTGCTGAATCGGCTCGGCATCCCGCTGAACGTCAAGAGCGCCACTGACGCGGTAAACACGATCCTTCGCGTGAGAAGGGAGCGCTCCTCCCGCGTTGTTCTCGGTCCGGAATACTCCGTGATCACCGTGACGCACCAGCAGGACAGATTCCTGAACTCAGACGCCGTCTTGATGGCCATTCGCGCGGGCGTCCCGGGTGAGCAGGTCTTGAAGGACTACAAAGGCACGTCCGAGAAGGCCGAAATCCTGCAGTCATTCTCGCGGGTCCGCGGAAAGTTGGCCCTCATCTTCGACGGGCACGGCGGATCCAACCACCTCTGGCTGGACAAATCGCTGGACGATCAATCCGATCTCCTCACCGACGCTCACGGCATCAGCTACAAGGAACTCGGGGACGCGCTGCTCGAATCAATCAAGGTCACCGGCAACCGCGACCTTTCACGCATTTCTTTTTTCCTGAACGCCTGCTTCTCCTATGACTTCTCGGAACGCCTGCTGGACTATCTGGCGGCCGCCGGCGTGACCGCCCTGCCCGTGATGATCGCCCCTGCGAACAAGAATCGGGAAGCCTATGGCCGCGTTGAAGACCGCCGCGCCGTCGACAACTTGCGCAGACCGGTCACGCTGGGGGACATTTTCGACGCCGAGAAGTATGGTTTCGACCAGGAGAAGTTCACTGATTTCGTCGTGTTTGACGCGGCAGACAGCCGCGTCTCACGCGACCTCGGTTCCGACAAGCAACTGCCGTACCTCGAAATCGGCCTCGCTTCTCCGACCGCCTTCGTCCTTCGGTTTCTGGGCCTGAAAAACGGCGCGCTGATCGCTTCTATCGGCGGCGCGCTTGAGTCCCTCTTTATTCTGGCGGCCATTCCTGGCATCTTCTTTGCCCTTGGGCTTCCGGCCGATTCGATTCTGACCCTCGTCAAATTGCTCGTGTTCCCGGCCATCCATCTCTTCGGCGCCATGACGCCGGTGAAGGACGCCGACGGAAACGTTCGCCTCCAGATCTCACGGCCGTCGGCGGGACGCCTCTTCCGTCTTTTCATGCTGGGCGGGCTTATCCACGCGGTTCTGCCCTCAGAAATCGGACTCACCGCGCACCTTCTTCTGAATCTCGCCCTGGCTGTCACCGCGAGACCGGAGACCAACGAAGAAAGCCTCGCCCGAAACGTTGCCGCTGCAGCGCAGGAGCGGGTCAGGAACGGCGTCGCCGGGGCCGCATGGGAATCAGCCATGGAATCACTTGTGAACGGACGCGCGGCCCGCGTGGGCGTGACTCAGTTCGGCGGCGCGGGGAATGTGACGCTGAGCAACATCGACGAAGAAGACTTTGACGGAGACGCGTTCAAGAGCGCCCTTCGTCGTGACCTTGAAGAGAACAAACTGCGCGCTTCGCTCTCCCCCTCCGTCGCCTATGAAACGGCGAAGGACGTTGCTCTGGCCGGCATCGCCTCCGAATCGCTGGAAGCGGCTGTCGCCCGTCTCAGCCCGACCGAAACCAATCTCATCATCGCCGAGACGCTGACGGAGGAGGAAATCCCGGCGCTCGCCGCGCAGCTGCGCGCGAACTCGGGCGTTCGCGCGACACTCATTATCAAGGATGGATCGGAACGTTCTGCCGCCGTGGCCAAGGTGCTGGGCGCATTGGGCAACGTAACAGTGACCGCCGATGACCGTGTGGTTTCCGCGGATGGAGAACGCTCGCGGGTGAGCATGGCTCGCCTCGATGCGCTTCTGAAGGCGTCGGGATTCTCAGGCGGCCGGATTCATGTGTGGGCGGGCAAGAACGTTTTGTTCGACAGCGAGGGCCTGGCGCAGGATTCCGCGATTCGGGAGGCGCTGATCACCATTCTGGACGCCATGTCGGTGACCGCCTCCTTCCAGCGGATGGACCTGCTGGACACGATGTACCGCCTGATGTCGTCGCAGGCCTAACCCGCCGGGCGGCGGAAGGTGTAGTCGTAGATGGACCAGAGAATAATTCTTCCCGCGTGAAAGGACCCGCTCAGGGTCCCGGAAATCTTCGACTGGCCGATTCTGGGGCGGTAGCGCACCGGAACCTCCTTCACCGCAAACCCCAGCTGCAACGCCTTTACCTGCATCTCGACGTTCCATCCGAAGTTCTCGTCTCCCATCTTCATTGCCGTGAGCGCGTCCCGCCGCAGGGCGCGGAACGGGCCCATGTCGGAATACCGGTGGCCGTAAAGAAATCTGATCAATCCGCAGGTCAGCCAGTTCCCGAATCGCTGCTGCGGCATGAGCGACCCCGGCAGAGCAGCCTTCGTCCGGCTGCCGATCACCATATGCGCCTCTCCGCGGGCGATGGGATCCAGCAAGACCGGCAGATCTTCCGGAAAATCGGCGCGGTCGCCGTCGGCAATCACGACCACGTCACTCTCCGGTGAAACGGCATCGAGGCCCCGTTTCACCGCGCGGCCGTAGCCCCGGACCGGCTCCTGAATGACGCGCGCGCCCGCCGCGCGGGCCACCGCCGCCGTGTTGTCCGTCGACCCATTGTCGACGACGATCACCTCGCGAACCAATCCCGGCAAGAATGATGAGATGACAAGCCCGATGGCCTGTTCTTCGTTGAGGGCCGGAATCACAACCGACACGACGGGTTTCGGGACGGGCGATAGCGCTGCGCGCTGAACCGTGGGACGGCGCATCCGGCGCAGGCCCACGCCCAACAGCGTTCCGAACACCACCGCGTACTCGACCACGGGAACCCAACCGGGCAAATGCCAGACGCCGCCCTCGGCGTACCGGATCTGCACCACGTAGGACAGCGACGCGGCCCACGCCCACACGAAACACGTCACGCTGCCGATCACGCTGGCGTATGGGAGGATCCACGACAGATACCAAGGATGAACCACCGGTCCCAGCAGCAAAAGGACAAGCGTCACGCCGTAAAGGTACCGCGAAAGATTCGCCTGCCGCCGCGCCCACCAGACCGAGAAAAGAATCAGAACCGGAGCGATCAGGATCTTCCGGAGTGTCGCATCCGTCACCACGGTAGCCACCCCGCTGTAGACCGACGCGTTGAAAATCCAGTCGGAGGCGGACGGGACGGACGGGATCCGGTTCATCACCCCTGTCACGAACGGAATCATCATGACGGCGCAGGCCGCTGAATAGAGGGCCAGCGCGCGCCAGCGCCGTTGCACGATCAGCCACGGAACGACAATCACCGGAATCCATTTGGACATCGTCGCCGCCGCAAGAGAGAGCGCGGTCAGCCCTTCCTTCTTTCTTTCGAACGCGATCAGGGCCAGAACCAGGAAGAGGATCATCAGGCTGTCGTTGTGCCCGGATCCCGCGAATTCCACAACGCTGACCGGGCTCCAGGCGTAAAGAGCCGCCCAAGCGGCGGGTTTCCCCATGAGGGCGAGCAGCCAGAGAAGGGCGGCAATCGCGCCCAGATCGATGGTGGCGAAAGCGATCTTCTGCCCAAGAGGCGTTTCCGATATCCGGTTGGCGAACCGGAACACGGTCTCTGACAACAGCGGATAAATGGTCCGGACCGCGGGGTGATTGATGCGCGCGTGCTGCTCATCTCTCAGATCCGCCAGCGCGGGATCGCTGGGCGAATAGAGGTAGGGATTGATTCCAGCGGACTGAACGCGGCCGTCCCACACGAACCGGTACACGTCGTCTGACAGGGTGGGCGCGGTCAGGAGGATGGGAATCCGCATGAGCAGCGCGAACACAAAGACCAGGATCGCGTCGCGCCTCGAAGAGGCGACGCTGATCTCAGCGCGGCGGAGCCGCCAGAATAGAATGCCGGTCAGCGCATAGAGAATTGAAAAAACAACAAGAGTTCCGGGGATGTGCCGGTTGAGGGGCTGGAGAAGAAAAAGCGCCGAATAGCCGGCGACGAGGAGGGTTCCGAAAAGAAAGATTAGTAGAGCTCGATGATCTTCTTGAGTTTGATCTTAAGTGCGTCGGGGCACATGTGGTTGGTTTTGTCTTTGCAGTTGGCGCGAAGAAGAACTTCGAACTCGACCCGGGAGAAACAGGAACGGCAAAGATCGATATGCTTCTGGAAGTCAGCAAGACTCTCCGTGGTCAATTCCTTGTCCAGGAATTCCCAGAGACCCTGGATTACCTTGTCACAGCTCATCATTTTCCCTTCCCCCCGGGACGGAAGAGCCGGAAAGACCAGCGCTTCATAGGATTCATTTTCTCTTCGGTGACATAGCCCGACCGAACGGCCTCTTCCCACAGCGTCTTCTGCAGTTGACGTCGGCCCCGGTTGAGCCGCGACCGAACGGTGCCGATCGGAATTTCGAGCGACTTGGCGATTTCTTCATACGCCAGGCCCTGAAGATCCGAAAGAATCAACGTCTCACGGTACCCTTCCGGAAGGCGATCAATCGCATTCAGGATGTCCTGCTCGGCGAATTTCGCCAGGACGGCGTTGGCCGGATCTTCAGCGGCGCCCGCCGCCTGCTTGGCGAGCTTGTTGTAGAAATAGAACTCATCCTGGGTCTCGTACTGGTCAATGGCGACCGGCACCCCATGTCGAACCTTCTTCCGGTAGTCGTTGATGTAGGCGTTCGTGAGAATGCGGTAGAGCCAGGCGCGCATGTTGGTGCCACGTTCGAACTGATGGAACGCCTTCCAGGCCTTCGCATAGACGTCGGAGACCAGGTCTTCGGCGGCCTGGGGGTTGCGGGTCATCCGCATGGCGCCCGCGTACATTTCATCCATGTACGGGAACGCAACGTCTGCGAATTCTTTCCGTGTTTTCTCGTCGATTTGATTTTCGGTGGTCATATCAATGAGTGCGGTCATGCCCAGTATAACACAAGACTTCCGACGAGGTTCCTGACCTGATCAGAGGACGTGGCGCTTCAGGAAGTGCAGGAAAAGGTCGTTGAACTGCTCGGGAGCTTCCATGTTGAGGAGATGCCCGGCTTTCTCGATCACCTGGAATTCGGCTTTCGGAATCCGCTTGGCCATCGCTTCCATTTCCTCGGATTTGATCAGGGTGTCCTGCGCACCGGAGAGGACCAGCGCCGGGCAGGCGATTCCTTCCAGGATCGGAGAGGTGTCGGTTCGTTCCGCCATACCTCGAAGCGCCGCCGTCACGGCCGCAGCGGGTTGCCGGCGAAATATGGCGCGGACTTCATCCACCACGTCCGGCCGGGACTGCCGCGTCGCTTCTCCCAGGAGGGACGGGATCATTTTCTCGCACAGCGCGGAGACGCCTTCCTTTTCAACCAGAGCAACGTTCTCCATGCGCTTCTCCACCGCATCCTTGGAATCGGAGCCGCTGCGGGTCGAGGCCAGCACAGCGGCGCGGACGCGCTGCGGGAAGAGGCGAAGAATCTGAAGAAGGACGTAGCCGCCCATGGAAAGGCCGGCGAAAACGGCGGGCTGGATGACGCCGCGCTCTTCCAGCGTACGCATGATGGCGCGCGCGGTGTCTTCCATGCGCATGGTCGTGTTCCCGGCGAGAGAGGCGCCGAAGCCGGGGAGATCCACGCTGATCATGCGGAAATTCCTGGCCAGCGGCGACTGGGATTTCCACATGGTCTGGTCCAGCGGGAAGGCGTGAAGAAAGATGATCGGGATGCCCGTCCCGTTACCGGTGTTTTCGATCGACAGCGTCATTTGTGAACGCCGGGTTCGGTCAGCGCCTTGAGGTTAAGGACTTCTGCGAGTTTGTCGGCGGGGATGACGTTCTTCAGCTTGATCGTCTCAACAATTGTTTTGCCCGTGGCCATCGCTTCTTTCACGATTTCCGCGGCTTTCGCATAGCCGATGATCGGGTTCAGCGCCGTCACGAGCGACATGGACATTTCGGCGTAGCGGCGGCATCGTTCGCTGTCAGCCGTGATGCCTTTCACGCAGCACTCCGTGAATTTGGCGATGCCGTTCTTCAGGATCTCGATGGAGAAAAGAAGGTTGTACCCCATCACCGGCATCATGACGTTCAGCTCGAGCTGGCCCGCCTGAACCGCCATGGAGATCGTGAGATCGTTGCCCATGACCTGGAAGGCCACCATGTTCAGCATTTCCGGGAAAGAAGGGTTCACTTTTCCAGGCATGATGGACGATCCGGCCTGCGCGGCCGGCAAAACGATTTCGGCGAACCCGGTGGTTGGCCCTGACGCCATCAGACGGAGATCGTTGGAGATGCGCGTCAGCTCCAGCGATAGGTTCTTGAGCGCGGAGGACACCTCGGCCACGCTGCGCTGGCTCTGCATCGCTTCGCGCTTGTCGATGGCCTCGCGGAAGTGAACGCCGGTTTCCTTCTTCAGGATTTCAACCACGCGGTGCGCGTAATCCTTGTGCGTGTTGAGACCCGTGCCGGCGGCCGAGCCGCCGATGCCCAGTTCCTCGATGTCCCTGGCGGCCAGCTTCAGACGCTCGGAACAGCGGGCGATGGCCAGCCCGTAAGCGGTGAATTCCTGTCCAAGGCGGATCGGGACCGCGTCCTGCAGGTGGGTCCGGGCGGATTTCACGACGTCGTCGAAATCGCGGCCCTTCTTGTTGAACGCCTCCGAGAGCGCGTCCAGAACCGGGAACAGATCGTTGAGCAGGAGTCGCGCGGACACGCGGATCGCGGTCGGAAAAACGTCATTGGTCGACTGGCCGTAATTCACGTGATCGTTCGGATTCACGCGGTCGTACTCGCCCTTCTTGCCGCCGAGGATTTCAATGGCGCGGTTCGCCAGAACCTCGTTCACGTTCATGTGCAGCGCGGTCCCCGCGCCCATCTGGAAAACGTCGACGATAAACTGGTCGCGGAGCGCGCCCTTCAGGATCTCATCGCAGGCTTTCGCGATCGCGTCCGCCTGGTCGGGCTTGATGAGGCCGAGCTCCTTGTTCGCCAGCGCGGTGGCCTTCTTGATGTGCATGAAGGCATCGATGAACCGGGGATGATGGACCAGACCGGAAATCGGGAAATTCTCCTGACCGCGGTACGCGTTGATGCCGTAATAGGCGGTCGACGGAAGCTCCAGCGAGCCAATTGAGTCTTTCTCGGTACGGGTGGACGTCATGGGGCGGGATCCTCTTGGCTTAGCTTCTTTGATCGATCGGAACGAAGGACAGGTCGCGGGCGCCCGTGTAAACGCACTCGGGGCGGATGAGGCGGTTGTTCGCGTGCTGCTCGGCAATGTGCGCCGTCCAGCCCACCATACGCGCCAGGGCAAACATGGCGGTGTAGATCTCAATCGGCAGACCCATGAGATAGTAGGCCACCGAGCAGTGATAGTCGACGTTCGGGAAAAGGCCCTTCGCCTGCTTCACGGCTTCCTCGACGACGATCGACGTGGCGTAAAGCTGTTTGTCTCCGGTCCGCTGGGCCATCTTCTCAGCCAGTTTTTTCATCAGCGGCGCGCGGGAATCTTGATTCCGGTAGACGCGATGGCCGAAGCCCATGATCTTTTCTTTGCGCTCCAGAGCGGTCTTCACCCAGGCCTCAGCCTTGTCCGGAGAACCGATCTTGAGGAGCATCTCGATGGCCGCCTCGTTGGCGCCGCCGTGAAGCGGGCCCTTGAGCGCGCCGATGGCCGAGGCAACCGACGAATGCATATCCGACAGCGTGGACGCCGTCACGAGCGCCGCGAAGGTCGAAGCGTTGAAGCCGTGCTCGGCGTACAGGATAAAAGTGGAATCGAGGATTCGCGCGATCTCAGGGTCTGGCTTCTTGCCCGTCACCTGATAAAGGAAGTTGGCCGCATGGTCCAGGTCCGGGTCCGGCTTGACGTATTTGAGGCCCCGGTTGTGGCGTGAAATGGCGGCGACGATCGGAGCGGCCTCGGCAATGAGGCGCTTGGCCTTCCGCAGATTGGAGTCCACGTCCGTCTTATCGTAGTCAGCGTCTTCGAGGTAGCAGCGGGTGACGCCGACGCGGAGGGCCACCATCGGATTGGTCTGCTTAGGGAGGCGATCGATCGCGTCGAGAACGAACGGAGCGAGTTCCCGCTCGCGTTTCAGCTCAACCTTGAAATTGGCGAGCTCTTCCTTGTTCGGAAGCTTGTCCATCAGCAAGAGGTAGGCGACCTCCTCGTAGGTGGCTTTTTCAGCCAGTTCGTGGGCGACGTAACCGCGGTAGATCAGCGCATCCTTGTGCGCGTCCACTTCGGCGATGGCGCTCGTACCGGCTACTATTCCTTCCAGGCCAGGCTTGTATCCCTCAGGAAGAACCACTTTCACGTCAGACATGTTTTCCTCTGCGAAGTTTTTTTCGTTTGCGAATCAGGCGATCCGTCTCAGCGAGGAGACGGCGTTCACGCTGTTCAAAATCAGGATAGCGATTGAGATCGTAGAGCTCTCGGCGCGTCTGCATGCGCTCCATGAGCGGCCGGTTGTCACCCGTGCTCCGAAGATCCGACAGCGCTTTTTCGGCCGCGTGAGCGGCGACGCGAAACGCCGTCATGGGATAAAGGACCATTCGAAAACCAAGGCGCGCCAGTTCGGCGACCGTCAGAATCGGCGAGCGACCGAATTCTGTCATATTCGCAATAAGCCAGCCAAGGCTCTTTTTCCGTCCAAAAGCCC
>JAYTIE010000207.1:0-3566 GCA_043732015.1 Elusimicrobiota bacterium | reverse complement strand
GTCGGCTTGAACGCCAGTTTCATTGCGGCAGCGTTTTTACGATCCGTACGAATTCCTCACCACGATGTTCAAAGTTTTTAAATTGATCGAAGGACGCGCAGGCCGGAGACAGCAGAACGACGTCACCCTTCTGCGCGCTTCGCGAGGCGAATTGAACCGCCTTTTTAAGCGTTCCGCAATCAATCACTTTCGTCGAGGAGGAGAGATCGTTCCGGATGATCGGGGCGGCCTCGCCAATCGTTAGCACGGCCTGCACGTTTCTGGCGATCAGGCTTCGTAGCGGCGTGTAGGGAGAGCCCTTGTGCTGGCCGCCCAGAATGAGCCAAACCGGCCGGAAAAATGACTTCAGGGCCACCGCGGTGGAGTCCACGTTCGTCGATTTCGAATCGTTGACGTAAGAGACACCACGGCGTTCAGACACGATCTGGATGCGGTGCGGAACCCCCTTGAACGTGGACAGCCCCCGCTCGATCCTCGCCCGAGAGATTCCCAGTGCCTGCGCAGCGGCGACTGCCGCCATCGCGTTCTCGAGGTAGTGCGCGCCCGGAAGGCGGATCTTCGAAGCGATCTTCATCAGAGTCGCCTCGGGGAAATACACTTTCTTCCCTTTCACCCGGCGCCCCACGCGCCGGCACCACGCGTCGCCGCCATTCAGGATGGCGGTGTCTTTCGACGTAAAGCGGTCAAAGAGGCGCGCCTTCGCTTTTGCGTAGCCCGCCATCGTGCCATGTCGCGCGAGGTGGTCCGGCGTCAAGTTCAGAAAAAGGCCGGCGTTCGGGTGAAACGTTTCGTGGCCTTCGAGCTGATAGCTGGACACTTCAAGGACGAGGTAAGTGGAGCGGGTGATCTTCGGAACCAGTGCGGAGAGGGGCGTCCCGATATTCCCCCCCACCAGCGCGCGCTTGCCCGCGGCTTTCAGAAGATGCGCCACGAGCGCCGTGGTGGTGGTTTTTCCATTGGTGCCGGTGATCGCCACCGTCGCTTTCGGCTTCGCGAATCGCCAGCCCAGTTCCAGCTCGGGCCACACGGGGACGTGTTTTTGGCGGGCGGCGACCAGACGGGGATGATTCCACGGAACACCCGGGCTGACGACGATGAGATCGAGGGGACGGTCGAAGAATTTTTCGCTGCCGGTTTCGACTTCGACGCTTTTGGGCAATCCGCGAAGCGCTTCACGAAGATCTGAACTGGGTTTCTTGTCGGTGAGGAGAACCTTGGCGCCCTGAGAAGTGAGGAGCCTCGCCGCCGCGATGCCGGACTTCGCGAGTCCGACAACGAGTGCGGTTTTCCCGCGAAAATTTTTCATCTCACCTTGAGGGACGTCATCGCCAGGAGAGAGAGAACCACGGCCACGATCCAGAGGCGGAGCGTGACCTTTGTTTCCGGCCATCCCAGCATTTCAAAATGATGATGCAACGGCGCCATCTTGAACACCCGCCGTTTGAACATCCGGACCGCCCCAATCTGAATCAACACCGACGCCGCCTCGGCAACGAACACGCCGCCAACGACGATCAGAATCAATTCCTGTTTGATGGCCAGGGCGGCGACACCGATCGTGCCGCCGAGGAAAAGCGAGCCCGTGTCACCCATGAAGATGGCGGCGGGATAACCGTTGAACCAGAGAAAGCCAAGGCAGGCGCCGGCCATGGCGCCCAGAAGTACTGATATTTCGCCCGCGCCCGTCACCGGAATCAACCGGAGATAGGACGAAAGCTTCGCATGACCGGCCAGATACGCCAGCACGCCGAACGACAATGCGCTCACAAGAAGGGTTCCGCCGGCCAGACCATCCAGACCGTCCGTCAGGTTCACGGCGTTCGAGGCGCCGACCACAACGATGATCCCGAACAGGATGACGAACGATTGCATGTTGAGGAAGACGCCTTTCAGATAGGGAACCTGCACCGTGGTGGCGAAGGCGGCATTCGGCGGATCCATATAAAGATAGGCCGTCACGCCGATCGCCCAGATCACCTGGAACACCATCTTCCAGTTCTGAGATAGGCCCTTCGAGGGATGCTTCAGGATCAGTTTCCGGTAGTCGTCGACGAATCCCAGCGCGCCCAGGTAAATGGCCGACACCAGAAGGAGAATGATGAAGCGGTTGTCGACGCGCGCCCATAGGAGCGTCGCGACGACGAGCGAGAGGAGGATCAGAAGGCCGCCCATCGTCGGCGTCCCCGACTTCTTGAGGTGGCTCTTGGGGCCGTACTCGCGAATGGACTGCGTCACTTCCCATTTCTTGACCAGGTCGATGAAGGACTGGCCGAACATCAGCATGATCATCAGCGATGTCAGGAAGGCGCCTCCCGTCCGGAACGAGATGTACTGAAAAACATTGAGGGGTGACCAGAGGTCCTTAAAGATAGAAAGTTCAAAAAACATTTATGAGTCCCTCTAAAACCTTTTCGAGCTGCATGCCGCGAGAACCCTTGAACAGAACGACGGCGTCTTTCCCCGCGATCGGACGAAGCGCCGCCACGATTTCCTCGTGGGTCGTCATCCACGCTATTTTTTCCATGGAGCCGCCAGCCGAGACATACCCTTCGGCGACCTGGCGGGTTTCATCGCCGTAAAGGAATATCCGGTCCATGGGCGTCTTGGCGATCTCGGTTCCCAGGTGAAAATGATACCGGTCGGAGTCGTCGCCCAGCTCGAGCATGGAACCTAGAACCAGGATGCGCCGACGGTCGGGATATGATTCCGCCATGGATTGTATCGAATGCTGCATCGAGGAGGGATTTGCATTGTACGCGTCATTGATCAAAATGGCGCCCGCTTCCGTGCGGATGACTTCCATCCGCATTTTTGGGGGCTCGAATTTTTCGAGACCGCGGACAATCTCGGGGAGCGAATACCCCAGGACCCAACCGGCCGCCGCGGCGGCCAGCGCGTTGCCCACATTCACCCGTCCCGGCATCGCCAGGTTCACCGTTTCGCTTTCAGAGCCAAGGTGAAGACGGAAGCGGATGCGTTCTCCCACTTCTACCTGGCTGGAGCGAACGGGACAGGACTGATCCTCACCGAAAAAAATCATCTTCTTCTTGAAGGCCCGAACGTGTTTATCGAGGGCCGCAACTCCCCAGGGAACAATCGCGCATCCGTCAGACGGAAGCGAGTCCATAAGCTCCCACTTCGTTTCGGAGATTCTCTCAATCGATCCGAACGTGGCCAGGTGGGCGGGGCCTATGCTGGTAATGATGCCCACATTGGGCCGCCCCATCAGACACAGGTCGGCGATGTTTCCCGCTGCGGAGGCGCCCATTTCAAGAACCATCCAGGTATCGCCGTCGGCTAGCTGGGAGAGAACAATCGGCAGGCCGATCTGGCTGTTGTAGTTGCCCGAGGTTGAAAGGCCGGCGCCGCGCGTTTTAAGGATGCCCGCGACCATCTGCTTGGTCGTCGTTTTTCCGTTCGATCCCGTGATGCCGACGACCGGGCCTTTGAAAGTCGAACGGATGGCGGACCCAAGATCCTTCAATGCCAGACCGACGTCCGGAACCTGAATGACGCCGCAGGAGAGCTTTGACTCGCCCAGCAGCCAGTCCAGGTTCGACACGACG
>JAYTIE010000206.1:0-3573 GCA_043732015.1 Elusimicrobiota bacterium | reverse complement strand
GACACTCGATATTTCGACAAAGAATTTCGTTCCGGCCGGGTTGCTGTTCGGATTCCAGTTGACCGTGACCGACTGCGCGGTGACGCCGGTCCAGGTGCTGCTGGTAGGCGTGTTCGCCAGCGTTCCGCTGGTGGCGGCCACGCTCCAGGCGCTGTCCGCACCGTTCACGGAGGCCAGCACATGACCGTAATAGGTCGTATTGACGGAAAGCGTCGCGATGGTCGCTGAGATATTGGCGGTGATCGAGCTGACCAGCGTGCCGGTGAAGTCCGACGCGGTCGACAACTGCAGCGTGTAAGTATCCCCCAGCGGCGACGACGCGACCCAAGTGGCCGACAGGCTGTTGCTGGCCGATGCCGTGAACGCGAGCGACGACGGTGCATTGATCTGAGTGGTCTGCGTGCTCGAGAGAACCAGATAAGCCGTATGAGCGCCGGTGTAAGAGATGGCTTTCACGCGACCGTAGTAAACCGTGTTCGGGATCAGACCGTTGAAGGTCGAGGAGATTCCCGTGGTATCCACGCTCGTCACAGCGTTCGCGAACCCGGAGACACTGGAGAGTTCGACCCGGAAGGTCGTCCCCGCGGGGTTCACGTTCGCGTTCCAGTTGATGGTGACCGACTGCGTGGTCACGCCCGTCCAGGCGCCGCTGACCGGGGTGTTGGCCAGCGTTCCGCTCGTCGCGGCCACGCTCCAGGCGCTGTCGGCGCCCAGGACCGTCGCCTTCACGCGGCCGTAATAGGTGGTGTTCACCGAAAGGGCACTGATGGTCGCTGACACATTTGCCGTGACCGAGCTGACCAGCGTGCCGGTGAAGTCCGACGCGGTCGACAACTGCAGCGTGTAAGTATCCCCCAGCGGCGATGACGCCAACCACGAGGCCGAGAGGCTGCTGGCGCTGGACGCGGTGAAGGTCAGGACGGAGGGAGCTGAGATTTGCGAAGTCTGCGTGCTGGTCAGCACCAGGTACGGCGTGTGCGCGTTCGTGTACGCGATCGCTTTCACGCGACCGTAGTAAACCGTGTTCGGGATCAGACCGTTGAACGTCGAGAAGATCCCCGTGGTGTCCACGCTCGTCACCGTGTTCGCGAATCCCGCGACGCTCGAGAGTTCAACGCGGAATGTCGTTCCGGCCGGATTCGAGTTCGCATTCCAGTTAATGGTGACGGACTGGGCGGCCACGCCGGTCCAGGTGCCGCTGGTCGGCGCGTTGGCCAGCGTTCCGCTGGTGGCCGACACGCTCCAGACGCTGTTCGCGCCGTTCACGGTGGCCAGCACGCGACCGTAATAGGTCGTGTTGATTGAGAGCGAAGAAATCGTAGCGGTCAAGCTTGCCGTGACCGAGCTGGCGAGCGTTCCGGTGAAGTCGGAGGCCGTCGAGAGCTGAAGGGTGTAGGTATCGCCCAACGGCGACGAGGCGAGCCACGAGGCCGAAAGGCTGTTGCTGGTCGACGCCGTAAAGGTGAGGGCGGAGGGCGCGCTGATCTGCGACGTCTGCGTGCTCGAGAAAACCAGGTAAGGTGTGTGGGCGCCATTGTGTGCGATCGCTTTCACGCGGCCGTAGTACACCGTGTTGGGAATCAGACCGTTGAAGACCGACGATGTGGCCGTGGTGTCCACGGTCGTCACCGTGTTGGCTAAACCGGCCACGCTGGAGAAGTCGACCCGGAATTTCGTGCCCGCCGGGTTGGAATTGGCCGACCAGTTCATCGTGAGGGAAACGGCGGTGACGCCCGTCCACGAGTCAGTGACGGGCGTGTTCGCCAACGTTCCGCTGGTGGCCGACACGCTCCAGGCGCTGTCCCCGCCATTCACGGTGGCCAGCACGCGCCCGTAATACGTCGTGTTGATCGAGAGGGTAGAGATGGTGGCGGACAGGGCCGCCGTGACGGAGCTGACCAGCGTCCCAGTGAAGTCCGAAGCGGTCGCGAGCTGCAGCGTGTAGGTGTTGCCCAGCGGCGAAGACGCGCTCCATGAGGCCGACAGGCTGTTGATGGTTGACGCTGTGAAAGTCAGGGCGGACGGCGCGGCGGTCTGCGAGGTCCGGGTGCTCGAGAGAACCAGATAGTCGGTGTGCGCGCCCGAGTGCGCGATCGCTTTCACGCGACCGTAGTAAACCGTGTTCGGGACCAGACTGGAGAATCCGGCGTTCGTCGCTGTCGTCTGCGCGCTCATCACCGAGTTCGCAAAATTAGAAACGCTCGAGACCTCGACCAGGAATTTCGTTCCGGCCGGGTTCGAGTTCGCGTTCCAGTTCACGGTGAGGGCGACGGCCGTCACGCCCGTCCAGGTCCCGCTGGTCGGCGCCTTCGCGAGCGTGGTCGAGGAGACCGAAGCGCTCCAGGAACTGTCCACACCCGTCGTCGTCCCCAGCACCCGGGCATAGTAGGTCGTATTGACTGCAAGCGAACCGACCGTGGCCGACACATTCGCGGTGGTTGACGTGATCGCCGTTCCGGAGAAGTCGAACGCCGTGTTCAACTCCAGCGTGTACGTATCGGACGGCGGAATGGAGCCGCTCCACGACAGAGACAGCGTGTCGGTGGAAGACGCGATGAAGGTCAGCGCCGTGGGCGCCGATGTCGCCGTGGTCTGCGTGCTCGAGAGAACGAGGTAATCGGTGTGCGCGCCATTGTGGGCGATGGCTTTCACGCGGCCGTAATAGACCGTGTTCGGCGCGAGACCCGAGAAGGCGGCGTTCGTCGCCGTGACCTGCGAACGAAGGATGGTGTTGGCGAAATTCGTGACGCTCGAAATTTCCACGAGGAACTTCGTCCCCGCCGGATTCCCGTTCGCATTCCAGTTCACCGTCAGATTCTGGGCGCCGACGCCGCTCCACGTGCCACTGGTCGGCGTGTTGGCCAGGGTTCCGCTGGTGGCGGACACGCTCCAGGCGCTGTTGGCGCCGGTCACGGTCGCTCT
Source organism: Elusimicrobiota bacterium (assembly GCA_043732015.1). GTDB lineage: Bacteria > Elusimicrobiota > Elusimicrobia > F11 > F11 > JBBRXR01. The sequence goes on along the minus strand of JAYTIE010000206.1, from coordinate 651 downwards.
CACGCGGCCGTAATAGGTCGTGTTGACGGTCAGCGAGCCGGCAGTGGCGAACAGGTTCGCGGTGGTGGACGTGACCGCCGTCCCGCTGAAGTCGGACGCCGTGTTCAGTTCAAAGGTGTAGGTGTCTCCCAGCGGCGAAGAGGCCAGCCACGACGCCGACAGGCTGTTATTCGTGGAGCCCGTGAACGTCAGCGCAGTGGGCGTGGAAATCTGAAGCGTCACACCGCTGTCGATGCTGGTCCAATCCGTGTGCGCGCCGCTGTGCGCGATCGCCTTGGCGCGGAGGTAATAGGTCGTTCCCGGGACCAGACCCGTGAAAGTGTACGTGAGTCCCGTGGAATCGATCGCATGGACCAGGCCTGAATAGTCCGATGAGCTCGACAGGTTCACCACGAAGCGGGTACCCGCCGGGTTGTCGGCGCTTCCCCAGTTGGCTTCCATGCTCTGCGCGGTGATCACGCCCAGCGGCGCTGCGCTCGCCGGATTGGCCCGCGTCGAGGTGGCGGTCGACACGCTCCACGCGCTGTCGGCGCCATTCACAGTTGCCAACACGCGCGCGTAATAGGTCGTGTTCAATGAAAGGGAGGCGGCCAGTGCCGACAGATTCGCGGTGACCGAACTCGTTAACGTTCCCGTAAAGTCGGACGCCGT
>JAYTIE010000205.1:0-3583 GCA_043732015.1 Elusimicrobiota bacterium | reverse complement strand
AAGTACGATTCAGAGGGCTCGCCGCTTCCCCGTCAGCTCGTCCTAGGCGCGGGCCTCAAGCTTCTCGGCGGCGCGATGACCCTGGCGGCCGACGCGGTTCAATCGAAAGACAACGGCTCCTACTTCACGACCGGCCTTGAATACCGCCTCTTTGAAATCCTCCAGCTTCGCATGGGTTACTCCGGGCTCTCCTCTTTTGTCGGCAACAACATTTCCTACGGCATGGGCCTGAAGTTCACGACCTGGAACCTTGACTATGCGTTCGTCCCGTACGGCGACCTGGGCAACACGAACCGCGTCTCCGTCGGCATCCGCTTTGGCCGCGCGTTGAAGACGCGCCAGGCTGACGAGCAGGTTGAAGCGACCTACGAACGCGCCCGCCGCGAACTGGCCAGGGGCGACAGCGTCACCGCCTACAGCACGGTCAACGACCTGCTGATGATCGCGCCGTGGCACAAGCCTTCCGTCGAACTCAAGGCGAAGATTGAGAAGATGTACGAAGAGATGTCGGTCTCGAAGAACAAGGCGAAGATGTCGTCCGAGATCGCCGACACGTTCACCAATTCCAAGATCGCGTTCGACCGCGACGAGCTGGTCGAAGCGAAGAAAGGCTTCGAGACAATCCTTCTGCTGCAGTCCGATCACGTTGGCGCGAAGGTCTATCTCGAGCGCATTCAGAACCGCTACACGAGCCTGGCGCAGGAATCCTTCAAGCAGGGCATGAGCTACTACGCGGCCGGCGATTACGACAAGGCGAAGATGGCCTTCGAGAAGACGCTGACCATCGACCCGACGCACGCCGACGCGAAGGCGCAGCTCGAGAAGACGCGCGATCTTCTGACCGACACGACCCGCCGCAAGCAGGAGCTCGAACTGATGGCGGGAGCTGGCGACTCGTACAAACAGGGACTGCTCATGTTCCAGAAGAACGATCTCGAAGGCGCGCTTGCGAAATTCCAGGAAGTCCAGATCCTGATTCCTCAGTACGAAGAAGTGGGACGCTATCTCGATCTCACGAAGGTCACTCTGGCGGGCGTGCTGTTCGAGCAGGCCCAGGTCAACCGCGACAACGGCCGTCTCGAAGAAGCCGTTGCGAAGATGAAGCGCGCCGCCGCGCTCGCGCCGAACGACAACCGCATCGCCACCGGCCTCAAGGTGTCCGAGCGCGACATGCAGCTGAAGAACGCCCAGGAGTCGGCGAAACTTTACAAGGACGGTCTCGAGTCCTTCCTTGCCGGCCAGGCCGAGAAGGCGGAGCAGACCTGGAAGCGGTCGCTCGAACTCGATCCGACCAACGAAGAGACGCAGAAGGCGCTCGCGAAAATTCAGGAACAGAAAAAATATGGCCAAGAACCAGCTCAGTAATCCGCGAAGAGCGGCCATAAGACACGCCTTCTTTGGCCCCGCCCTGTGCGGGGTTTTGGCGTTTTTCACGCTTTCCGGTTTCGTGAACGTCCAGACACCCGAAGACAAGGTTTTGTCCCGCGGATTCCAGTCGTTCATGGACGGAGACGACAAGCAATCGCTCTCCTACTTCGAGGAAGTCCTTCGCATCAATCCGAATAACCGCGCCGCCCAGAAAGGCGTGGAGAAAGTGAAAATCCGGATGCGGAAGATGATGGAAAGCGAAAAGTCCAAGGCGATGGGCCTCGCGAAACAGAAGGTCCGCGAAGGCCGGAACCTCGAAAGCACGGGAGACACCGTCGCCGCCATCGATTCCTACCACGAAGCGGAAGACTCCCTGCCCGCTTACCATCCCGCGGTGTACTCACTGGATAAGATCCGGAAAAAGATGATGAAGACGTCGGACAAGAAGAACGTGAATCTGTCCATCTGGACGTTCGCGCGGGGAACGCTCGCGTATCTGGACCGGGACTGGGCGAAGGCCTGGCGGGTCTGGTCCGAACGCCTGAAGCTGGAGCCGAACAATGTCGCGCTGGCGAACGCCACGGCGCGGGCCGAAAACAATTTCCGTCGCATGATGGTCACGGAGCAGGAAGATTTCTTCCGCCGTGGCGCGCGTGCTTTCTACGAACAAGGTCTCTACAAACAGGCGCAGGCCGCGTGGGACAAGGTTCTCATCGTCCGCGGTGATGATCAGGAAGCGCTCGAGGGGAAAGCCCGCGCAGAAGAAGCGTTCCTCCGTGCCGCCGGGAAAGGCCGCGACAATGAGGCGCATGACGTTCTCGAAGAGGGTCTGGAGCAGTATGCCAGCCAGAACTGGCGCAAAGCCCTCGCGGCCTTCAAGCGTCTCCTCGAAATCGACCCCAGCTTTTCCACCGCCCGGGAATACATCGCCAAGATCAACAAGAAGCTGGAGTCGCCGGATTACACGCCGATGAGCGTTGCGGAAAGCGGCGGATGGCGTGATGCGAAGGGGTCGAACCAGGGATCGGAAGTGGTCAAGGTTCCCAGCAAGCTTGAGAACGTCGCGGAAAGCCGCAAGGAACTGCAGTCGCAGCTGAACCGCGATCCCGGAAACATCAAGGCCCAGCAGGATCTCGACAAGCTCGCAAAATCCCAGGAAGAGGAAAGCGAACGAATTTACAAAGACGGTCTCATCGCCTATTCGCAGGGAAACCGCTCGATGGCCATCCAGTACTGGAAGCAGGTGCTTGTCGTGAATCCTGAGCACAAGAAAGCGGCCGCGGCGCTTCGTAAGGCGAAGGCTGAAGAAGAACGCAGCGCCGAACCCGGAACCGCGCAATGAAGCGAACCTGGCTTGCGCTCCCGCTGATTTTCCTGACCGGCGTTTCGCTCTGTGTTCGAGCGGGCGCCGAAGACGCCCCGCCCGTCAAGGAGGCGCCCGCGGATCCGCAGGTCGCTCCGCCGCCGGACGAAATCAAAAATTCAAGCCCCGCCGACGTTCCTCAGGATTCGACCACACAGCCTGGTCAACCGGTTGAGCCTGCCGCTGTATCTCCGGCGCCGGAAGCGCCCGTGGTCCCGGTGAAAAAGCGGCGGAGAAAAAGACGCGCTGCGCGTGTTGAAACGCCGGCGCCCGCGGCTGTCACCAACACAGCGCCCGAAACGCCCGTTGATCCCGCCATGCTGAACGTGAATTCCGCCAGCCAGGAAATGTCTGTTATCCGGAAATCATCTGAACCAGCCTCCAGCAGCGGTTCCGTTCCGGGAAATCCGGACGCGGTCACCGTGGAAAAGGTTTCCGTCGATGACGCCGGCAACCGCCTTCTCGTTCTGGTTCAGACTTCCAAGCCTGTCGAATGCTTTGTGTTCGAGCGGCGCGATCCGCCGTCTCTCTACATCCAATTTGTCGGAACCCAGGTCTATGCGGGCGGAGAACCAATCCAGGTGGTTGGCATCGATCCGCTCTCGGAAGTACGGTATGGATATTCCACTTTCAATGACGCCAGCCAGGCCAACCGCGACAGCTCAAAGAAATATCCGCTGGAATACATCGAATTGAAACTGAACCGCCCAGTTTTCTACCACGTGCAGCAGGAAGGATGGGTGGTGGTCGTGGGCCTCGACCGGACGACGTCAAAGGTTGAAATTCCGGACCTCAGTTTCCGGTTCGACCAGGCGAAGTATGAAGGCGCCAGTAACCTTCCGCCGAACCCGC
>JAYTIE010000204.1:0-24933 GCA_043732015.1 Elusimicrobiota bacterium | reverse complement strand
CCGGAGGTTTCGCTTCTCGCGGCTGCCTTGCTTTCGGCCGGAATGATCAGTCACGACGAATCTTCACGGATGCTGATCTACCGGGGGCACATCACCTTCTGGCTGTCCTGTTTTATCGCGCTCGTGAACGCGGCGTCACTCTATGCGTGGACGCTCCGACCGCTCCGCCGTTTCGCCGTCTTGTTCGCCCTTACCTGGCCCCTTCTCTTGCTCATGGATCCAGCGATCGCGATTCTGCAGCTCGTTCCGACCATCACGCTCATCGTTTTCGGTCGCGAACGCCGGGCGCCCGCGTTCTTGTGGCTGTTCATCGGAGTAACGCTCGCCGTCGGCGTGAACGCGTTCTGGCTCGCGCCATACATTCGGTTTCACGAAAGCCTGCTGCCGCTCAGCGAAGTCCCCTCGCCGGGATTGGAGGGCCTGGCCGGGCTCTTCCTTCCTCTTCAGGGAGAGTTTTATATCCGCCTTCTCGCCGTCATGCGCGGCCTTTTGTTTGTTCTCGCCTGCGCGGGCCTTGTTCAGTTGAAAGGCGCCAAGCGGAGACTGACCCTTACGCTGTCGTTCTGGTTCGTCTCGCTGATCGGCTTCGCGATGGCGGGTTCGAAACTTCCGGGCTTTCGCACCATGGAGCCGGGCCGCCTTCTGTTCGCGGCCACCAGCGTTCTCCTGATGCCGGCCGCGTTGGCGGCGGAGTCCCTGTTCATCGCGCCCGGATCGAAACGTATTGTGTTCTCAACGTGGGCGCTCTGGATGATGATGACCTGGCAACTGGTCCATCCTTCTGACGGAACGCCCCTCCGCGTCGACCTCGCTCCTCGCGAGCAGCGCCTGCTGGCCGATCTGCGGGCCTTGCCGCCATCGGGAAGAATCCTCGTGCAATACAACCCGCTCTTCACCGACGGACTGCGGCTCGCGTCTCTTCAGCGCACCCACACCTTCGCCGGATTTCCCGGTTCCTGGTGGAAAAGCCGCGGCAGCTCCGATGGACAGTTCATGATCTGGGAGGGCCAGTGGTATCTGTTCGGGCACTCTCTGTCATCGTGCACGCTGGATTCCACTTATCAGATGCTCCAGGCCTATAACATCGCGTATGTCGTCACCACGGCGCCGAAGGGTTATGCGTTTTTCGCGGGCCTCATGGGACTGGAGCAGCAGCCTTCGCAGGGCGGCGGTTCGTATCACATTTTCGCCGTGCCGCGCGCCCGCGGCCAGAGCTATGTGATGAGCGGGAAAGGAGATCTCACGTTCGGTTATTCACGGTTGCACATCCGCAACGCGCACACGGGACTCGTGGTTACCAGTTTTCGTTTTGCTGATGGCTTCCGCACCGACCCGCCGATGATCGTTCGGAGCGTCCGGCCGTTCCCGGACGGGCCTTTGCTGCTGGCGCTGGAGAACAAAGCGGGACGTTCGGACATCGAGGTGATTTACGCCGGCCGCTGACGGACTCTCCCGCCCCACCGCGGCCTTTTTCTGCAAACACTGGATCGGCGTGCTCGTCGCCATCCATTTGCTGAAGTGGTTCTACTGGCTTCATGGAATAAGTTTCCGGTCTCCCTACCCCTTGACGAACGTCGATTACATCCAGTTTTACGGTCGCGCCCTCCGCATCCACGAATTCCTTCAACGCAGCGGTCGCATTTGGGGATACGATCCGTTCGACATGGCGGGCTATCTCTCAGGACCTTTCCTCGAGGTGGGATCCCATTTCTTGGCGCTGGTCGGACACGTTCTCGAACCGCTGGTTCCGATCGCGAGCACCACGCTGTTTCTCGAGCTGACGGGACTTATCGGGGCGCCGTTCCTGATCGTCGCCGCCATGCGCGTTATCGGCGCGACACGCAACCAGGCTTGGTCGGCGTTCGGCGTCGGCGTGGTGATGCTGGGAACGCTGGAGGCCTTTTCGAACCAGAGTTACAAGGTCGGCCTCTGGGGATGGATGACCGCATCCTTTATCGCACCCGCGCAGGTGGCACTCTTTTGGCGCTGGACCCAGGGCCCTGCGCTGAAAACGTGGGCCGGCTTCACCGCCGTCACGCTGCTCATCTATCAGATCCATCCGTCGATCTCGGTCGTGTTGCTGGTCCCGAACACGGCCATTTATTTCTTGTATCTGCGTCGCATTCCGGTCCGCCACCACCTCGCGCTCGCGGGCGCCGCCGCGCTGACGATCGCCGCAAATTGGTATTGGATGACTGCCTTTATCGCATTTCGCCAGTGGCGCGTGACGGCCCCTTACTACGACACGGCGGGCCTCGAAGACATTCTTCTGCGATTCAGTCCAGTGCAGAAGGATTTTTACGCCTCGGTGCGCGCGGCCGCCCATCTGTTCGTGGCGTTTCTCGCGTTTCGCGGCTGGCAGGGGCTGAGGCGCCGGCAATGGGAACTGTCGCTCGTCCTGGCTTTGTGGGTCGCGTGGCTGGCGCTCGTCTGCTACTTCGGTTCATCGATCCCGGGTCTGAAGACCGTCCAGCCGGGCCGGAACGAATTCCCGATGTGGATTGTCCTCTATCTTCTCGCTGGATTGTCTCTGGAGGAAGATCTCTGGCAGCATCCCCGCCGGAAAGCCGTCGCCCTCGCGATCTCTTTTTTCGCGGCGCTCTACGCCACGCCCTACTCTCCGGGTGAGTCCCCATGGCCCAAGTTGGCGCCCCCACTCAACACGCAGTTGATGCCCTGGCAGACCGAAGTGATCCGAGATCTCTCCGCGAAACGCCCGAAAGACATGCGCGTGCTGCTGGAATGCAACGACGATCTTAACCCCAATTTTGCCGACATCGTTTCGCGCGAGACGGGCGCCATTCTGATTGGCGGCCAACATCCTGGGAACTTCCTTCGGGCGCGGAGCACGATTTTCACCGGCCTCTACGTCGTGTTCCAGGGGGAGCGGAGCGAGGAAGCCGTCGCGTTCGGCCATCCGCTTCGCACGATGGGAACGCGGCTTCTCGCCCAGTACCTCGACCTTTATAATGTGGGTTGGGTGTACGCGTCGACGCGCTCGGCGATCCAAGCGCTCGACGACATGCCGGAGCTTTTCATGCAGATGGAGTCGCGGCCGGGCCTGAAGGCCTATTCCGTTCGCCGCCTCCCGTCCTGGTTTGTTGAAGGTTCCGGCGAGGTGGTGTTCGACTATGACCGCATCGTGATATCGGACGCGTCAAAAGGCCGTATCGTTCTCAAGACACACTGGCTGTCGACGTTCAAGGTGTTTCCGAACGTTCCCTTGTCGCCCACGTATTTGATGGACGACCCAGTTCCGTTCATAGCGATCGACAACACCGCCGGGAATCGCAGGCTCGAAATCTACAATGGCGGATTGCCGCCGCTGTGGGACCGGCTCACCGGAAAATTCAAAGACGACTGGGGACATCCATGAATCGATTAGAAGCACGAATGCTGATCCAGAGCGCGCTCTTCGCTCTCCTGCTGATTCCAGCCGGATGCAAAACGGTGCCTGTAACGCCGCCGGCGCCGCCGCTTCCCCCGCCTCCGTCCCGTCCGGCTTTTCAGGCGACGTTCGGCGAGGTCTCGTTGGACCGTCGCGCTTTCGCCTTCAAATACAAGGACATGCAGCTTCTCGTGGATCCAACGCCCGAGATGCTGGTCGCGCAGGGCGCCACCGCTGATTTCATTCTATACACGCGGGCCGAGGGCATCGCGGGACCGTTCCGGGCCGGACAGAAAGCGATCGGCACGGATGACGCCGCGGCGAAAGCAAAATCCGCCGGGCTCTCCGTCTTCAAGGCGCTGTCCACGGGACAGCGCCTCATGCTGAACAAGGGGAAGGGGTTCGCCTTCGTGAGCGCCGTCAAAAGCCGCGGCGCCGCAGGCGAGACCGTGAATGGCTATCTGCTTGAGTTCGATAACGGGCGCAACCTCCTGGTCCTGCCGGGCGTGGCGGACCTGGCGCCGGTGCGTGAATTCGTCTATGGCCTCCGGGACGATGCCAAGACCGTTTACATCGCCTTGTTCCCACGCTTCTCGGACGCGGCGGCCGCCTCCGAGATCGCCGGTCTCATTCAGCCTCAGATTGCGGTGTTTCCGGACGCCGGATCCCTTGATCGCTCACAGATGCCCGACGCGCTCTCCGTTCAGATGTTTTCCGGCGAATGGTATCTGCCAGCGCCGCGAGAAACCATCGCGTTTTAATCGCGTGCGAACGTGGCGTCCGACGGAAAAAGGGAATAGAATCGGGTGATCATGATTAACCTGCGTTTCTCTTTCCCGCGCACCTTCGGTTCACTGACTGTTCTGATGGCGTGTCTGGTCTTCGTCGCCGGGGACGCCCCGGCCGGCATCACGGTCACCAGCGGTCCCGTGTCTCCCGCGTCCGTTGAAGGCCGCAACGGCATTGCCCAGGCGCTCATCGATCTTCAGGACCGCGCCGACAAGACGAAAATTTCTCCCGACGACTACGCCTCCACGTCGCTTCATCAAATCGTGACCTTTGCCACGCCCGCCGGATTCCGCATCAAGATCCGGTACCTGGATTTCGGCGTGGCCGTCGTCGAAGCGTTCAAGATCATCCAGGACAAGGACCTTCGGAAACGTCTCATCGAATTCGTTCAATGGTCCCGCGATCCAAAAGTGAGAGCGGAGGCGCTGGTGACCCTGGCCAGCGTTTACGATCCCGCCCACAAACGGTATTTCAAGGAAGCGCTGCTGGACAGCAAGGTCGGCATCCGGTTTGCCGCGATCGAAGCGATCCAGATCTGGCAGCAGCCGGACGCGTTGCCGCTCCTTCAGATGTCGGTGCAACGCGACTGGTCTCCCCTCATGCGCGTCTGGGCGGCGCAGGCGCTTCTCTCACTCGGTGATCCGAAGGGAATCAACGAATTGTGGGCCGGGCTCGACAGCGATTCCTGGGTGATTCGCGCGATGTCCGCCCGGTATCTCGGTGATTACGCCAATCCCGACGACTACACGAAGCTCGTGACCTACATGAACCGCGAGACGAAAAACGATTTTGTTCAGGCCGAGCTCGCGGTCTCCGCGTTGAAGCTGATTTCAAAGAAAGGCGAAAAGGTTTCCTATTCCCCTTCGAGCAAGGGATGGAAGGACAACGATGAAGTGAAGTACACGCTTGGGAAGGATCAGGTGGTGGAGCTGGAACCCCTCATCATTGTTCCGCCGCAGTTGCGCATTCCGGCGTCCCTTCAGGCCGCCGCGCAGATCAATTCCAAACTTCTCCAGCTGATGAAGAACCGTCTCGAATCGAAACTGGATCCGATCCAGGAGCAGGATCCGGTTCTCTCCGAACTGAACCAGATGGTCACGCCGACCGGCTTCGCGCTGAAAGTCCGTTACTCGCAGCTTTCCTATCTGCTCGTTGAAGGCCTGGGCGGAACGAACGATCCCATTCTTCAGGCGGAAATCCGCCGCATGGCTGCCGAAGAGAAAAACGGCCTGATCCGCGCGACCGCGCTGCTGGCGATCGCCTACAAGCGCGACGAAAACGACGCGTACCTGTTTCAGGATGCGCTGAACAGCCGCAACGCCACGGTCCGCATGGGCGCCCTGGAAGGAATCGAGATCGGGCGTTTCAAATCTGCGCTTCCGTCGGTGGCGGCGCAGTCGGGCAGCGACGAATCACCGGCCATTCAGATTTACGCTCTTCAAGTGCTGGCGAAATTCGGGGATCCGTCCGCTCGCCAGATCCTCATGAGCCGGATCAATGATCCGGACTGGCCCGCGCGCGCCATGGCCTACTGGACGCTCGGCCGTTATGGATCTCCCGAGGATTACGGCATCATCCAGTCCCGGCTGGCGACGGAACAAAATCCGTTCGTTCAGGCCGAGATCGCGCTCGCCAGCCTTCGCCTCGCGCCGGTTCAGTAGACATGCGCCTGGTGGCGCGAACGCTGACGCGGTTCGCGTTTCTCTTCCTTCTTCTCTCTCCCGTCCACGCCGCCGTTCCCGCCCATCCTGATGGTTATGTAACCGATGACGCCGGCGTTCTCAGTCCCCCCGTCGAGCAACGTCTGGAAGCGCTCTCCGGTGAACTGGAAGAGAAAACCGGCGCGCAGGTCGCGCTGGTCACCGTGAAGACGCTGGATGGAAACACGGTTGAAGACGCCGCGGTGCGGCTGTTCAAGGCCTGGGGCATTGGAGAGAAAAAGAAAGACGATGGCGTGCTCTTCCTTCTGGCTGTCGAGGACCGGCATGCCCGCATCGAAGTGGGCTACGGACTTGAAGCCATTCTGCCCGACGCAAAAACAGGCCGGATCCTGGATGCGGCGCTCCCCTATTTTCGCGCAGGAGACTACGACGGCGGCGTGGTCCGCGTCGCTGGGTCCATCCTGGGCGTCATCGCCGCCGATCGCGGAGTCCAGCTCACCGGCGCGCTTCCCGCGGGCCCCGCGCCCGCGCAGCCGCTGCCCGGGTGGGTTACCGTCCTTCTGTTCGTTATCGCCATCATCGTCTTCGCGAAGAATCCCTGGCTTCTGTTGCTTTTGCTGACCGGCGGCCGCGGGGGCGGCGGCTTCGGGGGCGGATCGGGAGGCGGGTTCGGCGGCTTCGGTGGCTTTGGCGGCGGCTCCTCCGGTGGTGGCGGTTCGTCCCGTGGATGGTAAAGTGAGTGTCATGCTGACGCCTGAACGTCTTGTGGAAAAGCTTGTGCTCGCGCTGGGACCGGATCTCCGGACGGCGCTTCTCTATGGTTCCGCCGCAGCGGCCCATCAGACGCATCGCTACATCGATTTGAATCTCATGCTGGTCGTGACCCGCGCGGACCCCGACACGCTGGCCCGGATCGCCATTCCAATGCGCGACTGGGTGAAGGGCGGCCAACCGGCGCCCCTGGTTGTTTCGTTTGAAGAAGTGGAGCGGTCGCAGGATGTTTTCCCGATCGAATTTCAGGACATCAAAGCCCGTCACCGGATACTTCACGGTGAATCCGGATGGATTTCAAAAATTGATTCCAATCCGGGCGAGCTCCGGCACCAGCTCGAATTCGAACTGAGATCGAAATTGCTTTTGCTTCGCCGCGCGTACCTGTCGACGGGCGGACGCCCCGAGGCGGAAGAAGACGCCGCCGCGCGAACCCTGTCATCTTTTGCCGCGCTGTTTCGCGCCACGCTGCGGTTGATGAAGATGGACGTTCCGGCGGCGACGCTGGACGTCATCCAGGCGTTACAGTCCCGCGTGTCCATCGATGTGGACGCGTGGGAGCTCGTGTGGCAGATGCGTCAGGGGCGCCGCCCGCCTCAGGCCTCCAATTTTTTTCCGAGAATCATTGCAGGTTTGGAAACGCTTGTTCGGTTTGTGGACGCGTATCCCGCGTCCTAAGGAAGGAGGAAAAGATGAAGAAAGGACTTTTGATCACGGTGGGAGTGGTTCTGTTGATCACGGCGGTCTTGGGCATGTCGCTCGTAGGAGCGCGAAACAGTTTGATCTCGGCTGACGAGAACATCTCGAATTCCTGGGCGCAGGTCGAGAACGTTCTGCAGCGGCGCTCGGACCTCATTCCGAACCTCGTTCAGACCGTAAAAGGCTACGCGAAGCATGAAGAAGAGATTTTTGACCACGTGGCTGACGCCCGCGCGAAGCTGGCGGGCGCCACGACGATGGCCGGGAAAATTGAAGCCGATCAGCAGCTCACCGGGGCGCTTTCGCGCCTCCTGGTCGTCGCCGAACGATATCCGGACTTGAAAGCGAATCAGAACTTCCAGTCGCTGCAGGATGAGCTATCCGGAACCGAAAACCGGATTGCCGTCGAGCGCATGCGTTTCAATGAAACGGTGAAGGACTACAACGTTCAGGTGCGCCGCTTTCCGAGCAACATCGCGGCCAGTCTGTTCGGGTTCGACAAGAAAGAGATTTACTTCAAGGCCGAAGAGGGCGCCAAGGCGGCGCCGAAAGTTCAGTTCTAACCCGTGCCGGGGGCCTCGCTCGTCTGGTTTCGCGGCGACCTCCGGCTGTCGGACAATCCGGCTCTGGCCGCGGCCTGTGAAACGGGAACACCGGTAGTCCCGGTATTCATCTGGTCTCCGGAGGAAGAAGCTTCCTGGGCGCCCGGGGCCGCGAGTCGCTGGTGGCTTCACCATTCGCTTGAATCCCTGGACCGTTCGCTTCAGCGCCTGGGGAGCCGGCTCATCGTCAGGCAGGGTCCGTCCGTGGAAGTTCTTCGAGGCCTGGCGAAAGAAACGGGCGCTGAGGCTGTGTTCTTGAACCGCCGTCACGAACCCGCGCTGGACGCGCGGGACGCGGCTGTTGTGAAGGAATTGATGGCGGCGGGAATCGCTGTGCGGGGTTTTCTGGGCGCGTTGGTGCGAAAGCCCGGCGATGTTCTGACGGCAACCGGTAAACCGTATCAGGTCTTCACCGCCTTCTGGAATGCGTGGTCGTCTCTTCCTCCCGCAGCGCGTCCGTTATCCGCGCCCAAAAAAATCCCGTTACCCAAAGCCTGGCCTGACACGGAGCGACTGGCGGATCTTAAGCTTCTACCCACGATCGGCTGGGACAAGGGTTTGCGAAGCGCATGGACGCCGGGCGAGCCTGAGGCGCGAAAGACATTGACCCGATTCCTTGAGAACGCGGTGGATGATTACGACTCCGCGCGCGACTTTCCGGCGCAACCAGGAACGTCGCGCCTTTCTCCCTCTCTCCATTTCGGAGAGATCAGCGTTCGGGAAGCGCTTGCCCTTCTGGCCGAGGCGCGCCGCGGCCGGCCTTCCGCCGCCCGTTCCGCGGACCGTTTTCACAAGGAACTCGCGTGGCGGGAGTTCGCGCAGCACCTCCTTCATCATTTTTCAGACACGCCGGTCTCCGCGCTGCGGCCCGCCTACGATAAATTTCCCTGGCTGAAAGATGGAGCGGGCCTGGAGTGCTGGAAGAAAGGGCTCACCGGTTATCCCATTGTCGACGCGGGCATGCGTGAACTGTGGAACACGGGATGGATGCACAACCGCGTTCGGATGATCACGGCGTCGTTCCTTGTAAAGGATCTGTTGGTCGACTGGCGCGAAGGCGCCCGCTGGTTCTGGGACACGCTGGTGGATGCCGATCTCGCGAACAACACGCTGGGTTGGCAATGGGCCGCCGGATGCGGCGCCGACGCCGCCCCCTACTTCCGGATTTTCAACCCCACCCTTCAGGGCGAGAAGTTCGACCCGGAAGGCCGCTATGTGAGCCGGTGGGTGCCGGAACTGTCCCGGATGCCGTTGAAATGGATAAACCGCCCCTGGGAAGCGCCGCAGGACGTGCTGGCCTCAGCGGGCGTGCGCCTCGGAAAAGATTATCCGGCGCCAATCGTGAACCATCCATTCGCCCGCGAGCGCGCGCTCGCGGCGCTCAAGAGAATCAAGCTGGAGTCTGTGAAATGAGAAAAGGTCATGTGGCCCTGTTCTGGTCGTCCATCACCTGGGCCGTCGCCATTTTCGTGAAGTACTATGCCGCGCTTCTGGCCAAGCACCTGTGAGAGATTCCTTCCTCAATGGGCTGAATGTTTTTTTGTCGGCGGTCGCGCTTCTCACCGCTGGTTCGCTGGCCCATCGCGCGCTTGAACGGTTGATTCCCGACGCTGAACCGGAGTCCCGCCGGCTGCTGTCGTGGCTCGTCGCGGCAGTGGCGATCGCAATGGGCACGCTCGGCCTTGGGATCGCCGGCGGCGTGTACAGCGGCGTGTTTCTTACGCTCTGGATGGGTATTCTCGCGGCGGGCGCGGCCCCGTTCATTCGGGACCTTCGGCGCTGGGTGGGCGCGTCCACGTCGTGGTTGCGTGCGGGCTCTCTCGTCGAGAAAGGACTAGTTGCCGCCATCGTGCTGCGAGCGGCGCTGATTCTCCTCGGGGGAACCCTGCAGATGCCCTACGGCGGAAGTGAATCGGACGCGCTTCATTACCATCTTGTTTTGCCGCGGATGTACCTCGCGCAGCACTCGATGGCCAACCTCGAATGGAGCATCCCCGACAAGTACCCGCTTTTCTTCCACATGATTTTCCTCGCGGGCTTTGCGGTCACCGGTCCGTTGTTCGTGAAGACCTTCGTCTTTCTGGCTCACGTGGGTTCTTTGATTCTGCTCTACCGGATCGCGTTCCGTTACGCGGAGCGCCCGTGGCCGCTCTGGGCCGTCGCCGTTTTCGGCGGCGTTCCGGCGATCGTGATTCAGGCGGGAACGGCCATGATCGACACTCTGACCCTGTTCTTCCTTCTTCTTTCCCTGGAGGGATTCCTTCGCTACCAGCGGGGCGGCGGGCTGACGGCGCTGGCGGCCAGCGCGCTGTCGGCCGGCGTGGTCGGCGCCTCGCGCGCGTTCACGATTGCCTACGCGATTCTGCTGGCAGGCATTTTCTTTCTCGCGCGGTGGCGTGAAGGCGCTAATCCGTCGTCGGTCCTTCGTGAGGCGGTCCTTTTTTTGTCGGCGGTCTTCGCGTTGTACGTGCCTTGGGCCGTGCGGGCCTGGATTAAAACCGGCAACCCGGTCTTTCCCCTCGGTTACCGCTGGTTCGGGGGCGCGGGCCTGGAAGCGGGTCGCGTCGCGGGCCTTGAAAGCGTCGCTTCCTCTTACGGCGTGGGCAAGGGACTGGTCGCCGCGCTGATGCTTCCGTGGAACCTCACGTTTCATTTCCAACCGTTCGATTACCCGGTGGGCCCCGTCTTCCTCGCATTCCTGCCGCTGCTCATGTTCTTTTGTCCGTGGAAGAAAGTGGCGCTGCCGGCGTCTATCGCCGCGATGTTCGGCCTGCTGTGGTTCGCCGGTTCCCAGCAGACGCGGTATCTCTATTTCCCGCTGGCGGTTTCATTCATTCTGTTCGCCGCCACGATGGACGCGGCGTCGCGGCAGGTCCGGGCCGTTCGCGTCGTCATCGGCGCGCTGTTGGCGGTCAGCGTGGGCGTTTCGTTCGTCCAGGCGCGGGGGCAATACAAGGCCGGGCTCACCCGGCTCTTCAGTGGAGAATCCAACGCGTCCTATCTCGGCCGCTACGTTCGTCACGCGGAATCTCTGGCGATGGTCCGGACGTACACGCCGGAGACGGCGCGCATTTTGTTACTGGACGGATACCCCGAGTATCTGTTCTATTTCCCCCGCGCATTCGTTCAGGGCGGCGCCGGCGTGCTGACCACGACCTGGTGGGATGCGCGCCAGCAGAGTCGGGCGTCGTTCTCCGCGAAGCTGATCGGGGGCGGCATCACGCATCTCTGCGCGGACAAAAGCACGCCGGGGCTGGACCTGTATCTCGCCGCCGGACACTGGACGCTGATCACCGAAGACAAAAACTACGCGCTGTATCGCCTGGAGCCCCGCTGACATGGCCAATTTCAAAGCCTGGAAGATCTACATGCTGCATCTCATCGACCGCCTCGTTGACGAGCACGGGATGTCGGGGCCGTTTCTGGACGCCGGGTGCGGCGCCGGCGACGTGTCGGCGCACTTCGCCGCCAAAGGGTGGGCCGGCACGGCCGTGGACTTCTCCAATGAGGCGCTGGCCGAGGCGAAGAAGGCATTGGCGCCGTTCCCAGAGGTCCGCGTGATGCAGGGAGACCTTTTCCAGTTGCAGATCCCGCCGGCGGGAACGGTTTTCCTCATGGACGTGATCGAGCACGTCAAGGATGATGAGGCGTTTCTTCGGGGCGTGGCCAAAAATATCGCGCCCGGCGGTCATCTTGTGATCACCGTGCCGGTGAATCCTGTCGAGTGGCGATGGGATGACGAATTCTACGGCCACTACCGCCGGTACCGGCGGCCGGAATTCCGCGCGATGCTGGAACGCAACGGCTTCCGGGTCATGAGCGAATGGGATTGCAGCTTTCCGCTGTTCTGGCTGATGCGGCGCGTCTATACCCGGCTGTTTCCGAGGCCGGCCATGGCGGAGGCGGCGCCGGAAGAGCGCACGAAGATCAGCACGCAACAGAGCGCGTGGGAATATTCCCGCTTGTCAACTTGGATTGACCGCTTCTTTGAGCTGACGCGCCTCTACATGATTCATTACCCGTTCAGGAACGGGCGGTGGGGTTGCGAGATTCTTCTGGTGGCGCGAAAGGAAGCCAGAACTTCCTAGGCGTTGATCAGGCGGATTTTTTCCGGGCAAAAACCCGGATGACTTCCCCGCGGCCAAGGGCGGCGCCGCCGGCGGCCACGAGGAGCGCAACAGGTCCCAGCACCGTGGCGAGAAACAGACAAGAGAGAGCTGCCAGCGGCCGCTGGCCGATGCGCGCTTTCTTCTGGAGCAGGCGGAAGAGATAGTCCTTCTCGCCGAACACGACGTTGAGGAACGACTGCAGAACTCCGAACGTGTTGAATTCCCCCGACCAGTGATTCACGCCTTCCACGATGAAGCCCTGCTGTTCGAGCAGCCGTGTCAGCGACACCGGATTGAAGTGAAAGGTGTGATACGGCAGGTCCCACCCAAACCAATTGTCCCTCGTCAGGCCCGCCATGAGGCTAGTCGTGTTCGGGACTTCAATCAGGCAGGCTCCATTCTTCTCAAGCCGTCGATGTATTTCCGCCAGGTAACCGGCGGGATCCACGAGGTGCTCGAGAACGTGGTACATCGTGACGACGGAAAAAGATTTTCCCTCCGGCATATCGGGCAGGCTTCCGAGAAAAACGGGAACGCGCAAAACGTTTGTCGCGTAGTCATGGGCGGTCTTCGAGATCTGCGTTCCCTGGACTTCCCACCCAAACCTTTCCTGAAGGAAGTGAAGCATCAGGCCGCGGCCGCAACCCACGTCCAGCACGCGCCCCTTGCCGTAGCGGCGGTTGAGGTTCCAGGCGCGTTCCCACCGGAACCAGCGGATGCCGAGTTCAAGCACGGCGGCGAATCGCCGGCTTTTCTGACGGGAATAATAGGCTTCCTGGTAAAAGGACGCCGTGTTGTTTGGAAAAGGATGCGATTGATAAATGCCGCAGGTGCGGCACAGGATGACCGACTGACCGCGCAAGATCTCCAGCCGCGAGGCGGGAGAAAAGGCCGGGCCGCAGCTCGGGCAGGGAGCAGTGGCGGTTGCTTGATCGGTCGTGGTCGTCAAAGGATGTGTTACCGGCCCGCTTTGGCCGGGGCCGGAGGCGCTTTGAGGAGGGTGTCGAAGATTCCAGCGAATTGCTCAATCGACGTGGGCGTCGTGGACGCCGTGGTGCGGGACTGGCTGGGTTTCATGATGCCGTCGTTCATGCTGCGCGTCATCTCGATCAGGAGACGGGCGTAGTCCGCCGACAGTCCCATTCCGACCATGGCCTTCTCCGCGTCGGTATAGGGAAACTGAACGTATTTGAGGTCCGGGATGCCGGTTGCTTTCGCGATGGCGGAGCGGGCTTCTTCCATCGTGATGTCGCGCTGCCCGTGCAGTTCGCGTACCGTCACGCCGCTGAAAGTCGGGTTCGCGAGCGCCTCCGCGACCGCGGCGGCGATGTCCTGGGTGGCGATCGCCGGGAAACGGACGTCCGCGCGGAGCGCTGTGCCCATCATCTTCGCGTCGCGGATCATGCCCAGATTCACGAGCAGGTTTTCCATGAAATAGGAGGGCCGGAGGATAAGAATGTTCACGCCGGACAGCGTGCGCAGCTTCTTTTCCCAGTCGAAAAGCCCGTTGACCGGGCCCATCTGGGTTCCTTGATGGGCGCCGATGCTGCTGAGGGCAACGATGTGGGTGATTTCAGAGGCTTTGATCGCCGCCACCAGGCTGTCGGCCATCGCGTTCTGCTCGGCGCGAATGTCGATCGCGGTCGGGTTCGGCGGGATGAGGACGAACGCGGCGCGGGCGCCGACGAAGGCGCTGGCGGTGTCGTTCGGATCGCTGACGTCCGTGCTGCGGATTTCAGCGCCCTTGTCGGCGAGATCTTTCAGCCGGTCGAGGTCCCGGGCGACCGCCAGAACCTTGTGGCCCTTCGCAAGCAGGATTTCTGCGGCGGCGCGGCCAATGTGGCCGGATGCTCCGACGATTGTGACGAATTCCTTGCTCATGATGTCCTCCCGGACGGCTATTAGGTTCTTACTGGTTTTTTCTGGCGAAGTCGGTCATGAAGCCCGCCAGCTTGGCGACGCCTTCGGACGTTTGAAGATTGTAGATGGACGCGCGAAGACCGCCGACCGAGCGGTGGCCTTCGAGACCGATGAGGCCTGCCGCGGTTGCTTCAGCGTTGAACTTCTTTTCCAACGCTTCGTCGCCGCCCTTGATACGGAAAACGACGTTCATGAGAGAGCGATCCGCGATGACGGGGCATTTGTAGAAGTCTCCGGCGTCGATCACGTCGTAAAGGAGCTTCGCCTTCTGCTGATTGCGCTGGTAGAACGCCGCGACGCCCCCTTCCTTCTCCATCCATTCCAGGACGAGCATGGTCATGTACATCGAAAATGCGGGCGGCGTGTTATAGAGCGACTTTTCCTTGATGTGCGTGCGGTACTGCAGCATGGTCGGAATCTTGTCCGACGCGCGCTCCGCCAGATCCTTGCGGATGATGACGACGGTGACGCCCGCGGGGCCCAGGTTCTTCTGCGCGCCGGCGAAGATTACGCCGAACTTCGACACATCGAGCGGCTGGCTCATGATGTCGGAGGTCATGTCGGCGACCAGCGGCACGGCGCCTGTGTCGGGATAGGTGCGCCACTGCGTGCCTTCAATCGTGTTGTTGGAGCAGAGATAGACAAAAGACGCTTCCGGATCGAACGTCATCTCGGCGGCGGTCGGAAGGCGCATGAACTTCACGGCTTCGCTGGTGCCGGCGTTGTTCGCCGTCGCGAATTTCTTGATTTCGGTCAGGGCCTTTTTGGACCAGGTGCCCGTATTGATGACGTCCACGGGCTTGCCCGGCAGCCCCAGGTTCATGGGAACCATGGAAAACTGGCCGCTTCCCCCGCCGCCGATCCAGATGACGGCGTAATTGTCCGGAATCTTCATCAAACGGCGGAGCGAGCTCTCCAGACGGTTATTGATTGCTTCAAATTGGGAAGACCGGTGGCTGAGTTCCAGAACGGACATGCCCGATCCGGCATAATCAATCAGCTCATTCTGGGCTTTTTCAAGCACCGGAAGCGGCAAAGCGGCCGGTCCGGCGTAAAAGTTAACGACGCGTTTCATTGGGGTTTCCTTTCGTTTTTTGATCAGGTGGGACAGGCCCAAAGATGCCATTTTTGGGGTGAAAAGACACCCCGTGCGGATACGCTAATATCCCGTCAGGAGACCTATCTGAACTACGGCATTCCACCCAAAAAATTCAAACAGAATTCAGGCATTTTGCTGCTTGAAAAATTAGACAGCTATCAGCCCTTCAACGAGACCGAAATGGAGTCCGCGAAAAAAATCCGCGCGTTCGTTTCGACGCACCCGGAATGTTTTGAACGGACTTATTTGGAAGGTCATGTGACGGGTTCAGCGTGGGTGGTGGACACAACGGGGAAGCGCGTTTTGTTGACCCATCACCGAAAATTGAACCTTTGGCTCCAACTTGGCGGACATGCGGATGGCGATCCAGATACGTTCCGGGTTGCTCTTCGCGAGGCTGAAGAGGAGTCCGGCATCAAAAATCTGGTCCCGGCATCAAAAAATATTTTTGACCTGGATGTGCACCCAATTCCGGCCCGGGAAAAAGAACCGGCGCATTTCCATTACGACATTCGGTTTGCGTTTCGCGCGCCGGAAAATGAATTTACCGTCGGAGAAGAGTCGCATGATCTCGCATGGATCGACATCGATCGCATCGCGGAACGGACAACGGAAGCCTCCATGTTGCGCATGGCATTGAAGTGGAAGACGTTTTTCGGCCGCTGAAAAACACATTGATTTTAAAGAACTTCTTGCATCTCACATGATTTCCCACGCATAATCGTCTCGCTGATCGATTCATACTCTTATGCGGAGGTGATAACCATGGCAGCGAAGAAAAAGAAAAAAGCAGCAGCGAAAAAGAAAAAGAAAAGATAGGTCTTTCGAACAAAGCACAAAGCCCCTCGCCGTCTGTGGAGGGGCTTTTGCTTTTTCAGGCGACATTGATGGTTTGGATTTTAATTTTTGCCGCTGGTTTGATTGAAGTTGTTTGGACTGCGGCGCTGAATTGAGCGAAAGGTTTCACCTGTTTTCCCGCCTCGTTTGATCTCGATCGCGGACAGATTTCTTGAGTGTTTTTTTGTTCGGCAGATCCGCGGATTCCCGCGCTCAATTCTCGCTTCTCCCACCTTTCGCGACTCCCCATTCAAAAAGCGCCCAAAAACTCCCTTTTCAGCGAGTTATTCAAGCCTTTGAATAGGCAAGAAGCCGCACTCCAGGGCGGCTTCTTCAATTGATCTGGGTCAGCTCCGGCTTTCTTCGCGCTTGCGGAGGTGGGGAACCAGCTGCTTCTTGCGAATGCGCAGGTTCTTCGGGGTGACTTCAACGAGCTCGTCGATTTCGATGAACTCGATGCACTGTTCGAGGCTGAGGATACGGGGTGGCGTGAGAATCGCCGCGTCGTCAGATCCCGAGGCGCGCATGTTGGTGAGCGCCTTCTTCTTGCAGGGATTCACGGTGAGAGAGTTGTCGCGGGCGCTTTCGCCCACGACCATGCCTGCGTAAACCGGCGTGTTCACGCCGACGAAGAGTTGTCCGCGTTCCTGCGTGCTTTCCATCGCGTACGCGGTGGTCGTGCCGCCTTCCAGCGCGATCAGAACGCCTTTGGCGCGCGTCCGCTCGCCCGGCTTCTTCGGCACATAACCGTAGAAGCTGTGATGCATGAGGCCGGAGCCGCGCGTCTGAGTCAGGAATTCCGACTTGAAGCCGATCAGCGCGCGCGCGGTGATGATGTATTCCATCCGCATGCGGTTGCCTTCCAGCTTCATGTCCTTCATGTCCGCGCCGCGAACGCCCAGGCATTCCAGGACGGCGCCCTGATACTGTTCCTCGATGTCGATGATCAGATGTTCGGCAGGCTCGGTCTTGTTTCCCTTCTCATCGATCTTGTCGATCACTTCCGGCTTCGAAACAGCAAGTTCGAATCCTTCGCGGCGCATGGTTTCGATGAGAATGGACAGATGCAGTTCGCCGCGGCCGGCCACGCGGAAGGTGCTCGTGTTGGCGATTTCTTCAATGCGGAGACCGACGTTGATTTCCTGTTCGTGCATCAGGCGTTCACGCAGGTGGCGCGAGGTCAGAAACGTTCCGTCCTGGCCGGCGAACGGGCTGTCGTTCACCATGAAGTCCATGGCGAGCGTCGGCTCGTCGATGGACATCGCGGGAACCGCGACCGGATTCTCGACGGAAGCGATGGTATCGCCCACGTTGGCGTCTTCCACGCCCGAAACGGTGATGATGTCGCCCGCGAGCGCTTCCTCGATTTCGTACTGCGCGAGGCCCGCGTAGCGGAGAAGTTTGGTGATGCGGAAGTTGGCTTTCGAGCCGTCGCGCTTGACGAGCGTGATCTGCTGGTTCTTCTTCATGCGGCCTTTCAGCATTCGGCCGATGGCGATGCGTCCCAGGAAGTTGTCGTGGCCGAGAATGGTCACGAGCATCTGGAGCGGCGAGTCCACTTCGGCCGCGGGCGCCGGGACGTGCTTCACGATGGTTTCGAACAGCGGACCGAGGTCGGCGTGCGGCATCTGGAGATCCAGCGTCGCGGTGCCCTTGCGGCCCGAGGCGTAGACGATCGGGAAGTCGAGCTGCGGATCCGTGGCGCCGAGGTCGACGAACAGCGAAAAGGTGCGGTCGAGCGCGACGTGCGGCTGCGCTCCGTCGCGGTCGATCTTGTTCACGACCACGATCGGGCAGAGGCCGAGTTCGAGGGATTTCTTGAGAACGAAGCGGGTCTGGGGCATGGGGCCGTCGAACGCGTCGATGAGCAGGAGGACGCCGTCCACCATGTTCAGGATGCGTTCCACTTCGCCGCCGAAGTCGGCGTGGCCGGGCGTGTCGACGATGTTGATCGTGACGCCCTGGAAGACGACCGAGGTGTTCTTCGCGAGAATCGTGATTCCACGCTCGCGCTCGAGGTCGTTGGAGTCCATCACCGTGTCCTGCGCGTCGGTCGCCTTCACCTTGAACTCACCCGTCTGCTTGAGCATGGCGTCGACGAGCGTCGTCTTCCCGTGGTCGACGTGGGCGATGATGGCGATGTTGCGAATGTCTTGTCTGCGAGGAACGGTCATGGTCGAAGCCCTTTTTAAATACCGCGACGGTCACCGGGGCGTAGAACGATCCGGCGGAACGAAGCGAAGATGATGAAACGAAACGGGAACTTGAGTC
Source organism: Elusimicrobiota bacterium (assembly GCA_043732015.1). Lineage (GTDB taxonomy): Bacteria > Elusimicrobiota > Elusimicrobia > F11 > F11 > JBBRXR01. Next base: position 6,787 of record JAYTIE010000204.1, on the reverse strand, counting down.
GGTTATACGCTGAACCTGAGACAGGTAGGTACCCGCGCGTTGCGGACGTCCTATTTACCATTTTTCAGGCCTGTTCCGGGTCTGAAATCCCGTCGGATCGGGGGTCCGGAAGGGGTCCGGACCGGCCCAACAAGCGAAAGAAACGGGTTTTTGGCCCTTCAGTGAAGCGGGAGCGCGACGTCCGGTGTGACGGACAGCAACAGAAACAGGCCGCCAAGACCGATCAAAAGCCAATAATCGAAAGGCAGACCGAAGAACCAGCGGCGGTGCCACCAGACTTCCTTCGGTCCGAACCGCTTCCAGCCGAAGTGCGGGTTCAGGACGAACCACAGGAAATCCTCAACAACCCGGAAGATGTCGTAGGCGCCGATGACGCGGAGCTCGTTGCGCCAGGTCCAGGGCGCGTTCCAGAAGAAGGGCAGGTGAAAGGCGAAGAAGACGAAGCTGAACGCCCAGACGTGATAATTCCGATTCGGGACGGGGATTCGAACAGCGCGGACACCGGAAGCGCTTCGAGCAGCTGGGGAATCAGGAAGTGCGTGGCGACAATCCGGTCCGGTCGAAAGCGCCGGACGTAATTGAGAAAACCGGAAATCTGTTTTTGCTGGATGCGATTGAGAATCGGATCTTCGGACACGCCATCGCGATCTGTCCAGCGGTACATCTGCGCCCACGCGCCAGGCGCGCGATTCACAAGAAAGGAATACCCGTCTTCGTAAAGACGGCGGAATCGGGGCCGCGCGTGTTCGAGAACGTTCACATGCACCGCGCGCGCGAGCGGCAACGTTGACTGGATCGCATCCAGGATCGCTTCAGCGGCCCGTACGTGCCCGCTGCCGGCCGAAACGGAGCAAAGATGATTCTGGGCCCGCTCACCGCTCCAAACGTTCCTGCGCGCGCGGGGAGCACGGTGGGCGCGTTCATGACGCCACCGCCACGACTGCGGGTTCTTCCATCGATCATTTTCATCTCTGCTTTGTGGATGTGACCGCAGATAACGCCATCAACACCATGCCGCCGCGCGGAATCCGCGACGGTTCCCTCATAGGTGGATATGAAACTGACGGCGTTCTTCACCTTGTGTTTCAGGTAGGCGGACAGCGACCAGGTAAAGATACTGCGAGTCGTTGCGGCGCAGGAAATCGAGGAGGAGATCAGCCTGGCAATTGCGGGTTCCGAGATGGGTGTCCGAGATCCAGATCGAGCGGTAGGTGTAAACGTCTTCTGACATGCTCCGACATTAGTCGGTCCGGTGGGTTCCCTCCATAGAGGTCGTGTAAAACCCGTTTGGCTTCGGCGTGACAGCGAGCGCCACGAGAATCAGCGAGAAACGTTTCATGGGGATCTCTTCAAACAAGGCGCGTGGTGCCCAGCGGGCCGCGACCGTCTTCAATGGATTCAAAGTTGAGGCGCGCGAGACCGGGAAGCAGGCCCAGAAGATCCCCCAGATCGGCGGCCAGGTCCGCAGGATCGGCCGGCGAGTCCGTGTTCATCTGGGACGAGCGCTCGTCGAATTCCCGCAGCTGTGACGCGAGGCCGGGCGGGTTCATTTTCGTCAGATGGGCGCGCAGGTCGTCGCGGTGCTTCTGCCACTCGATGAGAAATCCGCGAACATCCGCCTGAAGCTGGGTTCGCTTCTCGCGCAGGACCTCCGCCAGGTCCGCAGCGGTGACGCCGGTCCGGCAGAAAGGAATCAGGACTTCGGGATTGGCCGTTCCGGGATCGAGCGACGAGTACGCTTCCAGCGCGCGTCCGTCGTCGAAGAGCCAGAAGCGGAACGCCTCACGGTCGATGAAGAATCCGAAGACCGGCGCGTGAAGGGCGCCAGAGAGCACGCGGGTGAACTCGAACACGCCATCGGCTTCGTTGCGGTCCCCCAGCTGGGGATAGAGTGAGATCCAGCCGCTGTCGCCGGACGCGTGCGCGGGCAGCGCGCTCAGGCCCCGGAGGATTTCGGTCAAAGCGACGGCGGTCACCGAGTCCCGGATGTGAAAGTTCGCGACGGCGGTCATCCTGGTCCGCTCTTACGGGAAGACGAGAGAACGATTCCAGCCCGACGTTCCCTTCTCGTACACCGTTCGCTCGTGCAGGCGGAACGTCATTCCTTTCCAGAATTCGATCCGGTCCGGAACGACGCGGAGTCCCGTCCAGTGCGGAGGACGGGGAACGGCGCTGAGACCGAATTTGGCCGTGAAGGTGGCGATGCGCGTCAGGAACTCACCCCGCCCTTTCAGGGGACGGGACTGAAGCGACGCCCACGCGCCGATCTGGCTGTCGCGCGGGCGGGTTGCCCAGTAGGCGTCCGCTTCCGCGTCGGAGACGTGCTCAACGTCGCCTTCCACGATGACCTGCTTCTCGAGCGGACCCCAATAGAAACAAAGGGCGGCCCGGGGATTTTCCGTCATGTTGCGGCCCTTGCGGCTTTCCAGGTTGGTGAAGAAAACGAATCCACGCGCGTCCGCGCTCTTCAGGAGAACCGTGCGGATGGTGGGGCGCGCGTCCTTGCCTGACGTGGCCAGCGTGACGGGAGTGGGTTCCTTCAGGCCGACGGTGGCGGCCTGTTTGAATTCCTCGTGGAACCGGGCGATGGCTTCGTTCAGAAGGTCCATGGCTCAATCATACTTGTTGCGTGGGGAAGGTTGATCCCCCGCCCTCGGCGCCGCGCCGCTATAATGCGCCGGTGGAAGAGAAATATCTACGGATGATCAACGGAATGGCCGAAGGCGGTCCGCGTGAATGGAGCGTCTATATGCTCCGCTGTTCCGACGGCTCGCTGTACACGGGGATCTCCAAGGACGTCGACGCCCGTTTCTCCAAGCATCAGTCCGGGCGCGGCGCGTCTTACACGCGGACAAGGCGGCCCGTCGCCGTGGTGTTCCGGGAACACGGCATGTCCCGGTCCGAAGCGCTGATCCGCGAAGCCGCGATCAAACGCCTCTCGAAAGCGAAAAAAGAATCGATGATTGTTGCCCCGTGAAAAGCGGTTCGTCCCTTCGCGCGCTCGGCTCCCGCAATTACCGCCTCTATCTCGGTGGACAGGGCCTTTCTCTCGTCGGTTCCTGGATGCAGCAGCTCGCGATGAGCTGGCTCGTTTACCGTCTCACCGGATCGGCGGCCTTGATGGGCGCTTCCACCTTCGCCGCCCAGATCCCGATGCTCTTCCTGTCCCCCATCGCGGGCGTCCTGGCCGATCGTCTCGACAAGCGACGCGTCGTCATCGTCACGCAGTTTCTGCTTCTCCTTCAGGCGGGCACGCTGGCTTACCTCGTGTACACCGGAATGATCCGGATGTGGCACGTGTTCGTGCTGAATGTGTTCTTCGGCATTGTGAACTCTTTCGACATGCCGACGCGTCAGTCCATGGTCGTGGACCTCGTCGACCGGAAGGAAGATCTTCCCAACGCGATTGCGCTGATGTCCGCCGTCGTGAACGTGACGCGCCTCATCGGTCCCGCGGTGGCGGGATTCCTGATTGGCGTCGCGGGCGAGGCCACGTGCTTCCTGGCGAACGCCGTCAGCTTTCTCGCGGTGCTCGTGTCGCTGTTCTTCATCCGCCTGACGCCGAAACCCGCGGTCGTATCCCAGCGAGCGGCCGGCGGATTCCGTGAGGGCCTGAAATACGCGTTCGGATTCCCGCCCATCGGAGCTCTGCTCGGCCTGTTGGCCGCGGTCAGTTTTCTCGGCATGCCCTACACGGTCCTGATGCCGATCTTCGCGCGCGAGATCATGGGGCATGGCGCGACCACGATGGGATTTCTGGCGACCTGCTCGGGCCTCGGCGCGCTGACGGGCTCCATCTATCTCGCGCGGCGCAACACGGTGCGGGGACTGCTCCGACGCATCGCGGCGTGTGCGGCCTGCTTCGGGGTGGGCCTTGTGTGGTTTTCCTGTATTCATTCTGTCATCGCGGCGGCGCCCGCGCTCTTTCTGGCGGGTTTCGGCGTGATGGTGATGATGGCCGCCTGCAACACGGTGCTTCAGACTCTGGCGCCCGACGACAAGCGCGGGCGCGTGATGAGCCTCTATGTCGCTTCGATGATGGGCGTGGCGCCGTTGGGCGGTCTCCTGGCGGGATTCGCGGCCCAGCACATCGGCGCGCCCGCCACGACCCGCATCGGCGGAATTTTCTGCGTCGTCGCGGCCGCGCTGTTCGGAATGAAGATTCCCGCACTCCGGACGCTCATTCGCCCCGTGTACATCGCGAAGGGGCTTCTTCCGCGAACGGGCATCGACGCGGCGGAGATCGTGCCTCGTTGAATTTGACGCGGGAATTTCGGATGCTGGTCGCTCGAACCGTTACCCTAGGGGGCCCCATGGAAGAGAAGAGCATTGAGTGTAAAGTCGTCAAGGATCTCATCACGCAGGAAGTCCGCGGCGGATGCAACAAGATGCGCATCGTTCGCTGGATCGTGAGCGGCAAGGACACGGGCGCTCTTCTCGAGAAGCGGAATTTTTTCGTGAGCAAGGACGGCGACGAGAAAATGGGCAAGGCCAAGGGGATGAACCTCTCCGATCTCCAGCACATCGTCCAGAACTGGAAGGAAATCGAACCCCTGATGTAATCGCCTGACGGCGATCCCCATTCTCATCTAAAAAAACGGCGTCCCTCCGCCCCAACGGAGGACTTTCATGGACGTCGACCCGCATTACCTGGGACACCGCACGCGGCTGCGAGAACGCTTTCTCGCCACACCGGCCGGCCTGCGCGATTACGAGTTGCTCGAACTCCTGCTGACCTTTTCGGTGGGCCGGCGGGACGTCAAACCGCTGGCCAAGTCTCTGATCGGCACGTTCGGCAGTCTGGCCGGCGTCTGCGACGCCTCCCCTTCCGAAGTCAGCGTCGTCCCGGGCGTCGGCCCGGCCTCGGCCGCGCTGATCCGTCTCGTGCGCGAGATGGCCACCAGCGTTCTCTCCGAGCGCATGCGAAGCAAGCCGTTTCTCTCCTCTCCTGGCGCGGTGGCCGACTACGCGCGCCTGCGCATCGCGGGACTTCCCCACGAGGCGTTCATGGCGATCTACCTGAACGTCCAGAATGAAGTCATCGGCAGCGAAGTGGTGAACGAAGGAACCGTGGATCAGGTCGCGGTCTATCCGCGGCGAATCATTGAAGGCGCGCTGGCGCGCCACGCGGCGGGCGTGATCCTGGCACACAACCATCCCTCCGGTTACACCGATCCTTCCGACGAAGACAAACGGCTCACCGATCTCATCCGGACCACGGCGCGGGCGCTGGACATCCGGGTCCTCGATCACCTCGTGGTGGGGCGGGGCGGGTTCTTCAGTTTTGCGGAGAAGGGATTGTTGTGAAGACGGGTTCGTCGGGTGAGCCCGAGACCGTCATCCGGACGGGAGTCGCGCGGCGGGCGGGCGTTCGCAGAACGAGCGTCGCGGTCAGAGGATCCTGGCGCGTGATACCGGCGGTGCCTTTCAGTTCCGCTTTGCGGTCATCGGACTGAAGCGAGAAGACCGTTCTGGTTTTGCCGTCGGAGAAGGTGACGTCGTTGTCGATGGCTTCGAACGAAATGCCGGAGAACGCCGCCCCGTCGGCCTGCTGAATGAGGATGAGAGGCGCGATGGACGCGCGGGCCGCGGTGGACACGAGCAGGATCTCCCGCGCATTGCCCAGATGTCCCGGACCCTGGCGCCAGCTCACGAGACCGTTCAATGCCGCGGGCTCCGCGCCGATGGCGGAGAGATTCCATTCGATGGTGAGATCATCCGCGCTGAACTGCGGATGCTCGATGTGTCCGGCGCGCAGAACGCCGCTCGTGTCAAAAGGACCGGCGCTTGCGTCGGCCGCCCGCGTGGCGACGGACAGGTAACGGCCGAGATTGATTTCGTCCACGGTGACATCCGCTTCAAAAAACGGACGCTGGCCATAACGGTGCGCGCGCAGATCCAGAAGTAGCGGAGAATCGTCCAGCCGTCCGGTGATCGAGGGCGCGGACAGCGCGTCGTCGGTGAACTTCATGGTTCCCGACAGTTTGCTGAGCATCGACCCGCCGATGGTGGCTCCGGCTGAGATGAGCGTGATGTCGCCCGACATCGCGGGCCCGTCGTCGCCCCTGATGACGCGCATCGAGATCACGCCGTTGCCGGTGGGATCGTAGCGCCGAATCATCGGCGTCAGATCGGCCGCGGCTTTCAGGGGAAACGCGTTGGTCTTCATCCGGAACGTGTACGTGGGCCGGTCCTTGCCCGGCGTGTACGATCCCCGCCCGCTCATGCGGATTCCGCCAAAATCGAGACGGAGGGAGGAGAGATCGACGGCCACGGGCGTCGTGTAGCGTCCGCTGGCCAGCAGGCGGAGCGGCGCTTCCGGCTGCTTGCGGAAGGTTGATTTGAAAGCGGCGTCCAGTTTCGATCCGTCGATGTCGGCGACGAACGATCCGCCGCCGGTCCATCCATCGACCGAAACGATGGCGGAGACAGGACCGCGAAGCGTGACCCCGTCCGGAACGGTGACTTTCAGGTGACGGAAGAAATCCTCAATATCGAATTCCGCGGTCCGCAGGCGCAGCGACGCGGTTTCGCCGGCCACGCCGTTCGAGCGAATCTCACCGTCGCCGCGGATGTCGATCGATGCGAGGGTTACGTTAAGATCGCGAATGTAAACGGTCGCCCGGTCCTTGATCAGCGTGGTGTCGACCTTCAGGGTTGTTCCGGCCGCTTTCGCGACCACATCTTTCCATTCCACCGCGCCAGAGGTCATGTTGCTCACCAGGTGCGCCCGGTAACCGAAGGAGGATGTTTCGAGCGAAAAATCTCCGCTCGTTTCGCCGCGAAC